>MIAO01000121.1 GCA_001829155.1 Spirochaetes bacterium GWB1_36_13 | reverse complement strand
GAACATCCCGCATTAATACTTCAGCTTCAGAAAATGACTTTTGAAAAACTCTTATTAAGACTTCAATCACAAATTCCATGGTTGTGTAATCATCATTATGAAGAATAACCTGATAAAGCTTAGGCTCTTCAAACTTTTCATCCTGATCGGTCAAGATTTCTTCCTCAAAAAAATCCTCAAACTGATTGAAATCTCCCATGCCTGCTCCTATTTGTCTTCCATTAAATTTAAACCTGTTTCACTAAAAATGAAAACATTAGTTCATAGAAAGATGATTTTTTTGAACTTTTATTGACTTTTTTTTAAAATTTTGTATTATTTTAATAATAGAATGAATCATAAGGATAGAACAATGTCCCTTCTTTTAGCCAAAGAAGCTTTAAATTATATCGACTATATTTTTAACCATCTTCATATGGATATCAATGATCATCTTATTTTACTCAAAGAGAAGATTGAAAAAATTAAATCAGTTCTTTTAAAAAAAGAAGAAAACGAGTCTTTACTCAACTTGAAAATCAAAAATCAAACCCTTGAAGATATACAGGATATTGAAAAAATCCTTCAGGAATTAAAATCAATTTTTCCTCAAAATCAGACGAAATTTGATTTTCTGGATCGGCCTGTTTCGCAGCTTAAGAATTTTTTTCAAGACATTTCGGGAGATAAAGATTCATACGACGATGATTTTAAAATCATCCATCATCCTGATCAAGGAATATAATATCCTGTTTTATCAGCTCCGTAAAGGCTTTTATAGGTAAATTCTATGAAGATATCCAGCCAGTGGGTTTTATTGATGACTGGATTATAAAAAGGACTTTTATAAGTCAAAAGATAAAAAAGAGGCTGTTTTTTCCGAATCAGCTCAAAAATAGAATAAATTTGATTGGACTGAAAAAAATTCAGGTATTCTCCGCCGCTTTCCTTAGAAAGAGTCTTGAGCAATGGAGTGACTTCTCCCTCATCAAACGAAACAATAAAGACAGGGATCCCGTTATTTTTTGCATAGTTTGCCAGCACTTCAGAGCTGTATTTCATAAATGTATTTTTCAATTTTCCGTCTTGAAAAATCAGAATCGCATTATAATATTCATTGTTGAGATTTTTAGTAATCGCATCATAAAGGGCAGAGTCAAAACTACTTTCTTTGTTTTCGGTGTACTTTGCCTCTTCTAAAGAGGATAAGATACTCAGCCTCTGATTCGTAAAAGGCTGAACAGTCTTAAAAGCGCTTCCGAAATCAATCACAGCGATCCTGTCTTCAAACTTTAAATTGTCCAGAATTTTTTTCGTATATTCCAAAACTTCTTTTTTATATTTTATCATACTCATATCAGTCTGATTTAAAATCACAACCGAAATTTTATTATTGTCCGGTTTTAATGGGAATAGATTGATATCCGGTATTTTCTCGCCTTCCTGAAAAACTTTAAAATTGACTGAAGACAGCCCGGGCATATCATTTCCATTCATATCCTGCACACGGAGTTTGACGGCAATAGAAGGATAGCCTGTATTTAAAGTTAAAAGAGAATCTACTTTCAATGAAGATATTTTCATTTTATCAGGAACATACGCTGTCACCCGGTTGGTAAAGAAATCTGCGATGTATAAAACTCCGTTATTATCAAAATTAGCCGCTGCCGGTTTTTGAAAATCCTGTTCGTTTTTTTTCACAATTTGAAACTGGCTTGTTTCAAAATCATATTTTAAAAGTCCGTTTTTTTGATCCACTACATAAAAAAAATTGTTTTTAACAATCACTTTTCTCGGCTCTTCTAAAAGAGTCCCTGTTATCTGATCCAGATAGTTTCCGCTCAAATCAAAAATCTGTATTCTCTGATTTCCAAAATCTAAAACATAAAGTTTATCCTGATAGTAAGCTATATCAACAGGACGGTTGAAATTCCCCGCTTCTTTTCCCTTTTTCCCGAAAACCATATAAAGTTCGGGTTTTGCCCCGCCCAGACGAAATACCTGAATTCTGTTATTTCCGCTGTCACTGACATAAAGAAGGTTTTTTGAAAAACAAAGACCCTCAGGACCTGAAAACTGCCCTTCCTTAATTCCAAACTCTCCGATACTTTCTATTTTTTTCAGGCTTTTTCTGTCATAAACATAAACACTGTCATCCCCAAAAGAAGAAACCGCCAGCCAGTCTTTTTCAATGGCAATATCCATGGGTTTGGAAACACTGACGCTTTGTTCGGCTAGAAAGTTCGGGCTCCTGATCTCGATCAGATTTTTCAGAAAACTGGAAAGATAAATATTATTATCACTATCGGTTTCAATTCCTGTAATTCCAGGAAAAGCATAAAGATATTTCAGAAAAACAAAAAGAGTATTGGATGAGACAGGAATTTTATTCTCCAGAAATGATTCTGTATAAAGTTCTTTCAGTTTTTGCTTCAAAAGAATATCAGCCTGGTCAAAGCGGACAATTTTTTCCCATTCTTTAATTGTAAATTCTTTATACCCTGCCATCAAATACGCTTTTCCAAGCCAGTATCTTGCCCGGTCATTGGCTGGAATATATTCCAGTGACTTTCTGAAAAAATCAATTGAAGTTAAGTATTCCATATTGTTATAATGGTAAACGCCTTTCAGAAAATTTTCTTCAGACTCAATTCTTTCTTTTAAAGTATAATAATCATTGTCTTTCGGAAAGACCGAGACTGACAACAAAAGAAAAAAAATAATCAGGACTGTTTTTTTAAATACCATAAGTTTAATTTTTCCACAAATTGTTTTAAATCAAAAGGTTTCGGGATGTAGTCATCAAATCCTTCCGATAAAAGATTTTCCTTATCCCCCAGCATCGCCATTGCCGTAATAGCGATCACAACCGCTTTAGGCATGTGCTTCTTTATTTCCTTCATTGCCTGGATGCCGTTTTTTCCCTGAAGCATAATATCCATCAAAACAAGATCAGGTTTTTCTTTTTTAAAGTCGCTGACCGCTTCTACCGCTGAATGCACAATAGTAATTTCAAATTCATTTTTTCTGCATATCTCCCTGATTAATTCAGAGACAAAAAGATCATCTTCAAAAAGAAGCAGTTTCAATTGGATTCCTTTCCTTTAAAATAATACTGTCTGTCCGACTAAAAGGTGAATCAGTCCAATCACAATATTTCCCAGACCCAGAAAAACTTTTATTTTATCCATCGTTGATTTTACTTTTTCTTTTGATTCATCTGTAATATTAAAAAAGTTCAGCATTTCCGGAGCCAGACAAAATCCTCCCAAAAAAAGGAGTAAGGCTGGAATTAAATCACCGATAAAAGGCTGAAAAGAATAAGTTGGAGCCATACTCTTGGCAGTATAGTAATCAATCACTTCCGTCGCATCCGGACCAAAAAACTTCCATAATCCGATAAAAGCGGCGCCGATACCGATAAACTTTTTATTTTTTTCTATCAGACTTCTTGCTTTCTCTATCTTCGGCTCCCATTTGACAAAATGGTCAAATGCAATAAAAAAACCTGCTATGATCCCTGCAAATCCTAAAAGCATTGATTCTCCCTCTTTCTATCTTATCATTTAAATACAAATTCCTCTCATATCAAATTTACCACTCTTCTTTCAAAAATTGCAATCTAAAATCAAGATTTAAAAATTGTTTTATATTCTTCTTCTGAAAGGCTCTGTTCTTCTGATTCAGATTTTTTAATGTTATGATGGGACTGGGTTGTCTCATTTTTTTCTGTCGTCAGCTTTTCACAAACCACAGTTTTTTCAAAAAACTTTTTCAGCTTCTTGATAACACGGCTGTTTTCCTTGCTTTTTTCAACTGTTTTAAAAAGAAAATAAAATTTTTCCTGAAACAGATTTAATCCTTCCTGAAGGTTTTTTGCGGAAATCGTAATTTCAGAGTCTTTATGCTCTAAATAAAAAACACCTTCCCGATACGCAATTTTTACACTGATTGGATTATTTAAAACAATTTTTCTATCTTTGTAAAAAACATCATACAAAAGAAACCGTTTGGTCTTATAAAGATCTTCAATACTCAAACACTACGCTCCTCAATTATTTTCAGAGATCTTTTTCCTCTCCCAGCAAAGGCCCCATTTCCTTGATAAAAAGCTCATACAAAGTCTTAAAATCATCGTTTTCAAGATATTTATATTTAAAAAGAGTGTTTTTCAGAGTATCATAATATTGATTATTAAACTCAAGAAAACTATTTTGCTTGTCTTCATTGCCTAGGCTCATAAAATCTGAAACCGCTTTCCTGATTGTGTCTGTTTCCTGATCCAGATAATTTTTTAAAACTTTTTTCGCTTCCTCTGCATTTCCGCCGGCAGCTTTCAATTTTTCATTCAAATCCAGGATAATGGAAACCTCTTTCCGGTGGCATCCTGTTATTATCAATAAAAATAAAATAAAAAAAATAGTCATGATTTTCTGTTTTTTCAAATGACTCCTCCTTTCTTTAAAAACTCATTGTCCAATTGATTTTGTAAATAAACATATGAAAAACCAGATGCTTTTTCATAAAGATAAAGCGCTTCTTCACGGCAGTTTTTACAGCAATGAAAAGGAATCATAACGGCGAGAGCAGAAATTCTTTTTTCCCTGCATTTGCTATCGATCAGATTAAACCCGCTGCAATGAGGACAGTCTTTTACTTTTTCCAGCTGCAGGTCTGAAATCCCGTCTGTATCATAAAAAATTCTTTTGGTTCTTGAAAAAAATCCGTCTTTATCTGCTTTAAATGTTTCCCGCGCTTTTTCCTTCGTTTTCCAAACCTGCCCCACCTGTTTTAAAACATCCTGGATATACTGATCCCGTTCTTTGTTTTCTGAGACTTTTTCCAGTGTGTAATCCGGTTCTTTGACAAAAGAATAATCCAATCCCGCTAAAGCTAAAAGGATGCCCAGATTGGTATAAGGCAAAGCGCCTTCAATCGCATAGCCGCCTTCCAGCACCGCAATATCCGGTTTTAAAAGCTCGGTCAGTCTGGCATAGCCTTGAGATGAAAATCTCATATTTGTGATCGGATCGGTATAGTGGTTGTCCTGTCCGGCAGAATTAATAATAAAATCCGGTTTAAAATCCTCCAGTATGGGAAGAATACAGTCTTTTACCGTCATGAGAAAACCTTTTTCGCCTGTCTCTGGGGGAAGGGGAATGTTTAAGGTCTTCCCGTAAGCGGTGGGTCCGCCCGCCTCATGAACAAATCCTGTCCCGGGATAAAGAGTCCGCCCGTCCTGATGCATGGAAATACAAAGAACATTGGGGTCGTTCCAGAATATATCCTGGGTTCCGTCTCCATGATGACAGTCTGTGTCAATCACCGCAATTTTTTTGAGTCCGTAGCGGCTCCTGAGGTAATCCACCAGAATCGCTTCATGATTAATATTGCAAAACCCGCGGTTGCCGTAAACCACTTTCATCGCATGATGCCCCGGAGGTCTGACCAGAGCAAAAGCATTTTTCAAGCTTCCTTCCATGATCCGATCCGCCAGAGCCAGTACTCCGCCGCAGGCAATTTTATGAGAATCTGTTATATTTGAAGAAACATCGGGAACACAAATATGGGTTCGTAAAATAGGTTCTTCCTGAATGAGAGACGGGTTGATTTCTTCTATTTCATCCAGATCAAAAATCCCTTCCTCTTTCAACTGGTCATAAGTATAAAGAAGCCGTTCTTCCCGTTCAGGGTGAGTCGGGCTGATTGACCAGTCGAAAGCAGGGAAAAAACAAAGACCGGTTTTCTTTTTTTTATTCTGCATTTTTAAAAAGAGGCACCTTTAAGACAGTTCCAGGTAAAATCATGTTAGGATCTTTCACCCTGTCTTTATTGGCATACCAGATAAAAGGCCATAAAGCCGCATTCCGGTAAAATTCCTTTCTCATCGCAATCATCCACAGACAGTCTTTTGATTTGACTTTATAAGTTTTAAAAACAATCGTAAAAGAAGCTTTTTCTGTATTGTCCACTGTTTTTGTCGTATTGTTTTTATTTTTATCTTCTTCCAGTTTCTTTTTCAAAGCAATCATTTTTTCAGCCAGTTCAATAGCCTCTTTTGCTTTTTCAATTGAATCCGAATATTCTTCCTTTTCAAAAGAACTTTCGGCATCCTGATAAAGCCCGTCGAGCTTTTTCAGCATAATCCCTTCCGGATTTGCAGGTTTTTCCTCATTTTCAGAAACCTTTTTCTCAGTTTCCGAAGCGCCCTCATTGATTCCCGCTTCCTGAGAAACAATAAAAGTTTTCATTCCAATAAAAGAAACACTATTCTCTTTTTTATTTTTCATGCTTTGAGGACCATAGAGTCTTTCTACTTCTTCCTTGAGTCTTTTTGCTTTTTCAAGATAAGATTCCGCTTCTTTCTGATAAAATCCCTTCATTTTTGAAAGCATTTTATTGGAGAGTTCCGCCTGCTTTCCGCCCAGAAGGATTTTTTCATTTTTCATTTTATCATAGAAAGCCTGAAGATCATCCACGGACTTCAGAGCATTTTTTGCTTCTTCCAGCTGATTATCCTGAACCATTTTTCTGAAAGCTCTGAAAGCTTCTAAAACCTTGTCTTTTTCTTCTTTATAAAATTCATTCACAAATGAGTCTTTTTCTAAAAGCTCTTCCAATTCGTTTCCCTTGGTTACTTTTGTATAAAGCGCCGATTTCAGCTCCTGCTCGCTTCTTAATTTTGCTAAAGCGGCTGCTTTGTCTGCCTCTGCCTGAATAGCGGCAGCTTTAAACGCTTCCACTTCATTCTGAATCAGCTTTTCCGCCTCAAGAGCTTTCTCATAAGCCTGATTCATAGCATTGATAAACTGATCTACCTCAGGGAGGGCTTCAGCTTTTTGAATCGCCTGCTGAACAGCTGGAACCAGTCCTTTACCGCTTTGATAGTCTTTTTTTGCGTCCTTTAATAAATCCTCAGCCGGTTTCAATTTCTTCACTAGATCGAGTTTTCCTTCTGTCTCAGCGATAATATCCTGATTCACATCCAGATCTTTAATCTTTAAGCCTTTGATATCCTGAAGAAGCGCATCTACTTTTTTAATCTGTTCTTCCGCCCTGATGTCTTTCGCAAGTAAAATTGCGATTCTTGACTTTTCCAGAGTTTTGACAGACTGTTCCTTCGCCTTATCCCCTTCTTTTTCTTTCATAAAACTTTCAGCGCTTTTATAAGCCCCTTCCGCTTCCTGGTATTCTTTTTGGGCAAGTTCAGGCGCCTGATTATTTTTCGCTTTATCCAGCTCTGTTTTTGCCAGCTCAAACTCTTTCGTCGGCAGTGCAGAGCACGAAACTAAAAATACAGAAAAAATTATAAGAGAAATAAAAAGTTTTAATCCGTTCATATTTTTTCTCCTCATACTGAATTTTTTAAATAAATTGAAGTTAAATAAAAACAAATTGATTATCAAAGCAATTCTTTTATCAGACTTCAATTTATTTTTTTCAAACATTATAAATAATAACGAGAAAAGTGTAAAAAATAAAATCTATTTTATTTCTTCCAGATCCCTTTCTCTTCAAAAACAGCTTTTTGCCACGCTTTAATCAGAATTTCAGAGTATTTCAAGCTTTTAATTGTTTTCTCATAAGGAAGCGCCAAGCCTTCCTGAAGAAGAAGTTCATTCAGCATTTTTCCGTCCTCTAAAAAAACATAGGCCAGCACTCTTTTATATTTATCGACTTTTTTTTTATCCAGTTCTAAATAAACAATGGTTCCCGCCGGAATCAAGCCGGCTGTCATCTGTTTAGCTTTCTTACCCCATTCCATTACTTCAGTCACTGTTTTTTTCTTTAACAGGATTTTCTGTTCTTTTGCTTTTTTGTTATTATGCACCTCAAGAGTATCAATGCCGTGAAGCCTGATTTTCAATTTCTGACCCTTGACCAAAACTGTAATCGTATCTCCATCGGCGATGCTGAAAACTTCTGCTCTGTACTGCTTGTTGTCAGGCTTTTTTTCAGCTGAAATTTGCGTGAAAACAACAATGCTTAAAAAAAGCGCATAACAATATTTTTTCAATTCTTTATTCCACCGTTACGCTTTTTGCCAGATTCCTTGGTTTGTCCACATCCAGATTTTTAGCCGAAGCAATATAATAAGCCAGAAGCTGGAGAGGAATTGTATTTAAAACAGGCTGGACATGAACATCCAGTTTCGGGACATAAATCACATCATCCACCAGTTCGGCAATATCATGATCCCCCTCATTGGCAAGCGCAATGACCTTTCCCTTTCTTGCTTTGATTTCTTTGATATTGGAAATGACTTTTTCATAAACAGAGTCTTTGGTCGCAATGACAAAACAAGGCATCTTTTCATCAATTAAGGCAATCGGACCGTGTTTCATCTCAGCGGCAGGATACCCCTCAGCGTGAATATAGGAGATTTCTTTGAGTTTCAAGGCTCCTTCCAGAGCAATCGGATAATTCAGTCCTCTTCCCAGATAAAGGGCGTTTTTGGAATCTTTATATTTTTCAGCTATCTCTTGGATTGCTTTTGTGTCTTTCAGAAACGATGAAATCATTTCAGGAAGTTTTTCAAGAGACGCGATAATAGAGACTGCTTCATCCTTACGGATCGTATTCTTAATATCTGCAAAAAGGACAGAAACCATAATCACCGCCGTCAGCTGAGCCGTAAAAGCCTTGGTAGAGGCTACTCCTATTTCGACTCCGGCATGGGTATAAAGCCCCCCGTCTGTCTCGCGGGCAATTGAACTTCCCACCACATTGGTAATTCCGTAAACCTGACCGCCTTTTTCATGAATCAGTTTAAGCGCTGCCAGAGTATCGGCGGTTTCTCCAGACTGTGAGATTGTAAAAAACAAATCCTTGGGGTGAATTACCGGTTCACGGTAACGGAATTCGGAAGCATATTCGGATTCACTGATTGTTTTAGCAAGGCTTTCCATTAAATATTTCCCGAAAATACCCGCATGCCAGGATGTCCCGCAGGCGATATAGACCACTCTTTCAATTTCCCGAATTTCTTTCGGAGAAAGATGAATACCGCCCAGCTTCACTTTCCCTTCCAAAGGTAAAATTCTGCCCCGGAAAGAATCGTGGATCGTTTCAGCCTGCTCAAAA
>MIAO01000120.1 GCA_001829155.1 Spirochaetes bacterium GWB1_36_13 | reverse complement strand
AATGAAGATGCATCACAATGATAAGTTTTTTTTAAATAATTTAATAATTTTTCTTCTTCCTCATTAAATCTTATTGATGTTACTGCCATTTGTCATATACCTCCTCTCTTTTACCTATATACACAACTTTTATATCTTCACTTTCAAGAAAAAAAATTGCTCGATATTTTCCTTTTCTTAATCTATAATATTCTTTAGAATATGAACCTTTTATCTTCTTAATAACAAATGATTTCATAATAAATATCTCCATAAAAATATTATTTTTTTTATAATTTCGCTTAACATTTCCGCTATAAAGGAGGTTTTGCGTAGTAAAATCTGCCGCAAGACCAAGCCAAAGGTACAACGATTATGGCGTGTTAGCTTATGGGCGTAAAAATTAATCTAACATTTTATGTTATTTATTTTCTACCACATTCATTTTTATAAATTGATTTGTCTTCCAATCCCCATCTGAATCAATATAATCAATAAACTCTATCAATGCATTAAATATTTCTTTACATTTATTTAATGAAATACAAATTTTAGAATTTTCAATAGTTTTAATCAGTTGTTTTTTATTTATTGAAAGTTTCAGTCTATTTTCTTCATCATATTCATTTTCATTTTGTATTAATAACCTTGGTGGCTTATTATGAACAAGCTTATTTCGATATGTTATTAATTCTGCTAAATTGATATATATTTGAGATTTTTTATTTATACAAAACTTATTATCAGTTATTAGTGGAATTACTGCTTCTAGCTTTTGTTTAAATTTCAATGAAAATAATGAATCTCTAATTATTTCTTGACTCGAATATTCTTCATTAGGGGCATTTTGGAAACGGAATGTATATATCTCAAGCTTATCATTTAAAAAACATTCAAGAGCTGACGCTGCTGTAATAATAAATGGTATTTGTATTTTACTATTATCATTATTTTCAAAAACATTAATTAACTCTTCAATGCTTTGTATGTAGTCGCCATATATTGAAATACTTATATCAAAATAGTTCATTTAGTTCCTCAAATATTAAGCAAAGATATATTTAAATCTTAACGCCTTTCAGCTAATGTTTCGGACTGATCCGAAGTTGCGACCCTAAGGGAGCAATTTTGGATAGTCCGTGTTAGGCGATCGTGCATTTTTTTCCTTATTATTCTTTTTCACTCTGCTTTTCATTATTATTTCATAAAATAAGATTTTTTCCGTTTCGATTTTTTTCAAGAGGGGTCGGGGGTGAATTGAAAAAATCGAAACACCTTATTTGTTTTCATTCCACTCTTCAAAATCATCACATAGCTTACTTGTTAAATCCTTTGTTTCTTTTACAAAGAAATCTCCAAGATCAGATTTATTTCTTCTTACATATTTTTTGTAAAGCAAATCAAAATCTCTGTAAATCTCATCTTCACTAAAAGCATTTCCTTTATCTTTCATCTTTGCAATAAGCCTTCTTCCGTTTTCTGGTAAAGCGATAAATTCAAATAGTTTTTCAATCTTATCTTCAAACTGTTTGATCAGTTCTTCAATTTTTTCTTCTGCTTCGTTCCTTTTTTTGATTACATCAAGAATATTAAATCTGTATTGCTTTGGCTCGGAATCCGTTTTTTTGCTTTTTACTTTTTTCTTTTCTCCGTTTTCATCGTCTTCATTTTCGCCTTTGGTTTCAATAATACCGATTTTGTTATCATAATAAATAATAACATCATCAACGATTTCTTCTGACTTATTGACTACATTATATTCATTGTTAAATCTTCTCCAAAACTCTAGAAAAACTTGCTCACTGTATTTTTTATCAAGCTCTATGACATATTCTATATTATTCAAAATTCTAAAATATTGATTGATTTTCTTTTTGAGTTCACCTGCATGTTTTGGATTGTTTTTGATCCAACTATTGAAGCTATTCTCAATACTAATAATTTTATGTGCCTCATTATGAGCATCAATTATTTCTTTTTGAAACTTCTCAAAGTTATTCTCATATGGAGCAGATACCAGTAAATCTTTGTAAATTTCACCCAAAATCTTTTCTTCTCCCAGTGGATCAAAATCACTCACTACAACATTACTAAAATGTTCAAATGCTTTTTTGATACTGGCTACATTTACATTTTTGTAGGAAAAATCAACAATCTTACAATCATTTTTATATTTAGTTGTTCTGTTTACTCTTGAAATTGTTTGAATTGCATTGATGCCTCTAATTTCTTTATCCAAAAATAAAGTTTGCAATTTAGGTTCATCAAAGCCTGTCTGCAACTTATCTACTACGATAATCAGTCCATTTTTTGCAAGAGCAAAATTTTGCAAGACTTTTTCTTCTGTCAAACCTCCATTCAAATTACTTGCACTTGAGTATTCTTGATTTGGACTATATACAATATGTATTGGAGCATTTTCAAATCTTTGATATTTTTTTTCTTTTACTTTTTCTTGATAGATTTTATCTATTGATTGTTTGTATTTGATAGCACTTTTGATTGAACTTACCGCAAGCATAGCTTTTGCCGTTCCTCTGATCTTAGGGTAAACAGTGGTGAGCAACATTGGCACTATAAATTTGCTTACAATATCTTGGATTCTTTCATCATTTTCATAGATCTTCTTTTTCCTAATTGCATATTTCTTACCCTCAATATCTACTCCAGTATCTTCATCATCTGGGATTTCTTCTTCATAGCCAGTATCACCCTCAAAACCTTCCAAAGCATTTTCAGGTTCTTCAAAATACATCTTGGCAGAAACGGGAATAATACCTCTCAAAGGATTCAAAATATACCCATCTTCAATAGCTTCTTTCATGGTGTAGCTATCAAATGGAATCCATAATTTTTCACTTTCCGCATATTTGTTGTATTCTCCAAATCTTGCCAAAGTATGATCGCTTGGAGTTGCTGTAAAACCGACAATCAGATTTTTCTTTCTTTTTGTCTTTGCATATTTTTCACTATCAAAACTCGCTTGCAATTCATCAAACAAACTAATCATTTCTTCATGCTGTGCTCCAGAATTTGATCTATGTATCTCATCAATCAAAAAAGCAATTCTGAGTGTTGCCAATTTTTCTACCACATCAGAAGTCAAAATTTCTTTGATACTGTTAAATTTCTGAATATTTACGATGCAAATCCTCGTATCGCTAGAAAGAGCTTCCAAAAATTCTTTTTTATTACTGACTTCAATATACATCTTGTTATTCACATTCATATTGAACATCTTGTCGCCGATCTGATCTCTGAGTTGGATTCTATCTACAATAATCATCACTTTATCATAGATATAGTGTCCATCTTTTTTGAGGTCTTTGAGTTGTAATGTGCTCCAACCGATAATATTTGATTTCCCAAACCCTGCAGCATATTGCAAAAGCAAGGAATAAATATTTTTATTGTTTTGGTATTTTTGCCTTTTTTCGATCAGCTCTTGTTTTCTCGTTTCAGAAATTCCCAGTCTTGAAAGTTCTGCTTCTAGCTTTTTCAAAAAATAATCATCTTCTTGTTCGTGTGCCAAAAATTCATCAATCTTTTTAATAATCTTATCCGTTCCAAATTTTTGCTTTGGTCTTGGAGCTATCAAAACACCTTTTTCATTTTTGGTTTCTTTTTTGTTGCCTATTTTGACTATTTCTCTTTCAATAAAGTTATAATACAAAATCTCTTTTTCTATCATCTCTTTGCTATACAAAGCCTTGAATACTTCTTCAAATTGAGCGACTTTGTCCAAATGTTTGTCACTCACAGGATAAGCCTTGAGATCGTGCATTGCCTTTTTCTCGTAGTCTTCAAAATCATACTTTCCTTCTTCTTGCAAAGCTTTGATTTCATCTAAATACCTAGAAATATTTCTGATAACATAAGTTTCTCCAAAATCCGTGGTAGTGATATGCACCGCTTTTTCAAAAATCTTCAAAAAATCTTTTCTAATCGTTTGGCTCACATCATTTCCATGAGCGATTTTGAGATATTCCAAACTTGCTTCCAGATAATCTTTGACAATCTTTTTTCTGCCTTGTTTGTGTGCTGATTGATTATTATAATTTGATTTGAGTTCGCTATATCCCCAAAACATTCCATTCACAAAAAAGCAAATATCAGGACGGAAAGTAAAAAGAGTTTTGCCTTGATGTTTGAAAGAATAGGTTAGCTCTTGCACGACAGAAAAGATATTTTTATCAAAGAGTTTCCCTCCATCAAATTCGCCACCGCTTGGATAAAAAAGATGAAATTTGAGCCCTTTGAAAGTAAAGGTTTTGTTATTATTGATAAATATCGCCATATTGGTCGCATCTTTTCTTCTCTCTATCAGCTCGGCGGTAAGTTCTTTGATAAGTTTCTTTTCATCTCCGCCAAATTGCTTCAAAACTTTTTTGTAATTATCTTTATTAAGTTCGGTTTCCGATAAAAAAGAAATCAAATCAGATTCTAAAAAAAGTTCATCTGACACGATGTTGGCTTTGGATTCATTGAATTGAAGTCCGTCTTGCCTTTCGCAGAGGAAATGAACGAGGTATTTATCTTGTAATTGTAATTCTTTCATAGTTTGTCCTTTAAAATTATAAAACTTTGACTTTGCCAGTCACTACATCGTTTATGAGAATTTTGCGGAACTCCTGCAAAGCAAGGATATTTTCATCAATCTTTTTGACGATTTGGTCTATTTTACTGGTTTTTTCGTCAAGATAGTTGGCAATGGCGATTTGTTCGGATTTGGGTAATTTAATAAATTTTATTTGGCTAATATTTGTATCGTTTATTGAAAATTGTGTAGTTCCATAAGAATACATATCCTTCTCAAAAATAAAATATCCTGATATTAAATAGTATTTAATAAAACTTAAATGATTTTTATTTACATCAAAAGCACAAAAACCAGTTGATAAGATATATTTTTCGCATTCTTCTTTATTGGAAAAAATATAAGATTTATTGGTGTCTTTCATTTTTGCAAACCAAGCGGTGTTTATTCTTGGTTGCATATTTGCCCTTGATGGTCTTTCATCGTAAGTAATTGTTTCTTGAACAGAAATTATTTCATTTTCTCCAATAGAAGCGGTTGATAAATACTCCTTGTTACCTGTAAAGTTTTTAATTCCACTTGATAGTAAATTAAATTCATCCTTCAATCTCTTCACCTCCCAATGCTTCGGTATCTGTCCAATCCACTCGATCCCGCTGTCTTTCATCTCTACAGTTTTATCCAGTCCTTTGGTAACGACTTCATTGATGAGGGTTTGTTTGAGCTGGGTATAGCTTTGCTTTTTGACTTTGAGGAGTGCTATTTTTTTATCAATGAGAGCCGTGTGCTGGTCGAGATAATTGGCGATGGCGGTTTGGGTTTGCTTGTTTGGTAAAAATAAAGGTAAAGCAGTTAATTCAGAATCATTGATTGCGGGATAACTTACACCTTTTGAATATTTAATAACATTATCAATAAAACTTTCACCTATGACACTATATTTCAAAAAAAATGGCAAGATTCTTTTTGGAGTTAAAACAGAAAAACCAGTTGAACAAATTGTATTTTCTTCAATGTTTTCAAAAAAATATACTGCTTTTAGATATGTCCTGACTGTTGAAAGTATTACATCATTTTTTCTTGGGATTCTTCTTGCTCTACTTGGAGCATCTTGAAAGTAAAAAACTTCTGGCTTATCATTTAATTTATCAGTACCAACATTTGAAATATCAATATATTTAATTTCAAGAAAAGGATCTTCATTGTTAGACAAAGATTTTTCATTTGAAGAAATTACATCTTTCAACCTCTTCACTTCCCATCCCTCTGGCATCTCTCCCAGCCAGTCTATGCCCGATGCTTTGTATTTTTCGTATCTTTGTATTTGCATATTATAATCCTAAGTTAGATTCTAAAAGTTTTAAATCATTATCCAGAGTTTTGATCTCTGAAACGATTTCATCAAGCGGTTTTAATTTCTCAGGCTTGTAAAATACTTTATTAAAATTGATTTCTACCCCAACGGTATTATCAAGCAGTTCATACGGTTTGGTGATATACTTTGCCATAAAGTCAGATATGTTTTTTTGATTTTCTGATTCTATTCTACTGTATGGAACAATCTCATAGTCTTTTTGATAATCTGGAGTGAGTTCCACAGTTATTACGATTTTTTCGCTTTGAGTTTTTGTCGCTTTTTTGTAGCTGGATTTAATGATTATTTTACCACAACCAAGTTCTTGTTTTTGTTCGCTTGATTCTTTGATGATGGTTTCTTTGTCATTATTAAAAGAGTAAATACCGTCTTTGGTATGGATTTTTATATTCTGTTCTTTGTAGTCCAGTTCATTTATTTTTACTTGCAAAAATTCTTTGTTGTAGCTTTGTAAATCTGCATATTCTCCCTCATATTCTGTTATCTCAAAACTATCAAATATCATTTCATCGTCTTTGGTTATTTTGATTGGATCAAGTTTGAGAGATTTTTTATCACCCAAATAAGTTTCCAAACTCTTCCCATTTTCATCAAGATTGGTCAGCATCAGAGCTTGTTTGTTGAAATAGAAAAAGTCTTTATCAAATAACTTGGCAAAGTCTTTATCCTCAAATTTATTCAGAGCTTCTACGACTTCTTTTTGATCTTGTTCGGTGAGTTCTTTTCTCTTTTTCCCTTTGTTCTTTTTGAGGAGTTGGAATTTATCACTGGCATTGATGAGAATTACTTTGTTTTTTCTCTCTGCTGGTTTGTTTTTATTAAATACCCACAGATAGGTAAAAATATTTGTATTAAAAAATTCATCGGTTGGCAGTTGGATTAGTGCTTCTACCCAGTCATTATCAAAAAAATATTTACGGATCTGACTTTCTCCACTTCCAGCATCTCCACTAAAAAGACTTGATCCATTGTGAACGACAACAGCTATTCCATTTGTATCAAGTTGATAGATGATATGTTGGGTAAAAAGTAGTTGCCCATCAGAAATAGACGGCAATGCGACAAATCTTTCGGTTTTATCGTTTTTGATATCTTTTTCATAGCCTTTCCAATCCACTCCGTAAGGAGGATTTGCCACGATTACATCAAATTTTTTAGCAATATGGGGGATAGTAGTCAGAGTGTTTCCATAAGCAATATCAGAATCTTCACGAAAACGGCTTTCAATCTTGGCAAGAGCATACAAAGCATCGTTCCAGTCTTGCCCAAAAGTTGCGGTTGGTCTATGGAGTTTTTCTTTGATTTTGTCTTCTACACCAAAAAGCATGTTCCCACCACCACAAGCAGGGTCATACACAGTGACGAAAGTATCTTGTTTTGGAAGTTTGTGAGCACAGATTTCACCAATAAGCGAGATGATGTCATTTGGGGTATATTGTTCTCCAGCAGTTTCTGCTGATATATCTGCCCATTTTCTTTTGATATGTTCTTCCAAAGTTGTAATTTCAGAGTTGTCAAAAGGTTTGAGATCAATTTCTGCCCAAGCTTTGACAAAAGCAAAAAGGATGCCTTTTTTTCTAAGTTGTCCTGATTTACCAGAAATATCAAGATATTTTTCTTCGTGTTCGCCTTTGTTTACCCCAAGTAAGGTTTGGGTTTCAGGATCAAAACTTTTGAGATATAATTCAAGATCAGTATCAAAGGTTTTATCATTTTTGACTATATCAATCAGTGATTTGTTATTTTTCAAAATATATTCATTGTAGCCTTGTCCCATGTCTTGCACCTCTGACAAGAAATCTTGTAGTTGATTTGGTAAATCAAAATCACCTCTGACTTTGTCCGCTTCTCTAATCAGACGACTTTCAACCATCATCAAAGCGAAAAACGGCATCATAAATTCTGGAAATGTGCTTTCTTTAAATCCAACACCACGAAGAAGATCCGCAGTTGCCCAGATTTTTGATTCATATTGCATTATGTTTTGTGCCATAGTTTTATATCCTTAAAAGTTAAAGTTTGTATTTAGTATAGAGTATTTCTCTTTATTTTCCATCTGTAAAATCAAATAAATCATTTTTGCGAATACTTGGAGCAAATATACCGCTTCCCCCTCCTTTTAAAAAATAAAAAATTAAATTTTCGTTCCTTTTTCATAATCTCTCTGCTTCCATTTTTAGAGGAAAAAAATGATTACACACAACGATTCTGTGTATACGACGTTTTTGCGAAGCAAAAATGTGGTTGTACTCAACCCGAAGCTTTTTTGAAAAAAAAGCTGAAGCGTATACACTTAGTTAGGCGAAGAAATTTAATACTATTTATCTTTACCCATACAAAATTTTATATTACCTTCCTCGTCTTGCTTTATAAAAGCAGTCCCTTGTGTATGCATAAAAGACCCATTGTTAAAATTTACCGCAGATTTATCTGTTGTAAACGAAGAATTATTGCCTATTAAAGAACTACCAGACAAACTTCCATACTCCATAGATTCTTTGGCATAAAAATTTGAATTTTCTATTTTAAGAAAACCGTTTTCTGCTAAAGCCTGAATTATTTTTTGTGATTCCATTTTAACCCCATTAACTTCTAAAACATTAGTAAGCTCTTTTATAAAATCAACTTCTGAGGTTTTATTTTCTTGACTTGAAAATTTCTTTATTAAATCATAAACAGCATTAGAAGCTACTCCTAAACCTATTTGTCCAAGTAATGTTAATAATTCCATATTCTTCTCTCCTTGTTTAATTTTTTTCGCCTAACTCCATATATACGCAATGCGTAAAACAATCCGTTTTAAGGGTGATATACGCATTTCATTCCTTCAATTCGGTTATTTTACGCAGTACCCATCTTGCATCATCATTGATCCGGCACAGGCTGATTGTTTTTCTGAGTTATATGCCTCATTTCATTAAAAATAACATACAAAATATTCAGAAACAAATTTGGATTTGAAACCCGCTGGAAAAATCTGGAATAAGGTTTATTCGGGTAAAACCAAAAACAGTTCATCAAGAACAGTCTATTTATCTTTAGAGATCAGAAATATTATCTTTTATTCCTGATATTGCTGATTGAGGTAAATGATGAAAAATATCCACCCCTTCTTTACCGTTTTCGATCTGGAGACCAACGGGTTTCAAGAGTCGAGCGTGTTGTCGATTTCGGCGCTGAAGGTTTATTAT
>MIAO01000119.1 GCA_001829155.1 Spirochaetes bacterium GWB1_36_13 | reverse complement strand
GGGGTTAGGGGGTTTGGATTTGCCACCCTCAGGAAAATCTGAAATAAAGAATATTCGATTAAAACGAGAAATGGATTAATAAGAGAAATAAGAAAACGATAGGTTAGAAAAACTTGCAAATAAAATAACCCAAAAAATACTGCCACAGAAAAAAATCCCTCTCGATTTTCTTAATATTATTTGTTTTAACGCTTTGTTTACAGTAATTTTTTATAATAGAAAAGATATGAAATTTTTTTGAGGAATAACTCTAAAATCATCGAGGAGGAAAAATGAAAAAACTAATTATTGTGGTGGGAATAGTTATTTCTTTTTTCGGCTGCGGACCGAATATCAAGCCTGAAGAACTGGATGCATTGAAAAAACAAAGAGCGGATCTTGAAGACGCTTTGGATAAGAAAGAAAAAGAAGCTTCTGCATTCCAGGAAGAAGTGAATCTGATGAAAAACCAGATTGCCCAGCTGAGCGATGAAAAAAAGACGCTGGAATCCACTATGAGCAGCGAAAAAGATACTCTGGCTGCCAATATGATGAAATTAAAAGAAAGTATTAAAGAAAAAGAAAATATGATTACTGAAAGAGAGGTGAAAATTAAAAACCTTGAATCAGAATTAGCATTGAAAAATCAAAATCTTTTCAAGAAAGACGATGAAATTGATAAAAAAGACAATGAAGCCAGCGCTTTGAAAAAAGAAATTGAAAACTTGAAAACTGAAATTGCCAAACTGAAAGAATCAAATGCCAATCTCTCAAAATCCATGAATTCTGAAAAAAATCAACTCAGTGATGAAATTGCAAGACTTCAAAATCAAATCAAGGAAATGGAAAATAAAAATAATGATCTTCTAAATCAAATCAAGGAAAAAGAAAATTCGATTGAAGAACTGAATCAGAAAATTGCATCGCTTTCAGAAGAAGAGTCGAAAAAAATCAAGCAGAAAGAAGAAGAAATTGCCAAGCTGAAAAACACTTACGGGGATCTTTTATCCGAGCTGAAAGAAGAGATTAACCGGAAAGAAATCACAGTAACCCAGCTGAAAGATAAACTGACGATTAATATGGTGGATAAAATCCTTTTTGATTCGGGAAGCGCAGAAATCAAAAGAAAGGGAAAAAGAGTTTTGGCTTCAGTGGCAAAGATTCTGAAAAGTATTAAAGATAAACAAATTATTGTTGAGGGGCACACGGATAATGTACCAATCAGCGCAGTGTTAGCCTATAAATTTCCTTCCAACTGGGAATTGTCATCTGCCAGAGCAATATCGGTGGTACGCTTTCTTCAGCAAAACGGGATAGATCCTAGTTTTTTAGGCGCTACAGGATATGGCGAGTTTAGACCGATTTCTCCCAATGATACAGAAGATAACAGGGCAATGAACCGGAGAGTGGAAATTATTCTGATTCCGATTTTAAAAACTGAGGAAATGAGTTCTCAATAAGTATAAAACTAGGGCTGGAAATAGTTTCCAGCTCTTATTCCTCTATTTTTATACGGGTTTTTTCATAGATTTTATTTTGAACAAAAATATCTAAAAGTTCTTTATCAATATGATTATCTTTTACTTCCATTTCAAGGATATGAATCGCTTTTTCTACAGGAAGCGCTTTTTTATAGGGGCGGTCGGATGCGGTCAGGGCATCGTAGATATCGGCAATAGCCATAATTTTTCCCTGTACAAGGATATCTTTATCAGAAATCCCTCTCGGATAACCCTTTCCATTGATTTTTTCATGGTGGGAATAGGCTATTTCAGGAATATTCTTCATTTCGCTGGTCCATGGAATGTTTTTCAGGAATCCGTAAGTATGAAGAACATGGCTTTCTATTTCTTTTCTTTCCTCGTCGCTTAAGCTTCCCTTTGGGATTTTTAATTTTTTCAATTCTTCAGGTGTCAGAAGTTTATCGGTTTCTTCACACTCATTCGAACAACTGATTTTTTCGATTTCTTCCAGAATGCCAAAATCCTCACTTTTTAAAACAGTCGGTTCGTTGATTCTTTTGATTTCCTCAAGGTAATGATCCAGTTTTTGAAGGCTTTCATTTGTTTTCTGATCAATCTCAAGGGATTTTTTTTCGAATTCCTCACGGTTTTCAATTTTTGCTGTTGCCAGTTTTTCATTTTGAGCTTGAATGAGTATATTTTGCCTGGCAAACGCAAAACGGTAGGAAATAGCCTGGAGCTCATCCGGGTAAAGCTTTTTTGCTTTAATTAAAACATCTTCTCTGACTCCTACTTTTCCAAAATCATGGAGAAGTCCTGAGTATTCAAGTTCTTTAATCTGTTCAGGGCTAAAATAAGTATCTTTGTATTTTCCCGAAGTGGTTTCTGAAACCGCTTTCGCAAGTTCGACCGAATAAAACGCCACTCTTTCCGAATGACCGCTGGTAGTCGGATCCCGGCTTTCAATCGCTTTGGTGCTGGCTTTGATAAATCCTTCAAAAAGTTTTTGAATACTGTCATAAAGCATTGTATTTTCTAAAGCGACCGCTGCTTGTGAGCCTAAAGCCGACACAGTGCGTTCATCAATTTCATTAAAAGGCACCACAAATTCTTCAAAGTCGTTTTTATCTTTTAAAACAACATCAATGTGCTTTCTTTTATTGATCAGCTGAATAACGCCGATTGCCTCGTCTTTCCGGTTGAGCATGGGAAAAGTCAGAATACTTTTGGTGATATAATTATATTTTTCATCAAAACTCTTGCTGTGAAGAAATTCTTCCGATTCAGGAATACTGTAGGAATCTTTAATATTGAGAATTTTATGAGTGATGGCAACATATCCGGCAAGACTTTTTTTATCCAGAGGCATAGTGAATGGAACTGACTGAATATTGAGTGAAAAATTTTGATTGACCATAAAACGGAGAATTTTTTCATTCTGATCTTCAGGGTTATCGTCCAAAAGGTAAAGGGTTCCGGCATCGGCGCCCGTTGTATCGATACAAAGCCTGACAATAATATTTAAGAGCATATTTCTGTCTTTTTGAGTGGACATTGCCAGTCCGACAGCTTGGAGTTCGTCAATTTTATCTTCTGCGATAATCAGTTCTTTTTCGGTCTGTTTTAATTTTTTGATTTGATCGAGAGTATTAAAAACATTGGAAACTGTTTTGATAAATGCGCTTTTCGGATAGGCGGGATGAATGTACTGGTAAATTAAATTCTCAGGTATATTAAAATGATTGTTTTCATCGGCAAGGACAAGCAGGCTTTCTTGTTTAAGAATTGAAAAAAGACTTGTATTTTCAGGATGAAGAAAAAAACTTTTATCAATGATAAAAACATTGTTATTTTTTTTATTGATAGACTGGATATCGATTTTTTGAAAAGGGATTTGAGTGACTTCTTTTTTTTGGATAACAGGCTCTAAAAAATCAATAGAAAGTGTTTCCGGATAAAAAAGAATGTTTTGAATATTAAAATCTTCCATTTGTTTTGCTCTATTTTATTTTCATTTAATTTTTAAATTTAATGATATTAACTCTATATAGAAAGCAAAAAAAAAGAATTGTCAAGAATATTTTTGAATAATTCCAATTGCAGCCTTGATTCCGTCTGCGGCCGAACTGATAATTCCCCCGGAAAAACCGCTTCCTTCACCTGTAATATAAAGATTTTCAAATCCTTCTATCAGCCCTTCGCTGTTTCTGACTGCCTGAATCAATGAAGATGTTTTACTTTCCAGACCCATCATCTGCCCCTTTTCAAATCCCCTGATTTTAGAAGAAAACTGAATCATCGATTTTCTCAAGCTTTCGGCAATGACCTCAGGAAAAAGCTGGTCGAAATCATAAGGAAAGAGTGAAAAAGGATAACTGGAAGCCAAAAGAGCTGAAGATACTTTTTTCTTGATGAAATCCTCTATTTTTGCGGCTGGAATTTCATAAGATTTTTTAAGGTCAAAAAATTTGTTTTCAAGACCAATGAGCCATAAAAGAGCATCAACAGATTTGATATCTTGATTCAAAATGTCTTTGAGATGAAATCCGGCTACAACAGCCGAATTGGCGAAAGATGAGTTTCTTTGATAGTTGGAAACTCCATTCACAATGCTTTGCCCTGTTTCAGAAGCGGCCGGAATAATTTTCCCTCCCGGGCACATGCAAAACGAATAGACAGGAAGAGAGTTTTTTTCCTGAAAAGTCAGTTTGTATTCCGCTGCTTTGACTCCAGGAAGCGATTCTTTTCCCCATTGAGAATAATTAACCGTTTTTTGGGGGTGTTCCACTCTGACACCAATAGCGGAAGGCTTGACAATAAAAGGAATTTTATGAGATAGGAAAAGCCGGTAAGTATGGTAGGAAGAATGCCCGGGCGCAAAAATAAAATCATCGGCTTCCCATTCTTTTGAATCTGTCTGAATAGAGTCAACGCGGTTATTTTTCTTTTCAAATCCGATCACTTTTGACTGAAAAAGAATTTCTGCCTGGTATAAAGAAAGTTGTTTTCTTAAAACAGGTAAAATTTGATAAAGTATATCGCTTCCAATATGAGGGTAAGCCAGATATCCGATTTCAGGCGGGGCGCCGGCTTCAATAAATGTTTTTAAGATGTATTCTCTTTCAAGAGAAATATGTTTGTTTCTGGAAGTCAGTTTACCATCAGAAAAAGCGCCTGCGCCTCCTTCTCCAAAAGAATAATTGGATAAAGGATTTAAAATTCCTGTTTTCTCAAAGTTTTCAATATCATTTTTTCTTTCTTCTACCGCTTTTCCCTGTTCAAGTACTTTGACTTCAAAACCTGCTTGGGCAAGGACTAAAGCAGCAAAAAATCCGGACGGTCCCATCCCGACCACCACCACCCTTTTCTTTCTTTTTTGATAAGGGATTTCAAGTTTTTTTTCAAGAGGGGGGAGCTTGAAAGGAAGTTCGGGCGAAAATACAGCCAGCCGGAGGAGCCAGAAGATATTTTTCTTGTTTCTAGCATCCAGACTTTTTTTTAAAATATGGTAATGAAATTCTTTAATTTTTAAATGACGGGCAATTTCTTTTTTAAGAGCCGGCTCTTGATAGTTTGAAGGCATTTTTATTTCAATTTCATGATAACTATTTTTATTTTCCAAAAAAAAATCCTGATATAAATTTAAAGATCATGGAAAGCATGAGAAAAATAAATAAAAGACCGCTGAATAATTTATTCCATTATTCAGCTTTTTATTTATTTATCAATGTCTTCCATATTTTCGTAGAGTAATTCAAATGAAGAAAGGAGATTTTTGACAGAAGCGTGATATCCTCTGACTGACTGAATAATCAGTTTTAAAATACTCAAAGACTCATCCACTGATTTTAAATCGACACCGGCAGGTTTATCTTTTTTTAATTGGTTCATGAAATCTTCTATAAAATCAATCCCTTCCCGCAGCTGTTTTTTTCTTCTTCTTTCGTCTTCCATTCTAATGCCTCCTTTTAGTATATAAAAAAATTACACTCTCAATTCAATAATAAATTTATTGAAAGAAAGAGTAAAAAACTAATCTTATCTTAATTTACAATAGCAATAATTCCTATAAAATACAAAAATAAATAAAATATTATTTTTATTTAAATATATCAAGTTTTTTTTAACAAATAAATATAAATTTCTTTTTTTAAACTTTCAAGCAGATTTTAAAGTATTTTTTGTTTTAAAGATTTAGTTATTATTATATTCTATAGAATAAATAAATGAGGAGAATCAAAAAAATGAAAAAAAAATTATGGATTGTTGTGACGCTCTTTTTTTCTATTCTTTTGATCACTGAAGCCAATGGTTATGAAAAAGAATTGAAAAATATTGCTGTAAAAATGGGAAGAAAAATTGCGGATTCAGGAAAAAAGAAACTGGCTGTTTTTGCTTTCAAAGATGAAAATTTTCAGGAAAAAAAAGTTGGAGACTTTTTAGCCGGGAAATTGACTGAGCTTATGGTTCAAAAGGGAAAAATTTACGATTCAGCTGATCTGGGATTTCAAATTCTGGATAAAGCTGTGACGGATTCTCTTGGTGTCAATCAAGAACACAATCTGACAATGGAAGAACTGAAAGAAATAAGAAAAAAAACAGGCGTAGAAGCGGTTGTTTTAGGAACCTTGAAAGTAGGGGAGGATAAAATAATCCTGACCGTGAGGACAGTGGACGCAGAAAGCGGAATGGTGATTTATTCCATGAGTGTGAAGCTTGCAAATCAAGGAAAATTAAAAGGGCTGATTGGTCAGGATGAAGGCAAAAAGGAAAAGAAACAGGAAAAGGAAATTGTTGAAGACAGTAATAATGACGGGGCGAGTGAAATTTCGGAAGACGATTTTCCAAGCAGGATTATTGATAAAAAAAAGATACAGGGATTTTTATTTGAGCTGAATGGATGCCGGATAGGGGATGATGAGCGGCCTGTCTGTTACCTGACTTTTACCAACCTGAAAAAAATTGATTATAATCTGGATATTTTTATTGATTATAACCATCGTTATTACACCGAACTGTATGATATGGAAGGAAAAAAATACATGTCTCAGGAAGTGGAGGCGGCCGGAAAAGCCCTTAATTTAAACAGCCTGCGCAATCTCTATGTTCAAAAAATTCCGGTTCAAGTTAAAATTTATTTTGAAAACAAAGGAAGCAATTTTTCTAAAATCAGCTTATTGAAAGTCTGTCTTTATGGTGTTCATGACTATAAACAGTTTTTTGTGGAGTTTAAAAATATTCCGGTGATGAAATAAGAGTAGGAAAAACAGCGGAATTTTATCCGCTGTTTTAATTCACAAAAATTATCTTTTGCTGACGACTTCTTCTGTGTCGAGGGCAATCATCAATTCTTCATTGGTTGGGTAAACCATGACTTTGATTTTGGAATCAGCAGTGGAAATAATCTGCTCTTTTCCTCTGACATTGTTTTTCTCTTTGTCGAGTTTAATTCCGAGCGCGGAGAGTCTTTCAACCACTTTTGCTCTGAAATCAATCGCGTTTTCACCGATACCGCCGGTAAAAATAATCGCGTCCACTCTGCCTAAAAGAGCGGCATAGGCGCCGATGTATTTGATGGTTCTGTGAGTCAGGGCATCAATTGCCAGTTCTGCTCTTTTATTTCCTTCAGAAGCCGCTTTTTCAATATCTCTCATATCTGAGCTGACCCCTGATATACCAAGGAGTCCGCTTTTTTTATTCAGCATATTGTCAATGTCTTCTACGCTCATTCCCGCATTTGCTTTCAAATAATTGAAAATTCCCGGGTCTAAGTCTCCTGCGCGGGTTCCCATCACGAGTCCTTCCAAAGGAGTCATTCCCATGGAAGTGTCATAGGATTTTCCATTTTTAATGGCTGTAAAGCTGCTTCCGTTGCCCATGTGGCAGGTGATGCAGTTAAACTGATCTTTTGCGATGCCTAAAGATTTTGCAGCCTGCTCGGAAACAAACCGGTGAGAGGTTCCGTGAAAACCGTATCTTCTGACTCCGTATTTTTCATAGAGTTCATAAGGAATTGCATAGATATAGGATTCAGCAGGCATGGTCTGGTGGAAGGCAGTGTCAAAGACACCTACATTCGGCACTCCCGGAAGAGCGTGCATCATTGCTTTGATTCCGGTGATGTTTGCGGGGTTGTGCAGAGGAGCCAGAGGGATGCAGGCTTCCATTCCTTTAATCACTTCATCAGTGATGAGAATAGAGCCGCCGAATTTGTCGGCTCCGTGGACGGTTCTGTGCCCGACTGCTGAGATTTCTTTGAGGTCTTTGATGACGCCGATTTTTGGGTCAATCAGTTTTTCAAGAACTTTTTTGATTGCGTCTTCATGGTTTGGAATATCTTTGGTTTCTACTACTTTTCCGCCTTTAGCCGGTTCATAGTTTAAGATAGAATCTTTCATTCCAATTCTTTCTACCAGTCCCTTTGCCATGAGTTCGTCAGTTTTCATGTTAATCAGCTGGTATTTGAAAGAAGAGCTTCCGCAATTCAATACGAATACATTCATAAACAACTCCTTTTTTTTGTGTAAAAATTTATAGTTAAGACAGGCTTAAAGCAAATAGTAATTCAATTTTTTTAACCTTTTTTTATTTTTAAAAATCTCCGTTTTCCCACTTTCAGGATTCCGTCTGCCGGTTGAAGAAGAAAATCCAGAGCGCTGATTTTATTGTTTTCAAAACTCACAGCTCCCTGCTGAATCAGTCTTTTCGCTTCTGATTTTGAATCGGCGAGGCGGTGTTCCACAATCAAATCTATAATCAGAACTGCTTTTTCAAGAATAATTTCAGGCGTATCATCCGGGATCGTGTTTTTTTTGCTGAAGACTTCCTCAAATTCTTTTTCGCACTTCAATGCTTCTTCTTCGGAATAAAACTGCGCGACAATATTTTTTGCAAGCTTGATTTTCAGGTTTTTTGGATTCTCTCCCTGACTGACTTTCACTTTCATTTCCTCAATCTCTGAAACAGAAATTTCAGTGGCCAGTTCAAAGTATTTCCACATGATTTCATCGTTGATAGACATGATTTTTCCAAAAATATCAAAAGGTTTTTCATCAATACCAATATAATTGCCCAGTGATTTGCTCATTTTGTTGACCCCGTCGGTTCCTTCCAGAAGGGGAAGGGTAATAATCACCTGAGGCTCCTGTCCGTATTCTCTTTGAAGGTCGCGGCCTACCAGAAGGTTGAATTTCTGATCCGTCCCTCCGATCTCAATATCCGCTTTCATAGCAACTGAATCATAGCCTTGTATCAGGGGGTACATAAACTCGACTAAGGAAATAGGGGTTCCTGATTTGTAGCGTTTGGAAAAATCGTCTCTTTCCAGCATTCTGGCTACGGTATATTTTGAGGTGAGTTTCAGGACATCTTCGAAATTCATGGGAGAAAGCCACTCGGAATTAAAAACAATCTGGGTTTTTTCAGGGTCTAAAATTTTAAAAATCTGCTTTTTATAGCTTTCCGCATTTTCTAAAACCTGCTCTTTAGTCAGCTGCTTGCGGGTAGTGGATTTTCCAGTGGGGTCGCCGATCATTCCGGTAAAATCTCCGATCAGAAACTGAATCTGGTGCCCCAGATCTTGAAAGTGCTTTAATTTTCGAAGCGGAACAGTATGTCCCAGATGGATGTCGGGAGCGGATGGATCGGCTCCGAGTTTTATAATAAGGGGACGGTTTTCTTTTTTTGCTTTTTCGAGTTTTTCCTGCAGGCCATTTTCTGGAATGATTTCAACAGCGCCTTTTTTCAGGATTTCTATCTGTTTTTCGAAAGTCATTTTAAACTCCTTTTCATTTTGGGAAATAAGATTAATAAATTTAACACTAATCAATCTTTTTTAAATGAAAAAACAAAAAAAGGAGATAAAGATGATTTCAAGAAAAATGCTTTTTATTTTTATAGTTTTTTTAGGTCTTCCGGTTTTCGGAATTGATTTTTTTACCATGAATCAAGCGGGAAAGAAAGATCAGGATTTATTGGGGAAGGCTGGAATTAAAGTTTTGGAAAAATTTGAAAATATTCCTGTGGATTGGGGAATAGGGGAAGCCGAGCTTTTTAAAAAGGCTAATTCTTATCTGGATGAAAAGCACGATCTTTTGACTGCTTTTAAAATTGTGAGCTATCTGACCCTGCAGTCCAAAAAAGACGAATACATGTTGCTTCTTGGGAAATGCTACTATTTTATCGGGGAGTTTTATTACGAAGGATATATCCGGACCTATTATCAAAAAGCCTATGATATTTTTGAAAGGCTGGTGGATAAGAATGATGAAAATGTTGATTTTCTGCGGTGGTTTTCCTATGCTTCTGCCAAAGTAGGCGGATTTATCAAGCATAAGGAAGGGGGGAAGCTGGACGGGCTTTCTTATTTGAAAGAATCGGTCGGGCTTAATGACGATATTCTGGATATCAATGATAAAGACGAAGATGCACTGCTCACAGAGGCGGAATACCAAATCGAAACCGATAGTATTCCTCTTTTCGGCGGAACGGAAAAAAAAGGCGTTGAGCTTTTTCATAAAGTCCTTTCTATGAATCCGAATAATCTCCGTGTCAATGTGCTTTTAGGAAAATATCTTTACAGAAAAAAGAAAGACTATGCAAATGCTTTAATATATTTAAATAAAGCAGTTGAAATTTATCAAAATAAGAAGTGTCCGCAGGATATGCTTCATTATTATACTATGATATTCGCTGAAATGCACCTGATCAGGGTTTACAAAGATTTAAACCGGTGGGCGGATGTCTGGGAGCATATTGTCAAGCATTTGAGTCTTCTCCCAAGAAGCCCTTCAGGGTTGAAAGCTTTGCGGGATTATTTGTTTGATGTGAAAAAAGACAAGGGAAATGCCTGTGAAATTGCAAAAAGAGTCCTTGAAATGGAGCCTTTCGGGCATGAGCAGGATCGGAAAAATCAAATATGCCAGTAAAAAAAACATGAATTATCTTCTTTCTTTTTTAGCTGGAATCGGAATTGGAATCGGGCTGGATCAATTTTTATCCACTTTCCCGGTTTTTTTTCTGATGATGATTGTACTGTGGTTTATCTATCTTTATAGGAATATGAATAAAAAAAAATGAAAAAAAAACTGACCTTATTTATTTTCTTTCTGTTATTTGCCTGTCATTCCTATGGCTATCGTTTGATTGTTACGCCGGGAATTACTTTTATCAATCATTTTTATATCGGCGGTGATCATAATCATTATGCTGAAACTTATAAAGCATATTCCATTACAGCTTCTTTTCGTTTGAACAGGTTTTTAATGGTTTCTGGAGGGGCTTTGACTGGAAGCATTCAGGGAATCGATAAGAGCGTGGAATCGACTTATGACGCCTATTTTCCGGAAGAAGCAACAAGAGACATCAATGCTTTCTTTTTTCAGCCCCAGTTTTTCTTTTATACCAACCCTGAAAATATGTTTTATGCCGGGCTCGGGATAGAGTATATCTGGCTGGATACGCTGATTTCCGATAAGGTGATTTATGAAAAAAGTAAAAAAACTCTTTTGGTTTACCAGGCATCCATCGGCGACCGTTTTCTTCTTTTTCCATCCGTTGTCTTTGATATGGGTGTGGATTTTGCCTTTCCTTTTAAAAAAATCACCGGCGTGTTGAATGGAGAGGGAAGTTTTACCAATTATTTTGTCAATTTAAGAGTCGGCTTTGGAATCTTGTTTTAGTAATAAACAATCTGTTTTGCAATTTCTTCTTTTTTGTTTTTTCCTAAAAGCATTTCAATCAAAAGAAGCGCACCTTCAATCGCTGAACCGATCCCTTCTGCTGTAATGATATTCCCGTTTTTGACTGTCTTTGATTTTTCTTTGAGTTTATTTTTCATTTTTAAGTCTGTGCCTGGATAACAAGTGTAAGATTTTGAGTCCAATACATCGGCTTTGTCTAAAAGCAGGGGGGCGGCGCAGATGGCAAAGATGATTTTTTCAGAGAATTTGAAGTTTTGAATTACTTCAAGAACCGGTTTCTCGTCAACCAGATCATAAACGCCTTTTCCTCCGGGAAGAATTAGAGCATGATAATCTTCAGGGTGAATATCGGAAGATTTTTTAAAAACAAAGTCTGATTCAAAGACTATTTTATGGCTTCCGGTCAGTTTTTTATTTTTATATCCGTAAGTATCGACTTGAATCCCTGCACGCCGTAAAAGGTCAATTTGGGTAAAAGCTTCTATTTCTTCTAAATTCTCAAAAAGAATGACCGCTGTTTTCATGCTTTATCTCCTTAAAAAAAAACTAATTTTTTTTATTTGTTTTTAAATATAGAATTTAGTAAATATTATATCAAAAAAAACTATACTTTATTGAATAAATTTTATATTTAAAGTCAGGAACAGGTCTTTTTTAACTCTGATGAAAACAGTAAAATATTGATATCAATCTTATTAAAACTTGCTTTTTAAAATTTTTGTAATAAATTTTATGTAAGAATTTCTAAAAAGGAAAATCTTTGCTTAATAGGTGCCAATCTGGTACAAAAAACACAAGGAGGACGGAGTGGCTATATTACCCAAAACTGATAAATACGGACTCTATGAGATCCGGTTTGAGAGTATTGGCGGTTTGGGAGCAAACCTTGCGGGAAAAATGCTGGCCGAAGCGGGATTGAAATATCTGGGGCTCAATGTTTCCAGTTTTTCGTCTTACGGGTCAGAAAAAAAAGGAAGCCCTGTTAAATCATTTATTCGATTTGCAGAGCCGAACACACCTATTAAAGTCAATAGTCCGGTGGAAACCCCCAATATATTGGTTGTTTTCCATGAAAACCTGATCAAAAGTATGCCTGTTACCTTAGGCTGTACTGAAGATACGGTGATTATTGTTAATTCCAGAAAATCTCCTGAAGAACTTCAAGACATCTTGAAGATTCCAAAGGGAAAAATCGCAAGTATTGACGCAACTGGTATTGCTCTTGAAGCAAAGGTCAAAATCAACGGGATTATTCTCGGTGCGATTGCAAAAGCGGCAGGTTTTATTACGCTCGAACATATTAACGGGATTTTTGAAGAAATTATCGGAGCAAAATACCCGGACCTCTTGAAAGCAAATATAAATGCAATTAAGAAGGGATATGACGAATTGAATCTGAAAGAAGTGGCTTTAAAAAAAGACTATGCTTTCAAACCATTCGTGAAAGCAGATCCGGCTCTCGGATATACGAATCAGATTCCGGGCGGAATTGTTCCAAATCCTGGAAATACGGTCAATAAAGACCTTTCAGCAGGAAGAAGCGGAATGATTCCTGTGTTTCACAAGGATAAATGTATCAACTGTGCTCTGTGTGATGTCGTATGTTCTGATCTTTGTATTGTTTTCAAAGAAGAAAACGGTCAGATGTTTATGAAAGGAGTTGATTATCAATTCTGCAAAGGCTGTCTCAAGTGTGTTGTCATTTGTCCGAAACAGGCTCTCACCGAAGGGGTGGAAACCGAGCACGATGTCAAGGCGATGACTGTGAAACTGTTCAGCGAATCTGATATGGCTCAGAATCACAAATAAATCTGAAAGAAAGGAGAAACGCATGTCCAAAAAAGAACAAGTTTTTATGGTAGAAAGCGGTAATGAGCTGGCAGCTTTAGCGGCAAGTCAGATTAATTACCATGTGATGGGATATTTCCCGATTACTCCATCGACTCAGATTGCTGAATACTTAGATGAACTCAAAGCAAAAGGTAAAAATACAGTCAATATGGTTCCCGGAGACGGAGAACATGGAGCAGCGGGAATTTGTTACGGAGCTTCCACCGCGGGCGGAAGAGTTTTGAATGCCACCAGCGCAAACGGACTTCTTTATGCTCTTGAGCAGCTTCCGGTTCAGTCTGGAACCCGTTTTCCGATGGTTTTAAATGTAGTCAACCGTACGGTTTCAGGACCATTGGATATCAAATGCGACCATTCTGATATTATGATGGCGCTGAATACCGGATGGCTCATTATTATGGGAAAAGATCCTCAGGAAGTTTATGATTTTAATATCTGTGCCCCGAGAATTTCAGAGCATTCTGATATCCGGCTTCCGATTATTGTCTCATCAGACGGATTTTTTACTTCTCACCAGAAAAGAAGAGTTTCTATTTTTAAAGACGAGAAAGTCGTTCAGGATTTTGTCGGATCTTTTAAATACAACTATTCTTCTGTTGATCCCAAAAATCCGGTTACTATCGGATGTTATATGAATGACCCTGATCTGGGGAATAACCATGTTCAGATGGCAGAAGTTTTTGACAAAGCAAAAAAAGTCATCAAAGATGTTTTTGCTGATTATGAAAAAATTTCCGGCAGAAAATATGATCTGGTTGGAAAACATAAAACCGAAGACGCGGAAGTTATTATTTTTGCCGCCGGTTCTTCAGTTGAAACTGTTATTACTGCTGTGGATAACATGAGAGAGCAGGGAAAAAAGGTGGGAGTTGTCTGGCCGATTGCGATTCGACCTTTCCCGAAAGAAGAAATTGCTGCCGCATTGAAAAATGCGAAAACCATTGTTGCGCTGGACAGACAGGACGCATACAACGGACTGGGCGGAAACCTTTCTGCTGAAATGAAAGCCGCTTTACAGGAAGAGGGAATCACTACAAAAGTCATTACCCGAATCTACGGACTCGGCGGACGCGAGCTTTATATCGAAGAGGCAGAGGAACTTTTTGAACTCGGATTTAAAGCGATCAAAGACAATGTCAAAAAAGTGGATTATTATACAGTTGATGCCGGTAAAAAAGAAGGAAAAATTCCTGCCGGATTAAAACCGATGTCGTTTGAAATGCAGGATAACGGTATCAAGGTTGAAATGGGAGCAGACGAAAAGCTTCAAGTTTCAGGAATCAACCTCCGAAACCTCACCAAACAGGCAAAACGGTTTGCGCCAGGGCATGGAGCCTGTAACGGATGCGGTATTTTCTCAGGAATCAATACTTTCATGAGAGGATTAAAAGGACATGTTGTTGTCCTCTTCCATACTGGATGCGGAATGGTTGTCTCTACCGGCTATCCTTTTACATCTCACAAGGGAACCTATGTCCATAACCTCTTTCAAAACGGGGCTGCGACGATTTCCGGTATCTCTGAAATGTTTAAAGAAAGACAAAGAAGAGGGGAAATACCTGCAGATGAACAATTGACCTTTCTGATGGTTACCGGAGACGGGGGAGCTGATATCGGAATGGGACCAATCATCGGTACTGCAAACAGAAATAACAATGTTATTATCCTTGAGTACGATAATGAAGGGTATATGAATACTGGAAACCAGCTTTCTTATTCTACTCCGCTGGGGCATGCTACTTCTACTTCGCATGTGGGCATTGCACAGCAGGGAAAAACCTTCCAGCATAAAGACACGGCTCAAATTCTGGCAGGAACCCATATTCCTTACATCTTTACAGGAGTTGAGTCTCAGCCGGTTGACCTGATTAAAAAAGCGGCAAAAGCTCAGTGGTATGCAAACAATGTAGGGACTGTCTATGGAAAAATTCTTTCTGCATGTCCATTAAACTGGAGATCAGAAGACAAGATGGGAACCAAAATATTGGATGCAGCTGTATTCTGTAATTTCTTCCCTCTCTATGAGGTAGAAAAAGGAATCACCACACTGACTTTAGACCCGGAAAAAATGAACAAAAAAGCTCCTTTAGCAGACTGGTTTAAAATGATGGGTAAAACCAAACACCTTTTAAAATCAGAAAATAAAGCAATACTTGAAGCTTCTGAAAAAGAAATTGCAAGAAGATTCAAAAGACTCAAAGCGATGAGCGAGCATCCAGACTTATAAGAAACTTATCCCCTAGCCCCTTCTCTTAGAAAAAGAAGGGGAAAGGGTAATATATCGCATTTTGTCATTCCCCGGCTTGACCGGGGAATCTATCAATAAAAGGAATATGATTATGCCTATCAGCGGAACGACTTCAGTTTACTGTATCTTTGGAAACCCTGTCAAACACTCTTTTTCTCCCCTTATTCACAATGCCTCTTTTCAGGAATTGGGAATAAACGGAGCCTATGTTCCTTTTGAAGTGACTGATATCGAGACAGCAGTCAAATCTGTCAAAGCTTTGGGTATAAAAGGGGTCAGTGTAACCATTCCTTTTAAGATTTCTGTTATGCCTTTTCTGGACGAGCTCACTCCCCTTGCAAAAAACATTGAAGCAGTCAACACTCTTTTCTGGAAAGACGGGAAACTCATGGGGCACAATACAGACGGGCTTGGCGCTTTAAAAGCCCTGAAAGAAAAAACTGAAATCAAGGGAAAAAAAATCCTGATTTTGGGCTGCGGCGGAGCATCGCGGGCAATTGCTATGACTCTTTCATCTGAAAAGCCTCAAGTGATTGGGGTGACTGAAATCGATGAAGCGAAGGGAAAAATATTTGCAAAAGAGATTCAGGAAAAAACCGGAACCGAAGCGCGCTATCTTTCCTCAGTGAAAGGTTTTGATTATGATATCCTCATCAATACCACCCCGCTCGGTATGCATCCGCATGAAGACAAAATGCCGTTAAAAGAATCTGAGATTCTTGAAAACAGGATTGTCTTTGACATTGTTTATAACCCGAAAGAAACGCTTTTACTCAAAAAAGCCCGGGGAAAAAACTGTGAAATCATTTACGGCTACAAAATGCTTCTCTATCAGGGAATGGAGCAGTTTAAAATCTGGACAAGTCAAGATGCCCCTGAATCCCTCATGGAAAAAATCCTCACTGATTTACTACCGAAAGGGTGAGGTTTATTCAATCACCTGTATATTATTGCTTTCTGTAACATAGAGCTTTGTTCCGTCAGTGGTAATTGCTGTAAAAAAGTACCCCTGAACCGGGAGTGTGGTGACTTCTCCTGTTTGAATGACTATTTTTCTGATTGTATGATTATTGAGATCGGATAAAAAGAGATAACTTCCATCTGTAGTAATGTCTTCCGGGAAATTGAAACTTGCCGCTGTTCCTATTCCGTCTGCCGAGCCAATCTCACACGGACTTCCTGCCAAAGTAGAAACTTCTCCGGTTGCAATAACAATTTTTCTGATTGTATGATTTCCGGAATCAGCAATATAGAGATTTATTCCATCTGATACAATTTCAACCGGGCGGTAAAATCTTGCGTTTGTTCCAATTCCGTCCACGCTTCCATATCCTCCTCCTGATCCTGCAAGAAGCCTCATGGTTCCTGAGAGAGAAAGAGGAGTATTCTGGAAAGTACCTCCAATAAAATCTGTTTGAAGGATGGTGAGGTTTGTTGTTTTTGTTTTTAAGCCGTCTGCTGATATAGCTTCAATTGTAATGAAATTGTTTCCATGAATCAGAGCAATGGGATGAGAAGGAGCGCCTGAGGTAACTGCTGTCCCGTTGATTTTAACCGATGCTCCTGAAATGAAAGCCGGGGTAAGAGTGATTTCCGAAATCGAATAATTGACAACAGCGTTATAAGAATATACTTGTTTTGAAAATGCTGGACTCAGTGCAATGTTTGCTGATAATGATAATCCAGTCAGCAAAGATTCGTCCGCCTGAACTCCCGGTTCGTTTTTCTTTTTGCAGCTCCCGAAAAAGAGTATGAAAACAGTAAGCAAGAAGATAATTTTTTTCATAAAATATTCCTTTATCATGGTTTTATTTTAAATCATTTTTATAATTTGATTAAATATAATAATATTAAAATCAATTTGATAATTGTGTTATGAGATCTTCTCCCCTGATTTTAAACATCATAAAAACCGCCTGATCAGTAAAAAAGTCTTTTTTATCTTCAAGCAGTTTAATAAACTCATTCAGGGCTTGATCCGCTTCAGTTTTCTTTTTTTCGGCAATGAGTTTGTAAATATCAACTGCTTGAGGCAGGAGGAGATCAAAAAGATCTTTTGGAATCCATTTTTCTTCATAACAGGTTTGAAGAAGAACTTGAAGTTGTTTTGCTTCTTCTTCAAGAGTTGCTTTTTTCAAGACTGCCCCGACGGCGGTAAATTTTTTTGTATCATCGTGATTTTTATAACCGGGAAGATATTGACGCAAGTTTTCTTCTTCATTTGAAAATTCACTTGGAGATTCAGTTTCTCCTTGCATTCTGATCGAAATCAGTCCTGGAAGCGTGTTTTTTTGAACCAGAGGAATTTCAATTTGTATGCTTTTCCCCGGGTTTAAAAAACCATTGGATTCGCGTAACCGCATAAAAGGAGCAATCTTTTTAGAAGTTAATTTAATATTATTCGAATTGGGTGTGAAAGAAACAATGACCTGTTTTTCATCTCCTATCCCGTTTTCTTTGCATTGATAGCAAAAATCAAAAACACTGCCATCCCATGATTCATAATCGAAAAAACCAAAAAATCTTAAATCTTTGAATTCATCCTTTGGAAAAAGATTTTCATAAACAAAAATAATCAAGCTGATTGCCTGAGGGCTTTGCTTGAGATTGGAAATCTGATATTTGTAAGTCAAAGTATTATCTTTTGACTTTTCGATTTCCATAGCAGAAATTTCAGCCAGAAAACGGACAGGGTTTCCGTAATAGCGGCCAAGAGGATCTTTCCATTCAGGATCTCTATACGATCCTGAATAATCAGTGAAAAAGGGCGTCAGGAGAGGTTCGGGAAATGAATAAGAAGCTTTTGAGATTTCTGACTGGATATGATCCCGGCAGGAGACTGCCGAAAGAAGGGTATCTGAAGAAAGAACAAGAGGGGCATGATAAAGAAGGCTGGTAAAACATTCCGGCTTCGAACCGTCCAGGGTGTAATAGATTTTAGTGTTTTTTTCCAGAACTGAAAGGCTCACTGTTTTCTTTTCAAAATAACTACCGGGAAGCACACTGAACGAGGGAGAAGAGAGAGTGGACTGAATCAGGTACGAAGCTTGAACAGTTTCTGAAATGCTTTTGCCCGGAAGAAATGAAAAAGCTTTTACTGTCATGGACTGTGTGATTGTGATTGGTTTTTTATATTTTATTCCATGACTGAGGGTTGGTTCGCTTCCGTCTGTTGTGTAATAGATGGATGCTCCTGCTTCAGCTTTTAAGCTCAGAGTTTGAGGCTGAGAATAAGTGCCTGCTTTCAGTCTGAAAGAAACAGGTGAAAGAGGATGAATCAACTCTTTTTTCGAAGCGAATAAAGAAGAACCGGGATTATCCTCAGAGATGAGATAAATCGTCTGGTTTTGAACCCAAAAATCTCCTCTCCATCTTTTCTTTTCGCTGACAGGCACCCAGGCGTTTTCCTTGAATTGGAAGAGAATGCTTTCAGTGTTCTGGATAAGAAGATATGGGATTTGATGCTCGACAAAAATACGGGATCTGTTTTCATTATTTACAAAGACTTCACCCAATTTTTCCCATTTCCCGCCTTTCCATGTAATGACACTGGAAACTACTTTTTCTCCGTTTTCCTTGTTTTCTTTAATGACAGCGTAAAAACGGTTTTTTTCAGTAAAAATACTTTCCGCATAAAAAAGTGAGTTCGGTTGATAAGCTGCAAGAAGTTTCCACTGGTTGTTTTGATATTGCAGAGCATAAATCTTTTGATCTCCCGGTTTACTTTCTTCCCCAAAACCCATGTCTCTTCTGCGTTCACAAAAAAGAGAGAGATAGAGGCTGTTTTCATAAAAAGAAAAAGATGAATATAAACAGTCATCATCAGGAGAGATAAATGGAATTGGAATTTTTTCCCAATGATAGGTTTTCAGATCAAAAGACTCTAATATGGAACTGAATTCTCTAATCAGAAAAATTTTTGAATCCGTTACAATATAAGAATAACTATTATCCAATGATGAAAGAGACGCAGGGCTTCCAACATATTCCCAATTAGTCCCGTCAAAGCGGATCAAGCTTGTCCTGTGTGCATAATTGCTGTCCCTGAAAACAAGATAAGGCGTATCCTGATAAACAAACAGGCTGTTTTCTAAAATCCCGGATGAACGGAAGGCATCCAGATTTCCAACCTTATGCCATGTTTTCCCGTCATAGCGAAAGACTTGAAGAGAAAAATTATTTTCGTCGAAAGAAGCGATATAAACAGATGTATCGGAGATAAAGAAAGAACTGATCATGATATCTGGCTCTGGATTTTCAATCAGACTCCATGGTTCATTTTGATTTTTTGAACAGGAAAAGATTAGAAAAAAGATAAAAAAGAATTGAAGACGCATAAAAAACTCCGTTTTTATTTTATTCAGGCTGTCGATTATTGTTTAAATTAACTCGGACACCGAGCGGAGTCGAGGGGTCACTTCGGCTCCGCTCAGTGACCGTACTGCTCTGATTAATAACCAAAAAAAGCTATGAATGTCAGCACCGATTTAAATTTGCCGGAATTCGCCGATTAAGATTTTCCGCTTTTTCTTCTCTAAATATATCAAACAAATTCTTTCAAACCAAC
>MIAO01000118.1 GCA_001829155.1 Spirochaetes bacterium GWB1_36_13 | reverse complement strand
CGCCTTTGAAAGCCTTAAAAAGTTTGGCTGGAACAAGGAAGAACTGGAAGTCTATGACACTATTTCGATATACCGACAAGACGAGCGGGGCAGACTCGAGCAGGCGAAGATAGATGGAAAAATTGAGGGAAAAATGGAAGGATTAAAAGAAGGGGAAAAAAAAGGCATTGAAAAAGGGAAGATCGATACAGCTCTCAAAATGCTTCAAAAAAAATATGCCACTGAGACTATTGCAGAGCTGACAGGTCTTTCGCTGGATGAAATCAGTCGTTTGGCTCAAAGCATGAGTGAGTCTTCAAATGGCTGAAAATGATCAAATTACCGTCCATCTCCTGCACAACGCACGAAATTCTTACTGGTCTCATAGCTGTAGCCTTTATTGATAGGAGTGAAACAACAAAGCAATTTTAGAGAAAACAATAATTTACAGAAATAAAAACAAGAGCATAATTTATATAAAGTATAAAAACTAATATTAAAACAACCTCTATTTTTTTCGATTTTTATTTCTTTAACCCTGCACGAGGCTCTTTTTCCCCGTCCGACTTGATTTCACGGATGAAATCACGGAGGACTCCCCCCTTGTCCTTAAAGACTTAAGGATAAGGGGGGTAGGGGGTTTGGATTTGAATCCGCAGACAAAATCTGAAAGAAGAAATATTCGAGTCAAACCGGACACAAACCTTTACAACCCCTTTTTAGGGTTATTGAAAAAATACCTCATATTTTTCTGATTATTTATTGTTTCAAAATAGACTTAATATACTGAACAAAATATAAATTGTCCGTTTTTATATTTACTTTATCATTCCCGCCCTTCATGTTTATTCAGGAGCGGGAATCTATTGAAAATAAATATATTAAATTACAGATTCCGGTCTTTTGCAGGCAAAAACCAAAATGACAATTTTGCATTTTATATTCAGTTTCGTATAATACTATACTAACTGAGTCTTGGAGGTTTCTACTTCTTTACCTTCATATTTATTCCCTTGTTCTATTTGCAGAATAGGGCGTTCAAGCCTAGCCCAATATCCTGAAAATGCTTGTCTTCAGTAATAATATTATTGATCTTAAAAGATTTCATAATCGAAATAGTGGTTAAATCTGTAAAAGAAATATCCAGTTTGTCTTTATATTTTAATTTCATTTGAACAGCGTCTTCAAAAATATCTTTGTTTACCCAAATGAGATGAATAAAATTTCTTTCAATTGCTAAGTTTAGTTTTTCAATAAATTCCTTTACTTTATCATAATCCAGTCGGTAAGATAAAAGTGTAATCGTTTCATCAATAATATAATCAGTTGTAATGACATTGTCATTTTGTTTCCAGATTTTTTCCATTAACTTTTTAACAGCAAGATGCTTTTTTTCTTTTCTGTCAATATAGGCTTTAAAACCCCATGTATCAACCATAATCATAAGCCATATACCGCTTTATCAATTTCAGATGGTGACATACTTCCTATTTCTACAAATCCAGACAGCTCCAAAAAAGGATTTTGTTGAATGGGTTTTAAGTACTGTTCTTTATCTTTATTATATTTTTGAGAAAGATAATCTATATAATGTAAAATTTCTTTTTTTATATCGTCAGGTAAAATATATAATTTTTCCTGTATCTCAACTTCATATAAATTCATTTTTGCCTCCAGTTTTTAAAATATAATAAATACAATAAATGATTCAAAAAAAACTTGTGTTGCCAAATTGTCATTATTCCCAACCGAGCAAAATCTAATGCTGAAAAACTACTTTCAATCTTAATATAGCGATAAAGAAAAAGGCTTAAAGTTTTTAGAAAGTGTGCTCCGCTATCTTTTTTACACCAAAGACGAGAGCCGTCAGGAAAAATTAATAAAAATTATAGAAGAAATGCCAGTGAGAGGGGAGGAAATAGCCATGACTACCGCTGAAAAGTATATCCAGAAAAGGGAAAGCTTGAAGGGGAAATGGAAGGAAAGATCGAAACGGCAAAAAAATTTTATCAAATGGGATTCCCGCTCGAACAGATTTCCAAAGGAACTGGATTGAGCATTGCAAAACTGAAAGAAATTTTAGAAAAATCTTAAAAATGCTCAATTGTTATTGTACACCTAAATTGCAAAAATATGATTTTTTTTATTTGAAGCGTCATTCCCGCGAAGGCTGGAATCCATTGTTAATAATTTATTTAAAATAAAGATTCCGGTCTTTTGCAGGCAAAAACCAAAATGACAATTTTGCATTTTATATTCAGTTTCGTATATAGGGTAAAATTGAAATTTTAAAACTCTCCTTTCTTAACTATTGAAAACGAGATGATCCAAAAGTATTTTGATACCGATCAAAAATAAGAGGATTCCCCCGAAAAGTTCCAGCTTGTTTTCAAACCAGTGCCCGATTTTATTGCCGATGTAAACGCCCGCAAAACAGAGGATAAATGTGACTCCGCCGATAATGAGGACGGGAAATAAAAGAGGAGTCCGCAATACTCCGAAGCTTAGTCCCACCGCCAGCGCATCGATGCTGGTAGCCACCGCTAAAACAATAAGAGTGGAAAATTTCAGTTGTTTATCGTTTTCTTTATCAAGATTTCTAGACTCGAAAATCATTTTTCCGCCGATGACGGAAAGAAGTCCGAAAGCGATCCAGTGGTCAAAACTGGAAATCCATTCCAGAAGGAATTTTCCCCCCATCCATCCGATTACGGGCATCATCGCCTGAAAAAGCCCAAATGCAAAAGCCAGACGCAAAGCGTGGCGGATTTTCAGGTTTTTAATCAGAAAACCATTGCTGACCGATACAGCCAGCGCATCCATGGAAAGCCCGATTGAAATTCCGATAATATAAAGAAGATTCATGAAAAAACCCTTTATTTTCTATTAATGAGATAGACAATATAAGCAATATAGCCGGAAAGAAAGATCAGGCTCTCAAGACGGTCGAGTTTTTTTCTTTTTCCTGTAAACATGAAAAGAAAAAGAAGCAGAAGCCCGGCTCCGAAAACCACCATATCGGAATTATACGCAGAATCGTAAGAAACAGGTTTGAATAAAGGAGTAGCCCCCAATACAAAAAAAACATTTAAAATCACTGAGCCCACAATATTGCCTACCGCGATATCGGATTTTCTTTGATAAGCTGCTACGGCTGAAGTGGCCAGTTCGGGGAGAGAAGTGCCGATTGAGACAATCGTGAGAGAAATGAGTTTTTCGCTGATGCCGATTTTTTTGGCAAGCCAGACAGCGTTGTCCACCACCCAGTTGCCTCCGAAAAAAAGCCCTGCAAATCCGAGAAATAGAAAAAGAATAATTTTCCATACCGGAAGATCAGGAACCGTATTTTTTTCCTTCTCATCATGATTAACCTTTGCGATTTTCATTGCATAGAGAATAAAGACAATAAAAAAGACAAGAAGAACCAGTCCGTCTATTCTGGAAAGAAGGTTTGCGGGGGCATCGAAAAGAAGGGTGTCGTTGACCATAACAAAAAAAAGAATGCCTGAAAAAATAGCAAAGGGGATTTCTTTAAAAGCTGTATTTTTTTGAACGGCAAGGGGATAGATAAATCCTGCTGTGCCAAGAATCAGGAAAATATTCGAGATATTGCTCCCGATCACATTGCCGAACACAATGTCGGACTGTCCCTTCAGGGCAGAAAAGATATTGACAATCAATTCAGGGGCAGATGTCCCCATAGCTACAATCGTCAGACCGATCACAATTTCTGAAATTGAAAATCTTCTGGCAAGAGAGGAAGCTCCTTTTACCAGAAAATCAGCGCCCTTCACCAGAATAACAAATCCGGCAAGTAATAAAGCGATGGGAATCAAATACTCCATTCTAAAATATCCTCTCTGTTAATTGTATATGAACTGAATATAAATTGCAAAATTTATCATTCCGGTTTTTGAAAAGCAAAAGACTGGAATCTATTATTTAAACTAATTATTTTCAATAGATTCCCGCCTTCGCGGGAATGACAAAAAGGAGGCATTTTATTTTCAATTTAAAATCATTTCAGTCTATTTATGAGTTTAGAAATGAATTTCTAAAAATCATTCATCTATTTTAAAGTAAAACTCATCCGAATTTTTTTCTTTTGGTTCTTTCGGCAGAAAGTCTAAATAGAGTTGAGGGTTTTTTTCAATCAGAATTTTCAGATTTTTGAGTTTTTCACTGGGTTCATCGACAATAAGATGAATTTTTTGAATCCCCGGGTCAACCGGTTTTTGCCGGATTCCCTGATTGAGTCTGAAAATATGAAAAGGGAGGTTTTGAATTTTCCGGATATCCACAATTTTATTTTCTTCATAAAGCCAGTGATAGACTTCCCGGATAAAAGCCAAATCTTCAGGAGTATCGACTGTGATCCGGATATCATGAAAACAAATTTCTTTCGGAGGGTCGTAGTATAAAATCTTCCCGACATTCGGGGTTTCTTTCGCAAAAAGGGTGACATGTTCCCTTTGGTAAGGCGAAAGAGAAAGAGAGTCTATTTTTTTTAAGAATTCAAAGCGGAAAGACTCAAATCCGTCTAAAAGAGAAGTTTTATCGGGACTGATCGAGACCAGATCCGCTTCCTCCGCCTGCATCAATAAAATCATTTCATCAATGCTTTTCGGATCGATCAGGGGAGAGTCGGCGCAGACCCTCAGCATATCATCTAAAGCGTATTTCTCTCCGGCAAGGACAAATCGTTTCAGCACATCCTCGGAGGGACCGCGGAAGCAGCAGATATCATTTTTTTCACAAAAGTCTTCCAAAAGATTATCTTCTTCCCCGTCGGTAGTGGCAACAATAATTTTATCCAGAGTTTCTGTTTTCTGGAGCCTTTCCACAATATGGAGAAGAAGGGGTTTACCGCAAATATCTTTTAAAACTTTTCCAGGAAGGCGGGTTGATCCCATTCTTGCCTGAATAACAGCTCCTACCAATCAATATCCTCCCAGAAAATCGGATAGTCCGGTTTAATGTTTTTCTTTATTTTTTTACCGATAATTTCATCCTGGAAAACAACAGGAATCCCGATTAAAGGTCTGACTGCTTTGATATTTTCCAGAGTGAGGACAGTACCGGGTTCCAGTTGTTCAACAGCGAAAAAACTTCGGTTTGAGCCTTGTTTGATCTCCATTTCTTTTGCAGAAATGGTTTTAATCCCGTTGCCTAAAGCTGATTCGATCATTCTGATTTTATCGATCATGGATTGAAATTCTTTAAATTCCATTGAATGGGCGTGATCAAAAATTCGATCCTCTCTTTTCAATGTCACATGTTTTTCAATAATTTGCGCACCGAGGGAAACGGCTGAAAGAGCCAGAGTATCATCCAGGCTGTGATCTGAAAATCCCACCGGGAGGTTGAAACACTGTTTCAGGGTTTGAATAAAGTTTAAATTGGCATCTTCGGCATTGAGAGGGTAAAGAGAAATGCAGTGAAGAATGGATAAATCGGTTACGCCGCCTGAAATCAGCGCGCTGATTGCTTTCTCGATTTCTCCGAGAAAAGACATGCCTGTAGATAAAATAACCGGTTTCCCGTATTGACCGACTTCTTTTAAAAAGGGCAGGTTGGTGATTTCTGAGGAAGCGATTTTGATTTTATCGCAGTATTTTGAAACAATTTTCAGAGAATCCGTGTCAAAAGGGGAAGAGATGAAATCAATTTTTAATTGAACGCACTTTTCCTTGATTTTTTTATGAAACTCTTCATCGATTTCTACCTTTTTCAACTCATCATAAACCCAGTTGGCTTCAGAATTATTTTCCTGAAAAACAAGAGGATTTAAAAGTTTATCTACTTGAAAAGTCTGAAATTTAACCGCATCTGCTTTTGCTTTTTTCGCTTTTTCAACCATTTCTAAAGCGATTTCAAGACTGCCGTCATGATTTGAACCGATTTCTGCTATCATATAGGTTTTAGATTTCATTTCAGTATATGCCCCATTTTATTTTTTTTTGTTTCCAGATAAAATTTATTCTCATCGATTGCTTCAATCTCAAGAGAGACCCTTTCTATAATTTCAAGACCGTAAGCATCTAAAGCCACCATTTTTTTCGGATTGTTGGTGAGAAGCCTGATTTGGGAAATGCCCAAATCTTTTAAAATCTGAGCCCCGATTCCATAGTCCCGGAGGTCGGCTGGAAATCCCAGCGCTTCATTGGCTTCTACTGTGTCCATGCCTTGATCTTGAAGTTGATAAGCTTTGATTTTATGATCCAGCCCGATTCCTCTTCCTTCCTGCCGGAGATAGAGGAGGACGCCCCTTCCTTCTTTTTCAATTACAGTCATTGCTTTATGAAGCTGCTCTCCGCAGTCGCACCGGAGACTCCCGAAAGCGTCTCCTGTGAGGCACTCGGAATGCACCCGGATCAAAACAGGTTTTCCATCGTCAATTTTTCCCTTGATCAATGCGGTATGAATATCCTGATTGATTTTATTCCGGTAAACCGCTACCCTGAAATTGCCCCATTGAGTCGGGAGCTCGGCATCGGAAAACTTCTCAACCAGTTTTTCTTTTTTTCTGCGTTCGCTGATAATCTGTTCAATACTGAAAATTTTTAAATGGTGTTTTTTAGCCATTTCCATCAAATCAGGTACTCTGGCCATTTCGCCATCGTCTTTCAGGATTTCGCAGATCACGGCAGCCGGAAAAAGTCCTGCCATTTTCACCAGATCAATGCTTCCTTCTGTATGCCCGGCGCGGACTAAAGAACCTCCGGTTTTTGCCACAAGGGGGAAAATATGCCCCGGCCGTCTGAAATCATCGCATCTGGATTTTGTATCTGCTATTTTTAAAATAGTCATAACACGGTCATGGGCGGAAATCCCTGTGCTGACATGTTCTTTCGCATCAATGCTGACTGTGAAGGCAGTGCCGTGGGGATCGGTGTTTTTATCCACCATCATGCCCAGCTCAAGGCGTTTAGCTGTATCTTCCTCGATCGGAACGCACATTAAGCCTCTTGCTTCTTTAATAATAAAATTAATATTCTCAACCGTTGCTTTTTCAGCGGCAAGGATCATGTCGCCTTCGTTTTCCCGATCCTCGTTATCGACCAGAATAACGGGAATTCCAGCTTTTATATCTTTTAAAACTTCTTCCAGAGCGGATAAAGGAGATTTCATGGGTTTTTCCTTGTTTTTAAAGTTTGTGTTTTTTTAATTGAAAAATAACTCTATTAAATTTAACGATAATTTTTTCATAACCGACAAAGATTTCAAAAACTGTTTTTCTTTTTGCGGGCAAAAAGCAGGATAATGATTTAATTCACAAGCTTTTCAATCACTCCGCTGTAAAGGAGAAGGGCAATCAGTGCAGAAGACAAAGTGACCGAGCAGGCGAAAACAGCGTATTTGCGGCTGTTGGTAATCAGCTGGATAACTGATAGAGTGGAAATCATCAGCAACAGCACAAGAAGAGGGTTGAATGAGGTTACTTTGAAGGAAATCATATTAAAAACAAAAAGTGCATACACTATTGCAAGCACAATGTTGACCAAAGGAAGTACGGAAGGAAAATTAAAAATAAAATACAGGACGGTTCCTGCAAAGATCATGAAAGTCAGTACTTGAGTCAAAGACATAAAAGCCTCCGAAAAATAATTTTCTTAAAATTTAATATACCAAAATATCTATCCGATACCTATTTTTTTAATTCGAATTTTTATCTTAAGAAAAAAATCAAATGAACAGGAGTTAAATTTATAAAGAGATTATATTCTGTTGCAATCAATGAAAATGATAAAAGCTCCATAAAACAACAGATAAGGTGCAAAAAAACATGAGTTTCAAAGATGTTATTGATAAAGTTTTAAAACAGGTGAAAATTTCCGATGTGGTCGGGAAGTATGTGGAACTTGAAAAAAAAGGTGCGAATCACTTCGGTCTCTGCCCTTTTCACAAGGAAAAAAGCCCTTCTTTTTCCGTGAATGACGATAAAGGGATTTATCACTGCTTCGGATGCGGTGAAAGCGGAAACGCGGTCGGCTTTGTGATGAAATACAAGGAACTTCCTTTTAAAAAAGCTTTAAGCGAAGTGGCGGAAGAGGCGGGGATTGATCTTCCGGAAGATTTTAATCTTCAAAAGATAGCGAAAGATGAGACTGAAAAGGAAATATTGGCGGGGATCAACAAAAAAGGCGCACTTCTTTACTATCAGGAACTGAAAAAGGAAGATAACCCGGCAAAAGAATATCTGGAAAAAAAAAGAAGCGTTTCTCCTGAAATGATCAAAAAATTTGCGCTTGGATTTGCGAAAGACAGCTGGGATTTTTTGACCCTTCATTTTAAAGGTTTTCCAAAAGACACGCTTCTAAAAACAGGATTATTCGGCGAGGGGAAAAACGGGATTTACGACCGGTTTAAAAACAAGGTCATGTTTCCTATTTTTGATGTCAGGGGAAGCGTGGTCGCCTTTGGTTCCAGAGTACTGGATGACTCAAAGCCAAAATACATCAATTCTCCTGAAACCCTTCTTTTTAAAAAACGGGAAATCCTCTATGGGCTTAATTTTGCCCTCCCTTCTATCCGCGAGAAAAACTCAGTATTTGTGGTGGAAGGGTATATGGATGTGATTCTCATGCATCAAGGCGGGTTTGAAAACACAGTGGCCGCTCTCGGAACAGCGTTTGGGGATGACCACCTGAAAATAATTTCCCGCTATGCGAAAGAGGCTGTTTTTGTTTTTGACGGGGATGAGGCAGGAAGAAAGGCTGCCGCCAGAAGCGTAGAGATAGCTTTGAATAACGGCTTCCCCGTAAAAATACTGACCCTGCCTGAAGGGCTTGACCCTGCCGATTTTATTGTGACAAAAGGAAAAGATGCTTTTGATGAGTATTATAAAAAAGAAGTCCTGAATTGGGATGATTATCTTCTTTCACCTGTGAAAAATGAAAAAGAGCCTCTTTCCCGAAAGAAAAAAATGCAGGAGATTTTAAAATCCCTGACAGGCAGAGACCCTTTTATCGTGAATAGTCTTTTGGAAAAAATCAGCCGCGTTTTTGAAATTGAAAAAAAAGAACTGGACCGCTATTTTAACAGGATCAAAAACAAAACCAAGCCTTATGAGAAAAAGATCGAAAAAAAAGCCGAAGCAGTCAAACATTTTTCAGCCGAACTGGAAATTGTGCTTCTTTTTATTCACAACCCGAAACTCTATCTCAAGCATCAAGATAAAATTTCGGAGGCTTTTTTTGAAGATACGGAAAATGTTCTCCCGATTTTTCAAGCCTTTAAAGAGAGTTTTTCTGATGAAACATTTCGCGAGGATCTCTTGTTTTCCCTTCTTTCTGAAGAACTGGGAAAGATTGTGGGAAGAAATTTAAACTCAAAAAAATATAGGTTGGAACCGGAAAGGCAGCTTCTGGATATTTTTGCTTTTTTAAGGCTTGAAAATATTAAAATTCAAAGACAGGGCGTGCTGGATCAGATTAAAGAAGCTGAAAAAGAAGATGACTTTGAAAGAGTCTTGGAACTGATGAAAGAAGAGCAGGGGCTTTCCCGCGAGATTCATGAACTGAAAAACAAATTGAAAACAGTCTGATTTCCCCGCAGGAAGGAGATGCCCGCGGGGATTATGAAAATTAGTTTTTGGGGACGAGGTTTTGGTACTGCTCCATCATCTGATCCTGGAGCTCTAAAAGCTGGTAATAGTATTTATAGTGCTGAACAATATATTTTGTGAGTGTCAGCTTAGCATTGGAAAGGTCGATTGAGGTACGGATAATCTCAGTGAGCCCCAGCTGCCCCTGTTTGTATTGTTTCTTCTGATCCGCTTCTTTTTTTTCAAGGGAAGCCACATAGTCTTCCTGACCTTTGATGAGTTTAAAATAAATATTGATTCCATCGCTGATGGTTTTTTCTTTCAATAAAAGACTTTCTTCTGTGTCTTTCAAGGTATTTTCCATCTTTTGGAAATCAATTTTCAGGGCTTTCAGTTCTCCTTTCGCCTTATCGTTCCCAAGGGGGAGAGAAAACTGGAAGCCTAAGAAAATTTCATGTTTCCCAAATTTCATCAAGTCTGAATAGGATTTCCCGAAAGAGGCGGAATTACTTCCGCTTTGATAGTCATACCCTGCCAGAGTGTAGCTAAGAAGGAGGCTTAAATCGGGCAGAAGGTTGTTTTCCTTGGTTTCAAGGGAGAGCCCGAGTTGTTTTTTGGTGAGCTGGAGAATTTCTAAAACTCTCTGGGATTTATGCTCGGCAGAGACTTTGACGACTGCATCAAATACTTTGTCATCAGGAATATCTTCTTCGTTTACTTCAATGTATCGTTTGATATTGAGTATCAGTCCCTGATAAGCGTTGTCCACTTCACGGAGCGTGTTTTCAAACAGCATGACATTCTGCTTCGCGCTTTCCAGATCTGAAACTTCGGCAATTCCAGCGTTGAATCGGGAAGTGGTTTCTTTTAAAAGATTGGTGTTTTTAGCTATGATATCTTTTAAAATCGTTTTCTGGCGGTGAAGATAAAGCCAGTCTAAATACATAGTCGCTGCTTCCACCATTCTTCCTTCGATGGATTCGAGATAAGTGATTTCTTTTATTTTCAAGTCAATAGCCGCAATTTTTTTGGGGAGTTTGGATTGAATCCCCATCCAGTTTTTCAGAATCGGCTGAATGAGAGAAAGAGAGAGACTGGATTTAGAGAGATCGCTCTGGCTGGTGCTGCCCATGACTTTCACACTGGAAAGGGTGTCATTTAAATCATGAGAAAGACTCATGATTGTTCCTGTATCGGAAAACATCTTGTCGATGGAGATGCCGAGAGATAAAACATTGGCATGATCCAGCTCATAAGAGCTCTGATAACCGCCTTTTTGATAAGCATAGCCCCCGTCTGATTTCAAGGTATAGTCGTCAATCGCTTCTGCCTGCTCGATTCCTGCTTTGGATTTTTCGAGATTGAGGGAGTCTTCCTTGAGTTTCCATGATTTTTCGAGATAACCTTTTAAATAATCTTCCATAGAAATTGTTTTAGCAGATAAAATCTGACTAAACGACCCTATGAAGAGAAAAAAGAATATGATATGAATGTGTTTTTTCACCCTTCCTCCTTAGAGAATCTATTTTATTTTTTCAGTAAAGTTTCAATCATTTTAAATAAAAGTTCGACTTCAGGATTATCGCTTAAGATTTTTCCTTCTTTGACCGCCTGAAACGCTTCATCCATGCTAAGCCATGTGACATCTTCACTCACAATTCTTTCTTTTTTACCGCAGAGAGCACACTGGCATATTCTTGCTTCAACTGTTTCCACAGGAGGATTGCATTCATCGTCTTCGCATTTGTTTTCTTCACCCTTCTTTCCGCCGAGTCCTTTCACAAGATAAGCGTCTAAAAGAGTATTCATAGGAGTATTGCAGGAAAAACAGTGGTTTATTTT
>MIAO01000117.1 GCA_001829155.1 Spirochaetes bacterium GWB1_36_13 | reverse complement strand
TAGGATTGAGCTTCACCATCATAAAATTGGCAGATTTTTGAGCCGCTTCCATGACTTTTTGAGCCGCAACCCGTTTTGTTTTAACCGCCGCATGTTCAGCCCATTCTTTTGGTTTTTTGATTTTTTTTGCTTTTTTATACTCCTCCCAAGTCTTTTTTTCTTTTTCTTTCAAATGATTGAGATTTTCGATGGCTTTACTCAATGCGTGATTGAGAGGCTCCATTTTTTTCCTCATATCTTCTTCCGCATCTTTTATCTGATCGTTGAGTTTTCTGACCTTGTCTTTTTCCTGATCCAGTTTATCCTGAGCATGGTTGATTTTTGCAGTTGCATCATTTTTCTTTTTCTCAAGCTTTTTATTAATCTCTTCCATCTTGTCTTTCAGATGAGTGTTGACCAGTTTATTCATTTCTTCGGCAAAATTGCTTTCCAGTTCGATTTTTGCGTAAAAGTTTAGATTTTTCGGGTCGAGGTTCATACTTCCCTCAATTTTCGCTTCATAGAGTTTAAAAAGCTTTAACTGCCCTTTGAGAAACACTTCTTTTTCCTGAAATTCAAAAGTAACGGCTGCCAAGACTCCGAAAAGCTTGACTCCTCCTGAAAAAATCATGTGGTTTTGCGCAAGATCGCTGGTCAGGGCAAGGTCAATCAGAGGTCCTTGTTTTTCCATTCCAGGACCGCCGGTTACTTCCAGAGGGCCGAGTTTGAAAGCTGCAATATTTTGTTTGATAAAAATACCTTCTGTTGAAGATTTGAAATAAGTATCGGAAATCAGTTTATTGTTGATATACAAAGCGCCTTGAAAAGAAATCCCTTCTTCTATCCCGACCGTTTCAGAGCCTCCGGCTGGAGCAAAGCTGACTGCCAGATTCCTAAACTCAATATTACCAACCGGTACTTTTCCCATTGGAATCTTTTTTCCGGTCGCTTTTTCCATCATTTTGCTGGTCATATCCAGAATATCTTTTAATCCGATAGAATTGAGGGATGCTTTAAAAGCAAGCGAGCTGACATTCGGAGTAGCAGGAAGGATCGCTGCCAGTTCTACTTTTTTTGAGCCGATATAGAAAGTCCCGCCCATCCCGATGGAAAGGTTGGCTTTCGCGAGAGCCGTTTCACCGGAGAGCACAATATCTTCCATGGCAAAGCCTTTAATACCCAGCGCGTTGTTCCATGTTCCGTTCATTCTTCCTGCTATGGAGAGAGTGAGGTCTTTGGCGCCTGCTTTCCCTTTCCCTTTTAAAATCGAAACATCCACAGAAAAAGTAACGAGGTCTTTTTTGGGAGGAAGCTCAACAGAAACAGGAATGGAAAGAGAAACAGAACCCTTTGCGTCCAGTCTCATTGTGAGCGAAGTACCTTTAAACCATTTTGGGAAAAATTTGGGGGTTTCAAACTCTGCAAACTTCCCTTCGATATAGTTTTTGGCTGTTTCAGGAGAAACAAGGGCGTGAAACTGGGTTTCCGGCTTGAGTGCAAAAAGTTCTCTTGCTTTATCGAGAGCCGCTATTCCTTTCAGGCTGGTTTTGGCAAAAAGATTGATTCCTCTTCCTGCTTCCAGAGTTTCCACTCCTTCCCCAAGGTGATCCTGAAGGAGTTTTTGCGAGTTTTCAGGAAAAACACCGGCAGGAAGAGACAGATTGGCATTGGAAAAAAGAATTCCAGAGTCTTTCAAAGACATATTTTTCAGAATCGGGAGTTTATTCAGTCCCGGAATATTTTTAAAGACATCCCACTCTCCGCTCACACTGCCCCAGATAAACATCCTGTATTTAGGTTGTTTGAGTTTTGTTTTTCCGGTAGTGGAAGAAGGAGTGGTTTTAGTGTCCGTGGTTGAGTTTTTCTGGTAATCAGGATTCTTGCTGATTCCGAAAACAATATTCATGTTTTTTTTAAAGATTTCTGCCTCACCGGTGAGGAAGATGATATTTTCGGTTTCGGTTTTTCTGACCTGTACCCCGACATTTTTAAGGCTGATTTTACCGGGGATTTCAAGGCTTGAAAACTCAGCGACTGCGCCCAGATTAATTTCCCCGCTTCCTGCCTCAGCCTGAAACTTGGTTGAAAGATTGTCGAAATACTCGTCTTGATCAGAAACCTGTGCGCCTGCATTAAGACTCATAACGGCTGTCATTATTGCAATGACAAACAAATGCTTCATGTGTTGAAACTTCACTTTCATATAAACTCCTTTTTAGCCTAAGCTTTTTTTCTATTGCGGACATTCATGAAAAAGAGTTTGACAAAAAAAATGAGTATCATCTAAAAAACATTTTCTTCAATAGTTTTTAGAAGATGCCCAAAGTTGATGAAACGATCTTTTTCTTGTTGAAAAATCTTAGTATTTAATTATAACAACTTGAAAATAAGAAACAAAAAAATATTTTTTCTTAAATTATTTTTACTTTTTAAAAACCCATACTTTTTAATTCTTTTTTTCTATTATGCAGTTTTTTATGAATTTGGATATCAGACAGGAGATACAGGGAACAACGATCGTTGTTTCCTATTCTATATTTATTGTTTTTTTAAAGAATTTTGTCTTTAATATCGTTGAAAATATTTTTTGCTAAGTCTTTTGCCATTTTGACAGGGTCTTTGACCGCAGCTTTAAATTTTTTCTTGTAGCGCTTTTTGAGAAAAACAAAATCAACCTCAATCTCAACTGCGGCTCCTCCGCTCATTTTTCCAATTTCTCCCTCAAAAGAGGCTTTGTTGAGGTTAAAAACACCTTCCTAAATTGAAAAAAATAAAAAATCAAAATTGACTTATGAACTTTCTTATATTAAATTTTATCCTGTTATTTATCAAATGCCCAGGTGGTGGAACTGGTAGACACGCTACCTTGAGGTGGTAGTGGGCTTCGCCTGTGCGGGTTCAAATCCCGCCTTGGGTATTTCTCTCTCAAATTATCAAAAATTTTTCAGGTTCAAATGAAAACACTTCGGCTTTTTACCGGAATCCCTATCCCAAAATCTTTCTTTTTTCAAATAAAACCTCTCTGCGATGAATTTTCAATCAAAACACAGTTGAAATATCCTTCTTGTGAAAATCTCCATCTGACTCTCCATTTTTTTGGAGGCAGCAGTCTGGAAAAAAAAGATCAAATTGCTCAAATCCTTTCCTTACCCTCTCCTGCACCTCTTATTACAATAGGAAAAGGCGGTTTTTTCAAAGACAAAAAGGGAAAGCCCCGGATTGTTTTTCTGGGAGTGGAAAGCCCCTCGCTTTGTTCTTTTTATCAAAAAACAGCGGAAATCTTAAAAAAACACAATCTTTATCAGGATGAACGATCCTATAAACCCCACATCACTCTTTTTCGAGTGAAAAATAAGATTCCTGATGATGATTTAAAAAATTTTATCGAAAAGACAAAAGATATTTCCTTCAGCTTTACCCCTGACGCTTTTTATTTGTATCAAAGCAGTCTTCATAATCAGGGAACTGTTTATCAAAAACTAGTCCAAATAAAGTTTGCTTTACTTTGTTCGCAATGACGGGATTCTGTATTTTTAGAACTCCCCATAAGTAGTCAACCCTGAAAAAGTAAAAAAAATCTTTCCAGTCAGGCTGTCGATTATTGTTTAAATTAACTCGGACACCGAGCGGAGTCGAGGTGTCACTTCGGCTCCGCTCAGTGACCGTACTGCTCTGATTGGACTCGAATCAGCTTATTCCAAGACTATTTCAGCGGGTTTCAAATCCAAACCCCTAACCCCTTATCCTTAAATCTTTAAGGACAAGGGGGAGTCCTCCGTGATTTTCTCCGTGAAATCAAGTCGGACGGGGAAACCCTGCATCGTGCAGGGTTAAAGAAATGAAAATCATAAACGAAATTTTGATAATAAATGGTTTTACTGCAAATCAGGAGGATTTGCATACGAGAATTTCAAACAGAAAAAAGATTTCCCGACTTTCGGCAGGACGCCGAACGGAGGGGCAGATGAATACTAAAATGAAAATAAAATTAAAACCTGAATAGAAAGAATTTTGAAATTAATTCCTTTTTTACCGTCAGGTAGTGCAAATAAATAGTTATTAAGAAACAATACTATAATTCCTAAAACTCCCCTTGTCTTCCTCTGGGAGATAAGGGGCTGGGGGTTTGTGGGCAAAAAATATTTAAAGTTTTTTAACTCGAAAATTGACTTTTTCAGGGTCGACTAAGTAATAAATAGGAGCAATCTAAATGAAAATTCTAGGAATTTCAGGAAGTCCGAATCAGAACGGGATGACTTCGGCTTTGATTCAAAGCGCGTTGAAGGGAGCGGAAAAAAAGGGAGCATCTACAAAGATGGTCTTTTTAAACTCGCTTGCTATCAAAGGGTGTCAGGCATGTTTGTACTGCCGGGGGCATGAAGGATGCAGTATCAAAGACGACATGCGGGAAGTTTACAAAAAAATCGGCGAAGCGGATAAAATAGTGATCGGAAGCCCGATTTATATGTATCATATCACAGCTCAAACCAAGTTGTTCATAGACAGGCTTTTCCCCTATTTAAAACCGGATTTTACTTCAAAAGTCAATAAAGAAACCCTTTTTATTTACTCACAGGGCAATCCTGATCTCCAGGCGCATCGGAAATGGATTGAAAGCAATCAGGAAGCATTAAAACTGCTTGGGTTTCCGGTAAAAGAAATTTTGATAGCCGGAAGCGGAATAGAAAAAGAAATACTGACAGCACAGGCTGAAAAAATGGGAGAACAACTGGTTTATTGATAGAGAGCAGTGTAAATCTCTTTATAAAAAAGAACTTTTTTGACATATTCACGGGTTTCAGCCATTGGAATGGTTTCTATTAAAAAAACAATATCAGGGTTTTCAGGAAAACTCTGGTAATGTTTTTGAATCCTGACATGACCCCCGTTGTAGGAAGCAAGCGCCAGAATATCCTGATAAGGAAAAGCAATATCTTTATATAAAGACTGGTAAAGCCATTTCAGGTGGTATGCTCCGGATAAAATATTGGTATGGGGTTCAAACAGATTTGTATTTTTGATGAGATTTCTTTTTGTCAAAGCTTTTAAGATGGGAGCCGCTGTTTTAGGCATCAGCTGCATCAGCCCTCTGGCGCCCACCCATGAAACCGCCGTAGGATAAAAAACGCTTTCCTGACGGATGACAGAAGCCAGCGTAAAAGACTCAATCCCCATCTCTTTTTGGGCAGTTTTTAAACTTTCACTGTATTTTAAAGGAAAAAGCTCATGAAAAAGATTTTTATAAAAAAGAGCATTATCGCATTGTTTTTGAATCATTGTATAGAAAAGATCGGAGTAATAGGCTGCCAGATCGGTTCTTCCCATATCGCGGAAAAGACGGATAAAAAAGAAATAAAACTGATTCAGGGTTGAATATTTATTTTTCAAAAGCTGGAATCCTTTATTGATTTCTCCTATCACGACAAAAAAAAGTGAGTATTCATCTTCCATGTCAAAATGTATTTTATCCATTTTTTCAATATAGGGACTCATTTTTTCGAGATTTTGAGAAAATTCCTTTTTCCATTCATTTTGAATCTCTTCTTTGTTTTGAAGAATATTGTAGGCCTGCCATCCGTAGAAATAGTAGGGGTAATAAACTGCATTGTGTTTTAAAAGGAGCGTGCCTTTTTCGTTTTTTCCGTCGAGGATCAATAAATAGCCCAGCCAGTAATTTAAAAGAAGCCTTTCTTCAAGACTTAAAGAGGCTTTTTCCAGTTCCTGAAGGTATTGAAGAATTTTATAGTACTTTTTGTCTCTCATCAGTCCAAACACCAAATCTCTCAGATAACCGGGGCGGTATTTTTTTAAAAGAAGAAGGTAGAGTTTTTCAAAATCCTCTTTTTCGATCAGATAGTTTGCCAGAAGCGGATAAGATTCTTCCAGATTCTTTCCCAGAAGAATGAGATCTTTTTGCGAGTGTTTTCTGATAGCCAGGCGGGAGCAGGAAGCCTCAAAGGAATCTTTCGGAAGGTATTTTAGCGCATTTTTATAGTCTTTTTCTTTAAAATAAAGAAACCCTGTCTGTTTCCAGTTTCTGAGGTCTTTGTAAATGCTTATTGCGACAGAAGTATTGAATTTTTCACAAATTCGCGCTGTTTTTTCAAGCTGGTTTTTCGGGATCAGTCTTTTGTAATTTTTTAAATCAAGAATCCTGACAGCGTCTTTTTCTCCCAGCAAAATGCTTTTCAGCAAATCTTTTTTATTTTTTGGGTCAGCTTGATAGCGTTTGAAATAATATAAGCCTAAATCTTTAGAATAACCGGGAAGATTCAGATTGGCAATGGTTTCTTCATAAACTTCTGAAATTTCATCGGGAAAAGGCATTTTTGAGAGAGCGGTTTTTTCTTTCTGATAGAATTGAAAGCCGTCGGAATAGAGTTTCCGTTTCATATAGGCGCGGAAAGTATAAAAGGCAATATAGGGGTAAAGAAAAGATTTTTTATCGTAAAGCTTTCCATAATAAATGACATGAATCCAGTCTTCCATCAGATAGAGGCTTTTGATAAAAAGATATTGTTCCTTATCATCTTTATTTTTCGGGAATCCTTTTTTTACTAAAGTAACAAACTGTCTTTCTGAAAAAAGTTTCATATTGTCAGTAACAACAATATTTGCACTTTCGTTGAAAGGGAGCGGGAGGTCAAAAAAAATAAACGCTTCCGCTTTTTCCCTTTCACAGAAAACAAGAAAAGGTATCCAGATAAAAGTTATAAGAAAAATTTTCCTATAACGAAGCATTCAATTCCCTTCGATTTTATTTCGTTCGCTCGCGTTCTGGCAGGGTCCAGTTCTTTGTAAACTTTATTTTCCCTGATTTTATAAAGGAGGAGACTGCCATTCTGCTCCTTTAAAATATACGAATCAATTCCCTTATCTTTTAAATATTTCTGAAAAAGCACTGCTCTTTCTTCAAAAGAAAAGGCGCCAAGCTGGATATAAAAAAGCTGGTTCATCTTTTCATTTTGATTTGGAGTATCCGATTTTGAATTGTTTACACTTTCTTCTTTTTTAATTTCTTCATTTTTTACTTCAAATTCTTTTTCAAGAGGGTCGGAAGCGGTTCCTTCCAGTTTTCCGGAAGTTTCTTTTGAAGCCTGAGTGTCCTTATTTTTTTCTTCCAGATCTTCCGCTTTCAAAGTCTGGATGATTTCATCAATCTTATCATCATCTGAAACAATGACTTCTTTTTCTTTCGGTTCTTCTTTTTTCACTTCTTTTGTTTCAGTTTGTTTTGTTTCTTTGGTTTCTTCTTTCTTTAAAACTTCTTCTTCAAAGTTTTTCGCGTTTCCTCCGGGCATAAAAACAACTTCAGCTTTAATATTGACCACGCCTTTTTTGATGTATTCGAGTTCTTCAGCCGCTTTTTTTGATAAATCCAAGATTCTGCCTGCTACAAAAGGTCCCCTGTCATTGACCTTGACCATGATCGATTTCCCATTATCAAGATTCGTTATTTTTAAGACAGTTCCAAAGGGGAGCTCTTTATGCGCTGCAGTAATTTTATTCATATCATAAATTTCACCGCTGGCTGTTTTTCTCCCGTGAAAAGGTTCTCCATACCAGCTGGCTTTACCAAAAAAAACTTTTTCATAAGAAAATGAAACATTTCCCAGTGCCAGAAAAAGCATAATAAAAAATGCTTTTTTCATCATTTCAGTATCCTCCGTAAATTCTTGATTAAAATCCGGTTTTCTTTTTGCGTTCCTACAGTAATACGGTAATAATCGGAAGAAAACCCAAAACTATAAGCGTTTCTTATTAAAATTTTTGATTCTTCAAGAAGTTTGTCCAGTCCGGGGCGGCTTTGAATAAAAATAAAATTCCCGCCCGATGAAAAGACTTTGATTCCTAAATCCTGCATCTGTTTTGAAAGAAAATCTCTCTCTTTTTTATTTTCCTGAATTACTTTCAAGGAAAACTCTTTTAACTCAAGCATCGTCTCGGCCGCTTCCTGAGCATAGCGGTTGGTATTGAAAGGAGGGCGCACACGATTTAGAAGTTCAATGGTTTCACTATTGGAGATCCCATAGCCGATGCGAAATCCTGCCAGTCCCATCTTGGAAAATGTTCTCAAAATAAAAAGGTTTTTAAATTTTTGGATCAAATTTTTTGTTTTTTCTTCAGAATAAATATCAGAAAAATGAATATAGGCTTCATCAAGAAAAATTCCGGCAGTAAAAGGGATTTTAGAAAAAAAGCTTTCAAGGTTCTCGTAAGAATAGGTGTGTCCGGTGGGATTGTTGGGGTTACAGAGAAAAATAACCGCTGTATCGGAATGAACACAAGCAAGAATTTTGTCCAAATCAATTTCCAGGGCAGGGGTCATGGAAATCTTTTCTATTTTACTTTCGTTGAGTAAAGCATAGATTTCATAAAGGCTGAAAGTATTTTCAGGAATGACCGCTTCTTTTCCTTTTTCACAGAAAGCAGATAGATAAAGCTGAATCAGTTCGCCTGAACCGTTGCCCAGTATGAATTGGTTTTCATCCAGTTTATGGAGTGAGGAAAGTTTTTTTCTGAGAGCCAATCCTGATCCTTCATGATAACGGTTTAACGAGCGGAGCTTTGCCGTTTTTTGGTAGAGTTTTTGAGGAAGAGGCAAGGGGCATTCATTGGCATTGAGTTTGATATACTCTTTTTCAGAAAGAGGTTTTCCGGCTACATAAGGTTTTAATAGAGTCAGATTTTTTTTAAGATCCATTTTCTTTTCCTTCTTTTTTACTTTTTATAAAGTATTTTTCCATCAGAAAATCAACTATTTCTTTAATTTTATTGTTATAGGCGATGATTTCTTTAATTTTATCCCTGCCTTTGAAAATCATTTCAAAGAAAGTCTCTTTGTCTTTTTCTTTCAGGCCGTCGGCAATCAGGGAAAATCCTTCCAGAAGAATATCCAGTTTAGCGATAAAATAAGATTGGATTTTTTTAAGCGGTTCATTTTCTATTTTCTCTTCGGCAATTTCATCACGGAGTCTGAGAGTATAGGGGAGAAGGAATGTTTCAATGTTTTTAAGCATTTCTTCGGAAGAAAAAGTTTCACCTACAATCAGGGAATTGTATTTTTGAATAATCCGGTCTTCTTCTTTCAGCCAGTGATTCAGTTTTAAATTGAGAAAGGCTTGAATATCTTGATTTTTTTCATATCCATCGTAAATCTCGCATGATGAAAGAAGTAATAAGATAAGAACAGCTGAAATTTTATTTTTCATACTCTTTTCTTGAATTTTTTTTCTGATTATCGGTCAAAACGCAAGAGATATGAGAGATAAAATAAGAGTGAGGTTTGAAGCAGATCAGCGGGTAACCTTATTAACCGTAATCGTATTATAGCCTTTTGCCAGCCAGCTGTTGATGCCTCCCCCAAGCTCATAAACTCTTTTAAACCCTGCTTTTTCCATCATTTTCATGGTTTGTCCGCTTCGGTTTCCGGAACGGCAGTAAATGAAATAGGTTTTATTTTTATCCAGCGCGTTTAACTGCTGCGCAAATGTATCTGAATAAAAATCGAGTAATTCTGCATTTTGAAGAGCGCCGGACTTATATTCGGGAAGGGTGCGGATATCTAAAAGAACGGTTTGCGGATCCCCGGACATTTTTTCGAGTTCTATCTTAAAGTCTTCGGCGCTGAGAGTCTTTAAATTTTTCTCAGCATTGTTCCCAGTACCGCTGCAGCTCAAAAGCAGCAGGGTCAATAAAAGAGAGAGTAAACTGATTTTTTTCATTTTCGACTCCTGTTTAAATATGTAATATTTTCTATATTTAAATATAATATAGTTGTTTTTCGAAATAAATAATTTTTTTTGCTATCCTGAAATGATTTTAAACTGCAAAAAAACGAACCCTTTCTGTCATTTCTGCGAAGTCTTTAACCTGTTGGAAATAAGTATTTTAATTTACAGATTCCGGTCTTTTGCAAGCAAAAACCGGAATGTCATGTTTGCATTTTATATTCAGTTTCGTATAGATAAAACGGTCAATATCTTAAGATTTCTCATTTTGTTCGAAATAAACCGTCTTTGTTTTATTTTCTGCGCTTATTTAAACCCGTTTGAAACCGGGATCCGTCTTCCGCTTCCGAAGGCTTTATGGCTGACTTTCAGCACAATCGGAGCTTGGCGGCGTTTATATTCGGAGATGTGAATTTTATGAAAAACACTGTTCACCAGTTCCAGATTAAATTTTTCTGTTTCAGCGATTTTTGCGGCAGAGTAGTTTTCTTCCAGATAAAGGTAAAGAATCCTGTCCAGCACATCGTAGGGAGGAAGGGAATCCTGATCCACCTGATTTTCACGAAGTTCCGCGGAAGGGGGCTTTACAATGCTGTTGACCGGAATGATTTCACCGTTTTTATTGAGATGGCGGGAAAGCTCATAGACCTGGGTTTTGTAAATATCCCCGATCACGGCTAAAGCGCCTGCCATGTCTCCGTAGAGGGTGCAGTATCCAGTGGAAAACTCGCTTTTATTTCCCGTATTCAGGGCAAGGGCGCGCATTTTGTTGCTGTACGCCATGATAATGACTCCCCGGAGTCTGGACTGGATGTTTTCTTCGGTGACATCAAAAGCGGTTCCTTTTAAAACAGGGTCGAGGGTGTCGATCATGGTATGATAGGCGTTTTTAATCGGAATCACAATGCTTTGAATTCCCAGTTTGTCGGCAAGAGCTTTGGCATCGGTGATGCTGTGATCGGTGGAATAAGGACCGGGCATTAAAATCCCCATTACATTTTCTTTGCCCAGCGCTTTCACTGCAAGGGCGCAGACTAAAGCAGAATCGATTCCTCCGCTGATCCCCAGCACGGCTTTTTTAAACCCTGTTTTGGCAAAATAGTCTTTTATTCCCAGTACTAAAGCTTCTTCCAGTTCCTGATAAGGGTCTTCCTGATAACTCAAGGAGCTTTTTTTACTCTCGAATTCGTAAACTTTAAAGTCTTCCTGAAACTGCTCTGCTAATAGGCTTAATGTCCCGTCTTTTTCCATGGCAAAGGAGCCTCCGTCAAAAATAAGCTCGTCGTTGCCTCCCACCATATTCACATAGAGGGCAGGGCAGTTTTTTTCTCCCACAATTTTTTTGACAAGGGAGATTCTCTTATTGAGTTTATGAAGCTCAAAAGGGGAAGCTGAAATGTTGATTAAAAGGTCAATGGCTCCCACTTTTTCATGGGGATTGAAAGCGTATCCGTCCCAGATATCCTCGCAGACGGTCAGAAAAAGTTTTTTTCCTTTGAAATCAATCGTGTTCCACTGGTCAGCAGGAAAAAAATACCGGTCTTCGTCAAAAACATCGTAGGTTGGGAGGAGGGTTTTATCCTGATAAAGCATTTTCCCCTGATAAATAAAATAAGCCGTATTAAAATGAGGTTTCCGGATAGACCCGAAAATAACCCCGATTTCTTTGGGAAGGTTTTTTAAGAGTTTTTGAACATACTCTTCATTGACATCCCAGAAAAAAGGCTTGTCTAAAAGATCCATCGGCGGGTAGCCTGTCAGGAAAAGTTCGGGAAAAATAATCAGATCTGCTTTTTCTTCGGCCGCCTGAAGCGATGCGTCCATGATTTTCTGGTAATTTTTTTCAAAATTTCCGATATGAGAGTCTAATTGTGAAATTAAAATTTTCATTTGATTGAAAACCTCTTTTTTTTTGTTATTATTTAATAATATAATAATTATATAAAAAAGTAAAAATATTCGATAATAAAAATCAGATTTAACATAAAAATCCGCTCAAGTTTTTTATGGATGATTGCGTCGTGAACGGAATGGTAAGATTTCTTAAAAGAGGTTAAGAAAATGTCTTTCAGGAATAAATTTATTTTTCTTTTTCTGTTGTTTCTCTTTTCTTGTTATTCAAAAAATCCTTTTTACGGGATCGATGAAGAAGATTTGATTCCGCCCAATATTTTCGTGGATTATCCCGCATCGGATCAAGTGATGACAGGAACTTTCAACCTGATCGGGCGTGCAAAGGATACGGGCGGCGATAATACGGTTTTAAAAATCGAAATCAGCACCGATAACGGTCTCACCTGGAAACTGGCAGGGGGAACTACTGACTGGTCTTATACAATTGACTCATTATCAGTGTGGGGAGCGGTCAATGCGGATGAAACGATTTTAATCCGTTCCACCGATACGGATTATAAACACAACCAGAAAATAATCAGCGTGACCTACCGGATCAACAATACCAACCCGAATGTCCTTGCCGATATCAGGGATTCTAATGATACGGTCGATTATGACGGAAACACTGCGGCAGACGGGTATCATAACAGTGCTGAGACCAGTACTTTAAAATATACATGGCTTTATGACTCAACCGGGATCAAAGGTTATGAGGTGGTGATTTATAATGTCAGCGACTCAACCCGGGATATTTTTGTGAAAGATATCCCAGATCCATCCGTTTCAACAACTTATAGCGGAGCTGAAATCAACCCCGGTACAGCCAGTCAGGGGATATTAAACTCAGGCGTGTCGAATGTGAGCTATCAAAGAGACGCCTCAAATAATATCTTTTTTCTTTTTACCGCTCAAGACAGCAAAAGGTATTACATTACGGTCAAACCTTATGACTCCACCGGTCAGCGCGGACCTCAGAAAATCAGTATGGAAGAAATTGTGGATACTGTTGTTCCTCCTGATATTCTTAATTTTAAAATCAACGGACTTGCCAGCGGTTCCAGTCATAAGACAAGAACTGTTACCTTTCAGTGGGATACGGTAACCGATCTGCATACTTCCATCCGGTATTATAAACTTGATCCGGGAGACGGGAATCCGGTGGTTACGATCGGCGGCGGTTCGACCAATTATTCTTATACCTACAGCGCAGACGGAACCTATACAGCACAGATCAAAGCAGTGGATATGCCGGGAAACTGGAGCGCAAACTGGGTTGTTTTAACCGGTTTTATTCTGGACACAGGTCTTCCTTCTGATGTCGGCACCATTTCAGACACCAGCGCAGACGGGTATTATAATATCGCCGAAACCAACGCGGTGACCTACAGCTGGCAGAATGTAACAGATCTAAACTTAAGCGGATATGATATTCAGGTAATTCGAATTAATGATAATCAAATGGATACTTTTACGCCGGCAGTTCCGGCAGACGGAGCAAGCACAGTCTTAAGCAATGGAAGTACAACTGGAATCACTTCAGTGAGCATCAGCCGGACTGGAACCAATATTTATTTTCATTTTACAGGGCTGGATAATTACCGATACCAGCTTCAGATCAAAGCCTATGATATTTCTGCAAACCGTTCCGCTGTCTGGGCTGTTTCGGGTTCTGTCTTTATCGACCAGACCCTCCCGGCAAATGGAAGCGTTTCCGACTCTGGAAGTATCATCAATACCACAGCCGTGCCTTTCAGCTGGACAAACTTCTCAGACGGGCAGTCTGGACTTTCCTATTACAAAGCTTATTGTTCCAATGACAACGGTGCAACTTATTCCGCAAGCGGAACCCGTTTGTCTTCCTTGGGCTCTGCTGAATTGGGAATCACAGGGTTGACTTTATCCGACTTGGCTACCTCAGCCGTCCTTTTGGGCTGCGGCGGAGTGACCTTTTCAGACTCTCAGACAGTGCGAATTAAAATCACTGCTGTGGATACGGCTGGAAATGAATCAACAGGGGCAGTAAGCGATGGAATCACGATTAACAGCGGAACTTCTTTAATCACAATCACTTCTATCGGCTCCGGCGCAGAGCGGATTTACAACGCCAGTGAACTGACTGCTGAAAGCAATAAGGTGAATTACCAGTGGACCCATGTATCAGGGTCTGTGGGGTATGATATACAAGTCATTCGTGTGGACGACTCTAAGATAAAAACTTACAGTAATATCGCCAGTGTATCCGACGGCACCACTGCTTTGACTCTGGATGCCAATACGGGGATTACAGGTGTCGAGTTTATCAAAACAGGCACCACCATTAATTTTAAGTTTACCCCGACCGACAACCACCGGTATCAGATCAGTGTGAAGTCCTATGACTCCACAGGCAACCGCGACCCTCTCTGGAGCAATGCCCCCGATGTGTTTATCGATCTCACAGTTCCAGTCAATGGAACAGTGTACGATTCTGGAAGTATCATCAATACCACAGCCGTGCCTTTCAGCTGGACAAACTTCTCAGACGGGCAGTCTGGACTTTCCTATTACAAAGCTTATTGTTCCAATGACAACGGTGCAACTTATTCCGCAAGCGGAACCCGTTTGTCTTCCTTGGGCTCTGCTGAATTGGGAATCACAGGGTTGACTTTATCCGACTTGGCTACCTCAGCCGTCCTTTTGGGCTGCGGCGGAGTGACCTTTTCAGACTCTCAGACAGTGCGAATTAAAATCACTGCTGTGGATACGGCTGGAAATGAATCAACAGGGGCAGTAAGCGATGGAATCACGATTAACAGCGGAACTTCTTTAATCACAATCACTTCTATCGGCTCCGGCGCAGAGCGGATTTACAACGCCAGTGAACTGACTGCTGAAAGCAATAAGGTGAATTACCAGTGGACCCATGTATCAGGGTCTGTGGGGTATGATATACAAGTCATTCGTGTGGACGACTCTAAGATAAAAACTTACAGTAATATCGCCAGTGTATCCGACGGCACCACTGCTTTGACTCTGGATGCCAATACGGGGATTACAGGTGTCGAGTTTATCAAAACAGGCACCACCATTAATTTTAAGTTTACCCCGACCGACAACCACCGGTATCAGATCAGTGTGAAGTCCTATGACTCCACAGGCAACCGCGACCCTCTCTGGAGCAATGCCCCCGATGTGTTTATCGATCTCACAGTTCCAGTCAATGGAACAGTGTACGATTCT
>MIAO01000116.1:70018-70160 GCA_001829155.1 Spirochaetes bacterium GWB1_36_13 | reverse complement strand
CGGACATTTTATAATCAATTTACTATAGAATGAACTCAACTTTTTAAAAACATGAAGTTAAAAGAAATTAATGAAGAAGCAAAAGCTTTCTGGGAAAAAAATAAAAATTTATAAACTCTCAATTCGACCCTTATCGTAAAAC
>MIAO01000116.1:0-69940 GCA_001829155.1 Spirochaetes bacterium GWB1_36_13 | reverse complement strand
CTCAAAAAAATCCTGTTGACAACCATTAATAATAAAGAAACCATTAATACGCTTCCTGCCTGATAAAAAATATTGAATACCATTCATCCTCTTTTTAAATTTATTTTTTTGAAGCAATATTTCATTTTTTTGTCAATTTTATGAATTAAATTTAAATTCAGATGTTTTGAATGAGGAGAAAAAATGAAAATTGTAATTATAGGCGCTGTGGCAGCAGGCACTTCAGTTGCCGCAAAAGCAAGAAGGAACAGTGAGGAAGCTCAAATTGTGGTTTATGAAAAAGATACAGATATCTCCTATTCAGTCTGCGGACTCCCCTATTATATAGCCGGTTCCGAAATTAAAAGGGAAAAACTGGTTCCAAGAAATCCAGAATGGTTTTTAAAAAGACACAATATCCAAATCCATACTGCTCATGAAGTTTTAAAGATTGATCCCTCATCAAAGACTTTGACCGTCAAAAATCTTTCAGACCAAACCGTTTTTGAAGACTCTTATGATAAACTGGTATTGACAACAGGAGCTTCGCCTATTGTTCCCGATATCAAAAACATCCATTCTCCCCATGTTTTTTTTCTGAGGAATGTAAAAGATGCCGACGCTCTCAAATCTTTTATCTTGACAAACAAACCTAAAAACGCCCTCATTATCGGGAGCGGATTTATTGCTCTTGAAATGCTGGAAAGCCTTTCAAACATCGGAATCAACACAACTGTGATCGAAAGAGAAAACCGCCTCATGCCCCGCCTCGACCCTGATATTTCAATTCTTCTGGAAAACGAACTTGAAAAAAGAGGGATTCGTTTTGTCCTTTCTCAAAGTGTAAACGAAATCCATCAAAAACTCGTTTCTACTGATAAAGGCAGTGTTTATGAAGCTGATTTTATTCTGGTTGCGGCCGGAGTCAGACCGAATACAACTTTACTGAAAGAAATTGGAATAAAAACTGGAAAATCGGGCGGAATTCTGGTCAATGAAAAAATGGAAACCAGCCTAAAAGATATTTATGCTGCCGGAGACTGTTGCGAACATCTTTCTCTCCTGACTGGAGAAATGATTTACAGACCCATGGGCTCCACTGCCAATAAGATGGGAAGAATTTTAGGAGATGGGCTGACCGGAGGAGATTTAAGGTTTCAAGGAATCTTGGGGACAGGAATCTGCCGCATTTTTGACAAAACGATTGCCTCAACAGGAATGACTGAAAAAGAAGCCTTAAGCAAAGGATACGATATTGAAGTGATACACAATATCAAAGAAAATCAATCTTCCTACCTTCCCGAAAGTTCTGAAATGCTGATTAAAGCTGTCGCCGATAAAAAAACAGAAACCCTTCTCGGAGTTCAGATTTTCGGAGGAAAGGGAGTAGATAAAAGAATCGATGTCTTTGCAGCCGCTATCTCGTTCAAAGCAAAAACAAAAAACCTCTTTCATCTGGATTTAGCCTATTCGCCTCAATTTGCCACCACCAAAGACCCGATTCACTACACGGGAATGATTTTAACCAACTCATTTCAAAGGGAAAGAAAAATCATCACTCCCCGGGAACTGAAAGAAAACAGAAAAAACTGGACGGTGATTGATGTCAGGTCATTGGAAGATTATGAAAAAGGACACATCCCCGATGCGCTTCACATCCCTTTTCAAGAACTCAAGGAAAAATCAAAAGATTTCAGGAAATCAAAGCCGATTGTTGTCCACTGCAATAAAGGTACCACCGGAAATGCGGCACAGAATCTTCTTATCAACCTTGGGTTTCAAAAAGTTTATAACCTTTCAGGCGGCTATCAGAATTGGAAAAATCAAGAAAATCTTTAATCACCTGTGTTTAAAGTTTCTTCAAAAATTTCTTTCCAGGCATCAGATGAATAGGCTTTATTTTCAATTTGAATACCATGTTTTTTCAAAATTATGGCTGCTTTCCCTAAAAGCTCTCCCATTTTTCTATCAGGATCCTCAAGGGTGAAAATCATGATTTTTTCCTGATTTTTAAGAAGAATATAAGCCTGAAACTCCTGATAAGAGGCTCTTTTCCCTGAACTTCTATATTGGCTGTCTATCACCAGAGCTTCAATTTCATCAAATTGCACCTCATAAATGAAAGGCAAAACCCAGGGAGAATAGAATACCTTCTCTTCTGAAACCGCTGTGAAAGCCGATAAAGAAAAATAATGGGGAAGAAACACAAACAAAAATGCAAAAACAATTAATCCTTTTTGTTTTCTCTTATTTTTTTTCGGGCGAATCATTCCGATTTCCACCCAGCGCCCGATTGGAATCATACAAAACAACCCATAAAAAAGTCCTGTCAGAATTAAAAACCAGATATCGGTTCTGGGAATTATCATCAAGGTTTCTGAACCAAGCAAAGAATAGCTTTTGATTAAAAATTTCGGTTGAAAATAAAAAAACCAGCATCCCATAGAAAGAACAAAAAAGATTCCTATTAAACTCCGGATCAATTTATTATATTTTAGAAAATCAAGCGGGATTCTCCAGATTGTTATATAAATTAAAAAAAGAAGAAGTGATTGAATCAAAGGAAATAAATAAAACATACTAGACCTTAATTAATAAAATTATAATCCATCATCAAAACGAATCTGCCCAGATACTGGATTATTAAAGCACGATAAATTCATCGAGCAATTAAAATCTTTTTCCGGACAGTCCACTATTCATAGTTTTTATTCTCTTTCCAGAGTTTCTTTGCCGTATTTCAGGCTCATTTCATCAATAATCGTAATATTCAGCTGTTTTCCATCCAGTCCTTTTGCAATTTTAATCTTGTTGTTTTTAACCTGATAGGTAGAAATTGTAACCGCATTGCTTTTTTCTACAATAATCACCTGATCGTTGTCTAAAAAAATGAATGAAATAGTTGCATTCTTAAAAATATTGTACTCACGGTTAAACGATACCTCAATTTCAACTTTTGCAAATTTTTTCTCGGCAAAAACAGGCATCGCAAAAACAACAATGCTTAATACTGCAATTAATAAACTTTTTATTCTTATCATGTCTTTCACTCCCTTATTATTTTTCAATCATGAGGCTTTCACCCTCATATTCGATTTTGTTGTTGTCGATCAGATAAAAAGAAATTGTTTTCTCTTTTGTTCTGACTATAATTTTTGAACCATTGATATCATAAGATCCGGCTGAAACCTGATTCGCCTTATCCACCAGAAAACAAGCTTTATTTTCCATAAAGTAAATCGTATAATTACTTCCTTTGTAAGAAAGATAGTTTTTATTAAACGAGATTTCAATCTGAACCTTTGCTATTTTCTTTTTTTCAGCCGAAAGCCCTGTGCTTAATGCAATTGAAAAAATAAAAAGCGATAAAACAATCAATACTTTTTTCATGATTTACTCTTCCTCCCCTTCACTTTCATCCAACCCCTTTTCACGCATTAATGAAATATCATTATATTCCAGTGTTTCTTCATTGACGACGAGAAGAATCATCGGCTGGTTATTTTTGAATACCATCTTGTTTTTAGAAATCTTAGATTTAGTCTTAGAAACTTTATTCACCTTTTTATGAATGGTCTGGAAACTTTGCGGTTCAGATTTCAAAAGATAGATTTTTGCTTCTTTTTTATTCTCCACTTTTATCTCATAATCAGCCGTAAAAGGCTTTGCTCCGGCTTCTATTACCACTACCTTGCCTACATCCAGGAAAATAAAAGTAAAATTTCCACCTTTAAAAACCGCATATTCCCTGTCAAAAGGAATTCCAAGATCTTCTACATTGCTATAAGATAAAGTTCCTACAGCTATGAAAAAAACTGCGATAAGCATGAAAAAATATTTTTTCATCTTCAACTCCAACAACTTTGTTATTAAATAAAGATAGTGAAAAATTAATAGAAAACAAATTTAACTGTGCTTATCTTATTTAAAATCTGATTCTCTAATTATTTTTTGAACTCTTTCAAATTTCTATTATTATTTATCATAGATAATTTAGGAGAATACAAAATGAAAAAAAACAAATTTCTTTTGAGTTTTATTTTTTTAACTTTATTTGCCGCTTCACATCTTTATTCACAGGCAGTTCCTGTCATCCTTGTGAAAAACGAAAGCGGTAAAGAAGTTCCTTTAAAAATGTCAGAACTTTCCATTACTGTCAAAACGGTCGGCAATCTTGCCGTTACAACAATGGAAATGACTTTTTACAATGATTTAAACCGAGTGCTGGAAGGAAGCTTTTATTTTCCTCTCGGCGAAGGTCAGACTGTTTCGCGATTTGCCCTTGAAGTCAATGGCGCCATGAGAGAAGGGGTTGTTGTCGAAAAAGATAAGGGGCGGGAAGTTTTTGAAACTGTAGTCAGAAAAAAAATTGATCCGGGACTTCTGGAATGGACCAAAGGAAATAATTTTAAATCAAGAATTTACCCTATCCCTTCTAAAGGATATAAAAAATTGATTATTGCCTATGAACAGGAATTGAAAGACAAGGGAAAAGGATTTCTTTACTTTCTTCCTCTTGGGTTCAAAGACCCGATTGACCAATTTTCAATTAAAGCCGATGTTTTAAAACAAGATACTTCTCCTATTTTTGAAAATTTAAAAGATTTTGAAGGATTTCGATTTAAAAAATGGAACGAAAACTATACAGCAGAATTTTCTGAGAAAAACTATACAGCAGACAAACCTCTTTCTTTTCTTCTGCCAAAAACCGCTGCTTATCAAGATGTTGTTATTGAGAAAGATCCCCGGACAGGGAAAAATTATTTCTACATTCATTTAAACCCTGAAATCATTCAAACCAGTAAAAAAATTCCGAAAAAAATTGCTCTTTTTCTGGATGTTTCCTCTTCCTCTGAAAAAAGAAATCAGAAAAAAGAAATAGAGCTTTTGGATCGGTATTTTAAAAAAATAGGAAATTTTTCACTTCAGCTTATTTTTTTCAGCAATCAAGTCAATGAAAGCGCCTATTTTGAAATCCAAAATGGAGATTGGAACAAATTAAAAGAAAAACTTTTGAAAGCTGATTTTGACGGCGGAACCCAGCTAGGCGCCCTTGATTTCAAAAATTTTCCAGCTGATGAAATCATCTTTCTTTCTGATGGGATTTCCAACTTCGGAAGCTCTGAAATCCGTCTTTCTGATACTCCCGTGATTGCGATCAATTCTCAGAGCGCTGCCCAGCATTCCTACCTTAAGTTTATTTCCCAGAAAACAGGCGGCGTTTATTTAAATTTGAATGAAATTTCATTGGAAGAGGCAGAAAAACTCATTCTTTTTTCTCCCTATTCCTATTTATCTTTTGATTGCGATTCTTCTGCTGTCAGCGAAGTTTATCCTAATATGCCCACTGCTGTCAAAACTGATTTCTCGGTTTCAGGTATTTTAAAAGAAAATCAGACTGAAATTAAACTCAATTTCGGTATCCCCGGCAATAAGATGAAAACTTATTCATTTAAACTTGATATCAAAAAAACAAGTGACTCAGGCATCATTCCAAGAATCTGGGCTCAGAAAAAAATTGAGCAGCTCGATATGGAATATAAAAAATATGAAAAAGATATTTTACGAATCGGAAAAGATTTTTCCATTGTGACACGAAACACTTCTCTTATTGTTTTAGATCTGCTGGATGATTATGTCCGTTTTAAAATCATTCCCCCTGAAGAAGAGATGAAAAAACAGTATTACGAAATCATCGGTCGTCAGGAAAATGAATTTAAATTTCGTCAAAAAGACAAACTGGATAGATTGGCAGGTCAATTTCATGAATTCATCCAGTGGTGGAACACTGAATTTTCTCTCAATGATCCTCCTCAATCCGAAGAAAGAATGAAAAAAATGTCCAGGATGGAATCTGAAGGAGAAATAGGATCAGAGGAAAGAAGTGTTTCAGATTCTACTAAAAGTATGGATATGGATAATTTTTCAAAGGAAGAAGAAGTAAAAGATGAATCGATTTTAGGAAAAAAAGAAGATAAAAAACCTGAAGGAGGTGAGGAAAAAGGCGCCGATGGACTGATCACTCTCCAAAAATGGGATCCTCAAACACCCTATCTTGAAAAATTGAAAAAAACAACCGTGAAAGATATCTATCCTGTTTATCTCGAACTCAAGAAAAGTTATGCGGAAAGCTCTGCATTTTTTCTGGATGTTTCTGATTTTTTTCTTGAAAAAAAACAGCCTGAAACTGCTCTTCGAATTCTTTCCAATATTGCTGAAATGGAACTGGAAAACCCTCAACTTTTAAGGATTTTAGCTCATCGGCTGGCTCAACTGAAGTATTACCGCCTGTCAGCCTTCGTATTTGAAGAAGTTTTAAAAATGCGCCCTGAAGAACCCCAGTCTTACCGCGACCTCGCACTGGTTTATGCCAATAGCCAGCTTCCTCAGAAAGCAATTGACATTCTCTATGAAGCTCTTTTAAAAGAATGGGACTCAAGATTCCCAAATATTGAAATTACCATGCTGCATGAGATGAATCAGATTATTGCTCTCAATTCAAACCTGAAAACTGATTCAATCGATAAACGCCTCATTCAATCTCTTCCTGTGGACATCAGGGTTGTTTTAAACTGGGACGCTGATAATACTGATATGGATCTTTGGGTTACTGACCCGAATAATGAAAAATGCTATTACGCACACCAGCTTACCTATCTGGGAGGTAAAATGTCCAATGACTTCACGGGCGGTTATGGTCCCGAATTTTTTGTCCTTAAAAAAGCCAAAAAAGGAAAATACCTGATTGAAATCAACTATTATGGCAACCACCAACAGACCTTAGCGGGAACAACCACTGTTCAGATAGAGCTTTATCTGAATTACGGCCGTAAAAATCAGATAAAAAAAGAAATTACCTTAAGACTGAAGGATCAGCAAGAAGTAATTAAAGCGGGAGAGTTTGAAATCAAAGAAAATAGTTTAAAGTAGAAATATCTTCTGATCGAGATACGGATAGTATTCTTGTCTCGATCAGTGTTTTTTCGTTCAATGATTCAAATACAGTCTTTAATTTGATATAAAAAATAAAACTATGAAAGATTCTATATATAACTGAATATAAAATGCAAAGTAGTTGTCTTTTCTTATGCAATCTTTCATAGCTTTTTTTAGTTATTAATCAGAGCAGTACGGTCACTGAGCGGAGCCGAAGTGACACCTCGACTCCGCTCGGTGTCCGAGTTAATTTAAACAATAATCGACAGCCTGAATAATAAATTAAATGAGTTGAAAAAAGGAGGGAAAGAATTCCCTCCTTAAAAGATTCATTGTCTTAAGATTTTTTTTCTGTTTCTAAAAGTTCTTCAACCAGTTCGATCATTGCCATTTCTGCCGCATCGCCAGGTCTATTATACATTTTATAAACTCTGGTATATCCGCCGTTTCTTGTTTTATACCGAAGCGCAATATCTTCAAAAAGTTTTTGAACAGATGCCGCATCTCTTAATTTAGATGCAACAATTCTTCTTTGATGAAGGGCTCCATTTTTTGCTTTTGTAATCAATTTTTCAATATATGATCTTAAAGCTTTTGCTTTTGCTGTAGTTGTAATAATTTTTTCTTTATTGATTAAAGAAATAGCTAAATTCATCAGCAAGGCTTGTCTATGACTTGCATTTCTTTTAAGCTTTTTTACTTTCTTTAAATGTCTCATTCGTCATCTCCCTCTTCATCATCTTCTTCTTCATAGATATCTTCATTATCTATATTTTCATCATCATCGGAGAAATTGGCGCCTTTAATTTTAGCTTCATCTATCTTCTCAATCAATTTTTTATCAATCGGCATTCCCAATTCTAATTGATATGATGACAGTTTTTCTTTTATCTCTTTTAAAGATTTTTGACCAAGATTTTTAATTCTCGCCAGGTCTTCTTCAGATTTAATCACCAGTTCACCAATAAACTTGACATCAGCAGAGTTCAAACAGTTTGATGCTCTTGCATTGAGTTCAAGTTCTTCAATTGAAGTCAGAAGTTTTTTTAATAACGCTTCATCGTCCGGATTGATATCAGTAGATTTTTCAATTCCTTTTTCTTCCACTTCAAACATGGCTTCATCAAAATTGATAAAAGTATTGAAATGTTCCTTCAATATTTTCGCAGCGTCTGCTACCGCATCGACTGGTCTGATAGAACCATCGCTCCACACTTCTATTGAAAATTTCTCGTAGTCGGTTCTTTGTTCAATCCGATAATTTTCTACTTGAAAAGTAGCTTTTTGAATTGGAGAATAAAGAGCATCAACCGGAATAAATCCAATCTCAGAGTTTCCTTCTAAAAAAGCTTCTCCCGGAACATAACCTCTCCCAAGGGTAATGGTTACTTCAATCGTAAAAAAAGCATCTTCATTCAGAGTTGCGATGTGTTCGTCCTGATTAAATATCTGGATATTAGAATCTACCGCAAGGTCAGATGCTTTAAATTCTTTTTTTCCTTTCAGTTCGATGAAAATCTTTCTCTCGATTGAATCATCGTGAAGAACCAATCGGACTTTTTTCAAGTTTTGAACAATTTCAATTGTATCTTCAAAAACACCAGGAATGTTTTCAAATTCACTGCTCAAAATTCTAAAATCACCGTTTTTGTCATAATATTTAATACTTAAACCGCTGATCGCATATCCAGGCAAAGAAGATAAAAGAACTCTTCTCAATGAATTGGCAACAGTCGTTCCATATCCTCTTTCAAAAGGATAGGCCGTAATCTTGCCGTAAAATTGATCGTCTTCTGATACTTCATAGTGGATCGTGCGTGGTGTCGGCCTCTTAAAGTTAAGAAGTAAATTTTTATGAGGCATTTAAATTTCCTCCTACTTAGAATACAACTCTATAATCATTTGCTCTTTAATCGGAATGTCATTTACATTCTCTCTTCCAGGTAATTCCATCACTTTACCTGAAAAATCGTCTGTTTTTTCAAGCCAGGTAGGAACAGAAACTTCTTTTTTTACATTATCTTGAAAGACAACAAAGTTTTTACCTTTTTCACCGACTTTAATAATATCTCCTTTTCTTACAATAATAGAAGAGATATTGACTTTTCGGTCATTTAAGGTAAAATGTCCATGACTAATTAAAAATCTTGCCTGTCTTCTTGAAACAGCCAATCCTAATCGGTAAACTACATTATCCATTCTTCTTTCTAAAAGCTGGAAGAGGATATTTCCTGTGTTCCCTTCTGTCGAAGTCGCTCTTAAATAGTATTTTTTAAAATGAGATTCAGAGAGAGCATAAAATCTTTTCACTTTTTGCTTTTCACGAAGCTGCATTCCATAATAACTTAATTTTCCTTTTTTTCCTTTACTCATACCGGGAGCTTTCTTTTTTCGGCTCAGTGCACACTTTCCAGTCAAACACCGGTCACCTTTTAACAAAAGCTTTACACCCTCTCTTCGGCAGAGTCTGCAAACAGGTCCAATATATTTACCCATCTCTTTCTACTCCTTAAACTCTTCTTCTTTTCGGAGGACGGCATCCATTGTGAGGGATCGGAGTAATATCTGCAATTGAGAGTACTTTTAATCCAGCCGCTTCCAACGCTCTGATTGCAGATTCCCGTCCAACACCAGGACCTTTTACTTTTACCTGAACTTCTTTCAGTCCACCGTCTTTAGCTTTTTTAGCGGCAATTTCAGCCGTTACTTGAGCCGCAAAAGGAGTACTTTTCCGAGCTCCCTTAAAATTATTGCTGCCCGCACTGCTCCAAGCTAAAGCATTGCCGTTCATATCGGTGAGCGTAACAATAGTATTGTTAAAACTTGCGTATATAAATGCAATTCCTCTCTCAACATTTTTTCTGATAACTTTCTTCTTTACAGCTTTCGTTTTTTTCGCCAAGCGCCTTCCTCCTTCTTCTCTTTTTAACAGCGGTTATTATTTTTTACCGGCAACTGCCATTTTCTTTTTACCTTTTCTGGTTCTGGCATTTGATTTTGTTCTTTGTCCTCTGACAGGGAGTCCCATTCTGTGGCGAAGACCTCGGTAAGATCCGATTCCGATCAGTCTTTTTACATTTAAGGAAATCTCAGTTTTGAGTTCCCCTTCCACTTTATGTTCTTTTTCAACTTTTTCTCTGAGCTTTACAACCTGATCTTCAGTTACATCTTTTGTTCTTGTATGAAACTCGATTCCTAATTCTTTCAATATGCTACGGGATGTCGCAATTCCGATTCCATAAATTTTTGTCAGCGCAATTCCTATAACTTTATGATTAGGTAAATCAACTCCAGCTATTCTTGCCATCTATTTTACCCCTGTTTATTTTGTTTCTGTCTCTGTTTATGTTTAGGATTTTCACAAATCACTCTTAAAACACCTTTTCTCTTGATAATCTTGCATTTCATGCAGATTGGCTTCACACTCACTCTCACTTTCATAAAGACCTCTCTTCGTTTATCTATTAAAACCGAATTTTTAACTATTTAAATCTATAAATTATTCGACCCTTTGTCAAATCATATGGGGAAAGTTCTACAAGAACTTTGTCTCCAGGAAGGATTTTTATAAAATGCATCCTCATTTTACCTGAAATATGCCCTAAAATAATGTGTCCGTTTTCTAACTTAACACGAAAAGTCGCGTTAGGAAGAGCCTCAACAATTTCTCCATTAGCCTCAATTACATCCTTAGACACTTTTTCCCCCGGTCTTCCTAATAATTTCTTCCACGAATCTTTCCATGTTTAATAAATCCTTCCAGATTTCTGCTTCTTAACTGAGATTCAAGTTGTTTTAAAGTATCAAGGGCTACTCCGACCATAATTAATAAAGTCGTCCCTCCCAAAACATTTGCCACACTTAACGAAAGCCCGAGTAAATTAGCAAGGATAGAAGGTACAATCGCGATAAATCCCATAATGATAGCTCCTGGGAGAATCAATCGATTCAGCATTTTCTGCAAGAAAAGACCTGTCTGCTCTCCGGGTCTGATACCAGGGATAAATCCGCCGTTTTTTCTGACATGCTCAGCTATTTCATTTGGGTTATAAATAACTGCTGTATAAAAATAACAGAAAAAGACAACCAGAAAAAGGTAAATAAAATAATACAAAAGACTTCCCGGTAAAGGACCTGGTGAAAGAAGATTTGCTATTTTTCGAAGCAGATCGCTGTCTCCCCCAAATGTTCCCAAAAGCTGAGATGGGAATAAAACAACCGATGAAGCAAAGATAATGGCAATAACTCCTGAACCATCTACTTTAAAAGGAATAAATGTATTTTGTCCCTGATACATTTTATTTCCGACTACTCTTTTGGCATACTTCACTGTAACCCGCCTTTCACCCTGCTGAATGAAAGTAACCAAGGCAATCAATGCAATAAAAATAATCACAAGCAAAATCATTTTGATAATATATCCCTGCTCTCCTGTACCTGTAACAACCGATTCTTGAATAACAGAAGGAACTCTTGCTACGATACCGGCAAAAATCAAAAGAGAAACACCATTTCCGATTCCTCTTTCCGTAATCTGCTCACCCAGCCAGAGAAGAAACATCGTGCCGCTGGTTAAAGTCGCTATAAAAAGAAAAGAAAACATAAAAGGACTGCTTTCTTTTAAAGGCGCGACATAATGTGCCTGATTCCAAACGCTTGTATTAAAGTAAATCAGCATCCCAATACCTTCAACCACTGCAAGTCCGATAGAAAGATACCGGGTATAAAGGTTGATTTTTCTTCGTCCGTAATCTCCTTCTTTTGCTAATTTTTCCAAAGGAGGAAGAACCACTTGAAGAAGCTGCATGATAATTGAAGAACTGATATAAGGCATAACACCCAGACCAAAAATCGCAAATCTGGTCAACGCTCCTCCTGTAAAAAGAGAAACGAAGTCCATAAAAGCATTCCCGCCTGATCCCTGCTGTTTAGAAACCAGATCTTTAAAAAAATCCTGCAAAGCTACCATATCAATACCAGGAACTGCAATATGCGCCCCAATTCTAAATACAATTAATGCTCCAAGAGTAAAAAAAATTCTGGTTCTGAGCTCAGGTATTTTAAATACATTTTTAAATGCTTCTACCATTGGTTTTATCCTTCAATTATTTTAACTGTTCCACCGATTTTTTCGATTTTTTCCTTTGCACTTGCTGAAAAAAGGTGCGCTTCAATCGTCAGTTTTTTTGTCAATTCGCCTCTTCCGAGAATCTTGATTTTATTGCCGGCTTTTTTCACAAAGCCTTTTTGCAGTAAAGATTCTTCATTTACCAATGAAGCCTCGTCAAATTGATTTAAAACATCAATATTCACCAATTCATAAGCAAGAGATTCATGTGTAAACCCTCTTTTTGGGACTCTTCGGTAAAGAGGCATCTGCCCCCCTTCAAATCCTACATAGGGTCTTTTTTGACCTTTTCTTGCTCTTTGTCCTTTATTTCCTTTACCACAAGTTTTTCCTAAACCAGAACCATGCCCGCAGCCTCTTCTGGTTTTTCTTTGGAGTGAGCCTTCTTGAGGCTTTAAAGTTAAATCCATTCCCTTCTCCTTACTTTTCAATGATTGTAACTAAATGGGCCACTTTTGAAATCATTCCCATAATTGAGGGAGAGTTTTTTTGTTCTACAATTTGGTTGCTTCTTTTCAAGCCCAAACCCATTAATATTTTTTTCTCTCTTTCAGTTTTTCCTGCCAAACCCTTAGTCAGTTGAATTTTCACTGTATTACTCATTTTCTATCCTCTTATTGAAAAATTTCTCGAACGCTTTTTCCTCTTTTCTTAGCAATATCCAGAGGATTAGTGAGATTTTTTAATGCTTCTAAAGTTGCTTTCGCTACATTGAGAGGATTTTTTCTTCCGTAAACTTTTGATAAAAGGTCGTTAATCCCGATTTTTGATACGATTGATCGGACAATCCCTCCAGCAATAATCCCGGTTCCAGGTCTTGCCGGCTTTAAAAGAACAGTTGTACTTCTAAATTTTCCTATAATAGGATGCCCAACAGTTTGGTTTTTAAGATAGGCTCCGACCATATTTTTTTTAGCATCATTTGCAGCTTTTTTTATCGCATCGGGAACTTCTTTTGATTTTCCGTATCCTAATCCTACTTTTCCTTCATTATCGCCTACAGCAACAAGAGCAGCAAATCTGAATTTTCTTCCACCTTTTGTTACTTTAACAATTCTGTTAAGATGAATCAGTTCTTCCTGTAAGCCGCTTTCTAAAGCTTCATTCTCTTTTTCCCGGTCAAATTTACTTTTTGCCATTTTTCCTCCTAAAACTCCAGCCCGCTTTTTCTACAAGCATCCGCTAATTCTTTAACAATTCCATGATAGCGATAGCCGTTTCTGTCGAAAACAACTTTTTTTACACCTTTTTCGATTGCTCTTTGTCCTAAAGATTCACCAACTTTAGCTGCCGCCGCTTTATTACACTTTCCAATCATTCCCAGTTCTTTTTCCATTGTAGAAGCCGCGCAAAGAGTAATTCCCTTTGTATCATTGATGATTTGAGCATAAATGTTTTTATTGCTTCTGAAAATAGTCAGTCTTGGTTTTTCTTCAGTTCCACGGATTTTATTTTTGATAGAGAGTTTTCTTCGCAGTCTTCTTTTATTCTTATTGATTGTATTCATATTCCATCACCCCTCTTATTTTTTACCAGTTTTTCCGGCTTTTCTTCTGACTTTTTCATCACTATACCGGATTCCTTTTCCCTGATAAGGTTCAGCAGGTTTGACTATTCGAATATTCGCAGCAAACTGCCCAACTTTTTGTTTATCAATTCCGCTGATTGTGATTTTAGTCTGGTCATCTACCTTACACTCTAAATCTTTCGGAATCTCAAATTCAACAGGATGTGAAAATCCCACAGTCATCGATAGTTTTTTACCCTGAAGGGCAGCCCTGTATCCTGTTCCGGAAAGGACTAACATTTTTGAAAAACCTGTTGAAGTTCCTGTTATCATGTTTGCCAATAAGCTTCTATAAAGTCCATGATAAGCTTTTTCCTGTGATTCTTCATTTCCTCGTTCTACAATAAGGTCGCTTTCGTTTATTTTCAGTTTGATTGTCCCTTTAATTTCCTGAGATAATTCACCTTTTGGACCTTTTACTTTTACAACATCTTTTTCTATCGTAACCTGAACCCCTTTTGGAATTACAATCGGTTTTCTACCTATTTTAGACATTCTTCCATCCTCTCAAAAGTTTTTTACCAAACATAGCAAAGCACTTCGCCGCCAGCATTTTTTTCTTTTGCTTCTTTCCCGGTTAAAACACCTTGGGAAGTAGAAACAATTGTTAAAGCTAAACCGTTTAAAAATCTTGGGATTTCATCTGCACCGCAGTACACTCTTCTTCCCGGTTTGCTGATTCTTTTGATTCCGCTGATGACGGGTTTGTTGTTATAATATTTTAAAACAACTTCAATATCTTTCTTATTATTATTTTCAATCACTTCTGCTTTTTCGACAAATCCTTGATCCATCAATATTTTGCCTAAAGCAATTTTAATATTTGAATAGGGACAAAGTACTTTTTTATGTCCAGCATTGCTTGCGTTTCTTATTTTTGTCAGCATATCACCGATTACATCATGAGATGACATATTTTAACCTCCTAAATTACCAACTCGCCTTTTTGAGACCAGGAATTTTACCTTCAGATGCCAATTTCCTTAAACAAATTCTGCAGATATGAAAATCTCTAAAATAGGCTCTCGGTCTTCCGCATATTTCACAGCGATTGTAAAATCTTGTTTTATATTTTGGTTCTTTCTGTTGCTTTACGATCATTGATTTTTTAGCCATCTTTCTCTCCCCTTTTTATTTTCTGAAAGGCATTCCGAGAAGTACTAAAAGTCTTTTAGCTTCTTCATCTTTTTCAGCACTTGTTACGATAGTGATATCCATCCCAATGATTTTCTCAACTTTTTCATAGTTGATTTCAGGAAAAATAATATGCTCTTTTAATCCAAGAGTATAGTTCCCTCTTCCATCAAAGCTGTTTGCCGGGATACCTTCAAAGTCTTTGACACGAGGAAGAGCTACTTGTGTCAGCTTGGTGAGAAAATCGTACATTTTTTTGCCCCTCAGGGTCACTTTAAGACCGATTTCCTGCCCTTCTCTTAATTTAAATCCGGCAATTGATTTTTTTGCTCTTGTTTTTAAAGGCTTTTGACCTACAATTTGAACCAGTTCTTTTTCTACTGTGTTAATCAGGTTTTTTTCATTAACAGCCTGACCCAATCCGACATTCACAACAATCTTTGCAATTTTTGGTACTGCCATTACACTTTTATAGTTGAACTCGTTTTTAAGAGCAGGGACTATTTCTTTTTTATAAGTTTCGTAGAGACTAGCCATTCTTTTCAACCCCTTATTTTATAATTGCGCCGCATTTTATATTTTTGCAGACTCTTACTTTCTGACCATCTTTTTCTTCAACACGCAGTCGAACGCCTTTATTACATTTATCGCAAAAATAAAGAACATTTGAAATGTGAATAGGAGCCGGTTCTTCGGTAATATTAGGTTTCTTGTTTTCAGACTGGCTTTTTTTATGTTTTTTTACAATATTAACGCCATTAACAAGAACTCTGTCACTTTTATAAAATACTTGGGCTACTTCCCCTTTCTTGCCTTTTTCTTTTCCGGCAATGACAATAACATTATCTCCTTTCTTGATTTTAAATTTTTTCAACATTTCATTACCCTCTTTTTTATACTACTTCAGGTGCAAGAGAGACGATTTTTAAATAATCTTTTTCTCTTAATTCTCTTGCAACAGGTCCAAAAACACGAGTTCCTCGTGGATTTAAGTTATTGTCAACCAAAACAACCGCATTATCACCAAATGCGACATGAGATCCGTCTTTTCTTCTAATCTCTTTTTTAGTTCTTACGATAATAGCTTTTGAAACCAGCTTTTTTTTAACGGGTGAATTAGGCATAGCCGCTTTCACTGCGACAACGATTACATCTCCGACAGAAGCGTATCTTTGTTTACTGTTGCCTAAGATGGAAATACATTCCACTTTTTTTGCACCACTATTGTCTGCTACATTCAAATAGGTTTCTTTCTGAATCATCTTTTTCTACTCCTATTATTTCTCTTAAGAAATTTTTTCGCCGGGAATATCTAAAGGTAATTCTTCTGCTTTTTTAACAACATCAAGAAGAACCCATTTTTTATTCTTTGAAAGCGGTTTAGATTCAATTATCTTTACAACATCACCAATTTTTGCAACTTCCTGCTCATCATGAGCCATAAATTTTTTATGTCTTTTAAAAAATTTTTTATAAATCGGGTGCATAATGGTTTGTTCGATTCGAATCACAATGCTTTTTTGCATTTTATTTGAAATGACTACTCCGGTTAATACCTTCTTACTCATTTATCCCCCTTTAACGGTCTGATCCCCAGTTCATTCTCTCTCAAGATCGTTTTAATTCTGGCGATATCTCTTCTTTCTTTTTTATATTCAGACGGATTAAAGTTACTTCCTGTTACTTTTTCAACTCTTGATTCTCTTTGCTTTTTTTTCATATCATTGTGCATCTTATCAAGTTCTTTGACCGGAAGTTCTCTAAAATTTGTCTTACCCTTCATCTCAATCCCCTTTAGAAACTTAATCGTTCTACGATTTTGGTCTTTATTCCGATTTTATAGGCAGCTTTTTCAAGTGCTTCTTTAGCAAGCTCCGCATCTACTCCTCCGAGCTCTACAATTACACGACCTGGAAGGATTCTTGCTCTCCACTCTTCAGGTTCACCCTTTCCTTTTCCCATTCGGGTTTCAGCAGGTTTTTTAGTGTAAGGAAAATCAGGGAAAATTCTGAACCAGATTTTTCCGCCTTTTTTAACCGTTCTTGTAATTGCAATCCGGATAGCTTCCATCTGCCTTGAATTAAGGGTTCCCGGTTCCATTGCTTTTAAACCGAATTCACCAAATGCAACCTGATTTCCGCGCATTGCCATACCTGTCATTCTTCCGCGGTGCATTTTTCTATGTTTTACCCTTCTTGGCGACATTAACATATTGTTTACCCCTTTTCTTTAGTTAGAGCAGATTCACTGAACTCTATTCTGCTGTTTTTTTTGTTCTTTTCTTTTTTATAGAAAGATCTTCTTTTTTCTCAGGCTGATTTGGTTTCTTTTTTCCGGTAAAAGGTTTTTTATCTCTATTGTCATTCATTCCAGATTCTTCAAAAAGAGATTTTTTACCTAAAATATCTCCTTTATAAAGCCAAACCTTGACTCCGATTAAACCATATTTCGTCAGAGCTTCTGCTGTTCCATAATCAATTTCCGCCCGGAGTGTCTGATTTGGGATTCTTCCCTCAGAATACCACTCGACACGAGCCATTTCAGATCCGCCTAAACGGCCTGAAACTTTCACTTTAATTCCCTTTCCGCCTTCTCTCATTGCATCGCCCATAACTTTTTTCATCGCTCTTTTAAAAGGAACATTTCTTTCCATCTGCAATGCAACACTGGTAGCAAGAATTCTAGCTGAAAGGTTGATTTTTTTAACTTCTTCAATCTTGATATCAATCTTAGTATTCTTTTTATCATGAAGGACATTCACAATTTCTTTTTTCAGGAGTTCAATTTCAGCGCCTTTTTGACCAATCAGAAGTGCTGGTTTTCCAGTACGGATAATGATTTTTACAAAACCTGCTGTTCTTTCGATTTTAATTTTATCTATTTCAGCATGTCTGAATTTTTTATCGATTACCTTTCTGATCTTATAGTCTTCAACAACCCAGGAGCCCAGGTTTTTTCCACTCCACCAGACTGAGTCCCATACACGGGTAACACCGACTCTGAAACCAATAGGATTGACTTTCTGACCCATTTAAATCTCCTCCCTTTTTCCTAAAACGACATTGATATGGGATGTTCTTTTTTTGATAATATCCGCTCTTCCCTGCGCTCTCGGTCTCATTCTTTTATAATTTGGACCCTTTGTAACGAAAACCGTTTTAATGACAACATCATCTTCAGTCAGGTTTGAATCTTTTTGGATAGCATTAAAAAATGCAGATTTTAAGATTTTTTCCATTATTCTAGCCGGTTTTGGAGTAATTTCTCTCAAGAATTCCATTGCGTTTTTATAAGTTAAGCCTCTTAATTCTCTGGTTACTCGCCAGACTTTTTTAGGAGACACTATAATAAACTTTGACTCCGCTCTTGCTTCCATCTTCATTTCCTCTCTATTTTTTCTTGCCTTTCTTATCTGCGGCATGTCCTCTGTATGTTCTGGTAGGAGAGAATTCCCCTAATTTATGCCCAATCATTTCATCGCTGACATGAACAGGAACAAAAGTTTTTCCATTATATACATTAAAAGTCAACCCAACCATTTCTGGAATAATAGTAGATGCTCTACTCCAGGTTTTAATTGGTTTTCTTTTTGCATCCTGCTTAGCGGCAAGCGTTTTTTTATAGAGCTTTTTAACAATGAAAGGTCCTTTTTTCAGTGATCGACCCACGTTCTAACTCCTTGTTATTTTTTTCTTCTATTTCTTCTTTCTACAATAAATTTATCAGAAGGTCTTTTCCCTCTTCTTGTCTTATAACCTTTAGTAGGTTGTCCCCAAGGAGTAACAGGGTGCTTCCCTTTGGTTCTACCTTCACCACCACCATGAGGGTGATCCACAGGGTTCATGACAGTACCGCGGACTTTTGGTTTTCTTCCCATCCATCTGGCTCTACCCGCTTTACCGATCACTTCATCAGCATGCTCAACATTGCTGATTCTTCCCATAGTTGCATAGCATTCCTTATGGATCAGTCTGATTTCTCCGGAAGGAAGCTTGACAATGCAATACTCTCCTTCTTTTCCCATAATCTGCGCCGCTGTTCCGGCTGACCGGACAATCTGCCCGCCTTTTCCGATCTGAAGCTCAAGATTATGAATATCCATACCTGTAGGTATGTTTTTCAATGGAAGAGAATTTCCTAAATCCGGTCTGACATTATCGCCAGCAATAATTTTCTGGTCAATTTTAACGCCTGCAGGTGCTAAGATATAAGCTTTTTCACCATCCGTGTATTCAATGAGTGAAATATAAGCACTTCTGTTTGGATCGTACTCAATTGTTTTGATAAACGCTTCGATATCTCTTTTTTTTCTTTTGAAATCAACAATTCGGTAAAGTTTCTTATGGCCTCCGCCTCGTCTTCTGACTGTAATTCTACCGCTGTTATTTCTACCGCTGATTCTTTTTTTACCTTTTGTAAGGTTTTTCTCCGGCTCACTGGTTGTTAATACTGAAAAATCAGCAACAGTTTTAAATCTTAAACCCGGAGTTATAGGTTTAAACTTCTTAAGCGCCATTTTTCCTCTCTCACTTTTGAGTTTTTAAATTTATTGGTTGGTTTCGAAAAAGTCAAATTGTCCTTCTTTTAAGGTCACAACAACTTTTTTATAACCATAAGTATACGAGTAGCCACCTTGCTTGGTTCTAATTTCTTTTCCCTTGAGATTAATGATGTTACATTTATCTACTTTCACATCATAAAGTGATTCAAGCGCTTTTTTTACCATTGGCTTATTTGCAAATTTATGTACTTTAAATACAAATTTCTGCTTGGAAGCTAAATCAGTGCTTTTTTCGCTGACCACAGGTTCTTTAATGATGTCGTTTAAATCCAGCTTCATACTGTGCCTCTTAATTAGTTACTTTGCGCAAAAGCGCCGTATTTTTCTTCAATTTTTTTCAATGCGCCTTCCATGATAATGATATGCTTCGCATAAAACATTTCATGAGCTGCAAGTCTGTCTGCAGACATATATTTTACCCAAGGTATGTTTCTGAGAGCTCTTTTTAAATTGGCGTCTTCGTTATTAAAAATAACAAGAGTTCTCTCTTCTTTGTTCTGATTGACTTTTTTGATAAGCGCATAAGCGTCTTTCGTTTTTGCTGATTCGATGGTAAAATCTTTTACGATTTTTACGCACTCGCTGTCTTGCAATTTATAAGCAAGAGTATGAACCAGAGCCAATTTTTTCATTTTTTTGTTCAATTGATAGCCGTAGTCTCTCGGTCTCGGTCCAAATACAATACCACCGCCGACCCAGATTGGAGAACGGGTACTTCCTGATCTTGCCCGACCAGTTCCTTTTTGTTTCCAAGGTTTTTTTCCGCCGCCTCTGACTTCGCCTTTTGTTTTAGTACAAGCAGTGCCAAGTCTTTGATTTGCTAGTTCATTTTTAATTTTTTCATAAATCAGGAACTTTTTCACTTCCTGAGTAAACAATGAACCGCTCACAGTCAAGTTGCCTGCTTCATTTCCTACAGCATCATATAATTTTTTTTCCATTACAGCTACCTGTTCTTTTATTTTTCTTTCTTATAAAGATATACAATCCCTTTTGCAGGACCTGGAATTGCGCCTTTTACTAATATCAGGCTGTTTTCATTATCTATTTTCACAATTTTCAGATTTTTAATCTGAACGGTTTCACAGCCCATATGTCCAGGCATTTTCTGACCTTTCCAGACTTTTGCAGGAAAGGTGTGAGCACCGATTGATCCAGGTTTTCTATGAAATTTAGAACCATGCGCTGCCGGTCCTCCAGCAAAGTGATATCTTTTAATAACACCCTGGAACCCTTTTCCTTTACTGGTCGCAACTACATCTACGCTTTCGCCTTCTTGAAACATATCAGCATTGATTACATCGCCGATATTCAGGGATATATTTTCTGTTCTAAACTCTTTGAGCATCTTTTTGGGAGTAATTTTTTTATCTGCTGCTTTAGATATCGCTTCAAAATAACCGTTTTCAGGTTTATTGACATTTTTTGTCTTTTCGAGATATCCAAGCTTCACTGCAGAGTATCCATTTTTTTCAGAAGTTTTAATTTCCAATACCTGGCAAGGTCCAACCAAAACTGCTGTTACAGGCAGAACATTTCCATTTTCGCCGTAAACCTGTGTCATCCCTATTTTTTTACCTATTATCCCCAGCGGCATTCTCGTCTTCCTTTATTTTTTATTTCTCTTTTTCCGGCTTACTTAATTTCTACTTCAACCCCTGTAGGGAGTTTCAACTCTTTTAAAGCCTCAATTGTTTTTTCATCAGGTTCGAGGATATCAATCAGTCTCTTATGAACTCTGATTTCAAACTGCTCTCTCGATCTCTTGTCAACATGTGGAGATCGAGTCACAGTATATTTCTTAAATTGAGTAGGAAGGGGAACCGGCCCCGAAGTTTTTGCGCCTACACGAGACAAGGCTTCCAAAATATTTTTAATCGAACTTTCAATCAGGTTATGATCAAAGCTCTTCAGTTTAATACGGATTCTATTTCCTACCATTTCTTCCTCAATTTTTATTTAATAATTTTTGCAACGACACCGGCACCGATTGTTCTTCCGCCTTCTCTGATCGCAAATCGGAGACCTTCTTCCATCGCAACAGGGTAAAGAAGTTCTACATTAATTTCAGTGTTGTCACCCGGCATAATAACCTGCTGACCTTCTTTTAAAGTGATGTTTCCGGTTACATCGGTTGTTCTGAAATAGAACTGAGGTCTGTATCCAGTTACGAAAGGTTTATGTCTTCCGCCTTCTTCTTTTGTCAAGACATAGACTTGAGCTGTAAATTGAGTATGAGGAGTGATTGATCCTGGTTTCGCAAGAACTTGTCCTCTTTCAACATCTTCTTTTTTAATTCCTCTTAAAAGAAGACCAACATTATCTCCAGCAATCCCTTGATCCAGTTCTTTTCTAAACATTTCAACACCAGTAACAATTGTTTTAGTGTTAACATGACTTAACCCGATCAATTCAAGCTCTTCACCGACTTTTACAATTCCTCTTTCTACTCTTCCTGTTACAACAGTTCCTCTACCAGTAATAGAGAAAACATCTTCTACAGGCATTAAGAAAGGTTTTTCTGTATCTCTTTTCGGCTCAGGAATATAGCTGTCAAGAGCGTTAAAAAGTTCAATCATAGGTTTGATCACAGGATCATCCACTGAAATTGTCCCCTCTTTTGCTTTTTCAAGAGCTTTTAACGCAGAACCTTTAATAATAGGGATATCATCACCTGGGAATTCGTATTTATTCAGAAGCTCTCTGATTTCCATTTCTGCAACTTCAAGAAGTTCTTCTTCATCCACCATATCGACTTTATTCATAAAAACGACGATATAAGGAACCCCGACCTGTCTTGCAAGAAGGATGTGCTCTCGTGTTTGAGGCATTGGTCCGTCTGGAGCAGATACAACCAGAACCGCACCATCCATTTGAGCGGCACCAGTAATCATGTTTTTAACATAGTCGGCGTGACCTGGACAGTCAACATGCGCATAGTGTCTTAAAGCTGTTTCATACTCAACATGGGCAGTGTTGATTGTAATTCCTCTTTCTTTTTCCTCTGGCGCATTATCGATATCATTATAATCTTTTGCGAGCGCCGCATTCCATAATTTTGCAGCAACAAATGTCATTGCCGCAGTCAAAGTTGTTTTTCCGTGGTCTACATGTCCGATAGTACCGACATTTACGTGAGGTTTCGTTCTCTGAAACTTTTCTTTAGCCATTTTATAGCCTCCATTGTTCTTTCTTTTTTTTCAATTATTTAAATTTTATTATTTACCAGCTGCTTTCGCCGCAAGTTCTTCTCTAATATTTCGAGGAACTTCTTCATAATGATCAAACTGCATACTGTAGTTTGCTCTACCCTGCGTTTTCGATCGAAGAGTGGTAGCATAACCAAACATCTCAGCAAGAGGAACTTCACCATGAATCACTTTTGCACCAAAACGATCCACCACTTCTTTTGTTCTTCCTCTTCGAGCGTTTAAGTCTCCGATAACATCACCCATATAATCTTCAGGAGTCACAATTTCAATTCCCATAATCGGTTCAAGGATTGCCATCCCAGCCTTCATAGCAGCTTCTTTAAACGCCATAGAACCCGCAATTTTAAAAGCCATTTCCGATGAGTCAACATCATGATAGGAACCGTCATAAAGAGTTGCCTGAATGTCAACAACCGGATATCCTGCCAATACACCGCGAAGCAGCGCTTCTTCAATACCTTTTCCAACCGGAGCAATATATTCTTTAGGAATTCTACCGCCGGAAATCTTATCCACAAAAACAAAACCTTTTCCAGGCTCAAGCGGTTCAAGTTCAATAAGAACATGCCCATACTGTCCCCGTCCACCCGTTTGCTTGATATATTTTCCTTCTGCTTTTGCTTTTTGCTTGATTGTTTCCCGATAGGCAACCTGAGGTTTCCCCTGATTGACTTCTACCTTAAACTCTCTTTTCATCCGGTCAACAATAATCTCAAGGTGAAGCTCACCCATTCCCCGGATAATAGTCTGTCCGGTTTCTTCATCTACATTGACTCTGAAAGAAGGATCTTCTTCTCCCAGTTTAATAAGAGCAGTGGTCAATTTCTCCTGATCATTTTTTGTTTTCGGCTCGACCGCAATCGAGATAACCGGCTCAGGAAAATCAATTTTTTCAAGAAGAATAGGTTTCCCTTCCTGACAAAGCGTATCACCGGTCAAGGTATTTTTCAAACCGACAATCGCGACAATGTCACCCGCGCTCGCGGATTTCACTTCTTCTCTTTTATTGGCATGCATCATCAGAATCCGTCCGATTCTCTCTCTCTGCCCCTTACTCACATTATAAACATAACTTCCAGATTCTAAAACCCCTGAGTAAATACGAGTAAAGCAAAGCTTTCCTACATAAGGGTCTGTCATAATTTTAAAAGCAAGCGCTGAAAAAGACTCGTCTGCTTTCGGCATTCTAATTTCTTCCTGCTGAGTATCAAGATTAATTCCTTTTTTTCCACCAATATCCAAAGGAGAAGGAAGATAGTCAACAACAGCATTTAAAAGAGGCTGAACACCTTTATTTTTAAAAGAACTTCCACAGAGTACAGGAAAGATTTTAAATGCAACAACTCCGCTTCGAATTGCGTTTTTAATTTCAGGAATAGTAGGCTCTACGCCATCCAAAAATTTAGCCATGACTACTTCATCGATATCTGATAAAGCTTCAAGAAGTTTCTCTCTCTGCTCTTTCGCACTATCCAACAAATCAGCCGGAATATCTACAATATCGTACTTTGCTCCAAGTTCTTCACCACCCCAGACCCAGGCTTTCATCTCTACTAAATCAATAATTCCCTTTAATTTATCTTCCGCTCCAATTGGAAGCTGAATAGGAACCGCATTAGCTCCAAGTCGTTCATGCATGGTTTTCACAGACCATAAAAAGTCTGCTCCGATCTTATCCATTTTATTCATAAAAGCAATTCTAGGAACATGATATTTATCTGCCTGTCTCCAGACAGTTTCAGACTGAGGCTCAACTCCGTTTACCGCGTCAAATACACCAACCGCCCCGTCCAATACCCGAAGAGATCTCTCTACTTCAATCGTAAAGTCAACGTGACCCGGAGTATCAATAATATTAATCCGGTGATCATTCCAGAAACAAGTCGTCGCCGCACTTGTAATCGTAATTCCTCTTTCTTTCTCCTGCTCCATCCAGTCCATTTCAGCTGCGCCTTCATGAACTTCGCCTATCTTATGTATTTTACCTGTATAATACAAGACTCTTTCAGTCGTTGTCGTCTTGCCGGCGTCAATATGAGCCATAATCCCGATATTTCTAACCCTGTCTAAAGGCATATTCTCTGCCACGCTCTTCTCCTCCTCGTTTTAAAGCTTACCATCTTAAATGGGCGAAAGCTTTATTCGCTTCAGCCATTTTATGAGTATCAATTTTCTTTTTCACTGAGCTTCCTGTATTTTTATAAGCATCGACAATTTCAAAAGCCAGTCTCTGATCCATTCCTCTTTCTTTTCGATCTCTTGCTGCTGCAACGATCCATCTAAAAGCCAAAGAAGTTTTTCTTTCTTCTCTTACTTCTACCGGAATCTGATAATTCGCCCCGCCCACTCTTCTTGACCGGACTTCAACCTCAGGGCTCACATTCTCAAGCGCTTTCATAAATACATCAAATGGATTTTCCCCGGTTTTTTCTTTAATAGAATCCATAGCGCCGTAAACAACACCTTCCGCTACAGATTTTTTTCCATCATACATGACTCTATTAATAAATTTTGCAAGCGCAATACTTCCATAAACTGGATCAGGCAAAACTTTAGGTCTTTTCAGTTTTCTTTTTCTTCTCGCCATTTTATTCCCCTTTTATCTCTAGGCCTTCTTAGGCTTTTTAGTTCCATACTTCGATCTTGATCTCTTTCTGCCTTCAACCCCCGCAGAATCCAACGCACCACGGACAATGTGATAACGAACACCCGGAAGGTCCTTTACCCGTCCCCCTCTGACTAAAACAACGGAGTGTTCCTGAAGATTATGTCCTACTCCAGGAATATATCCTGTAATTTCATAACCATTTGAAAGACGAACTCTCGCCGCTTTTCTTAAAGCCGAGTTAGGTTTTTTTGGAGTCAGAGTCATAACCCTTACACATACTCCTCTTCTTTGAGGACAATTCGTGAGGGCTGGAGATTTACTTTTCCATTGGACTTTCTCTCTGCCCTTTCTGATGAGCTGATTTATTGTTGGCATTCGCACAATCCTTTTATATTTATTTAAAATAAAATTTGCAGAAAATAGTTATTTAAATTTAATACTTTCAAAATAAAAAAACAAAACAAAAATATGATTTATACCCACTTTCTTTCAAGCAAGCCTGAAATCATCCTGAAAGCTTTAAAAAACTGAACGAAATTGAACAAAAAATAATTTTGAAAACTTTAATTTTCCGTGTTTTCTCCAATAAATTTAAACTTATTGAGATGAAAAAACAAAAAAAATATTTTCTTTCACTTTTTTTACTGATACACGAGTTCTATAGTAATCTAATTATAAAATGACCGCCTGTCATTCCGGTTTTTGCTTGCAAAAGACCGGAATCTGTTACTTAAAACACTTATTGTCAATAGATTCTAGCCTTCGCGGAAATGACAAAGTAAATATAAAAACGGACAATTTATATTTTGTTTAGTATATCTATTTTTCTAAACCGGAATGCCTGTGTCGTTTGCCAAGAAGAACAATATCTCTCAATTCTTCAATGTTTTTTGCCTTTTCCCACCGTTTTTCAAATTCTTTATTCTGAACAATCTGCGCTATTGCAGAAATTGCCCTTAAGTGGAAATTTCTTTCATCCTGGCTTCCCGCTAAAACAAAGACAGCTCGGATATCCGGACACTCAGCCGAAAAACCAACTCCTTTTTTCAGTCTGACCATCATAATATCAAAAAGCTTAATCCCTGAAATTACGATATGGGGAATAGCAAGATAAGGAGTAAGCGCTGTGGAGCTTTGCTTTTCCCTTTCTATTAAAAGTCTGTAAAATTCCTCTGGAGATATATGAAAACGGGAAGACATTTTCTCTGCCAAAAATTGGAAAAGCTCTTCTTCTGTCATAGGGTTTTCAATATCCAAAACAAGACTGTTTTCAATAATTTCATCAAAACGGTCCTGGATAATATTATCCCTTTCCCTGATAATTTCTTTCAGCTCAGTCTCTAATTTTCTGGATACAAAAGCCTTGTTGGTAATTCTTTCAATCAGATGAAGAAGGGCATACTCTTTTTTTGATCTGTTTCTTCCATAAAACAGATAAACAAGAAGCCCTGCCAGAGCCATCAATAAGCTCATTAAAAGAGCCTCTTTTCCCATTTCAATGATTAAAAAGACAAATCCGCCGATTCCGACAATCTGAATCCATGGAAAAAGGGGAGATTTAAAACTGGGTCTGTAATTCTGAATTTTACTGAATCGGAGAATCATCACGGAAAGACAGGAAAGAATAAAATTAAACAATATAACAGTTGAAGCCGCTTTTACCAAAAACTCAAGCTGAAGAAAAAACGAAAGCGCCATAATCACACCTGTTAAAAGAATTGATAAAAAAGGCGTTCCGAATTTTTTACTGATTTTTCCAAAAAAAAGAGGTAAAAGATTATCCCGGCTTAATGCCATCGGATAACGCGAGGCAGCCATGATTCCCGCATTTGCCGTTGACACAAAAGCAAGCACAGCAGCAATGCTTAAAGCGATTTTTCCAGGTTTTCCTAAAAAGACTTCCGCTGCATCCGAAATAGGCATGAGTGTCGGAATCCCGTCCGGTACTAAGTTTACCCCTAAAACTCCCGTTGTCACAAAAACCACCATCGTATATAAAACGCCTACCACCAAAAGAGCCAAAAACATTCCCAGAGGAATATTTCTTCCCGGATTCTGGGTTTCTTCTGCTACGCTCCCGATTTTTAAAAGCCCGCCGTATGAAACGAAAACAAAACCGGCTGTAGAAAAAACAGCCCCCCAGCCTTTTGCGGCAAAAGGGATAAGATTATCCGCATTGACCTGATTAATTCCATTTAAAACAAAAAAAACAAGAAGCCCGATCAGCCCGATCACTAAAACAACCTGAAAACGCCCCGCCTCTTTCACGCCGATAATATTGAGTATTAAAAAAAGAATGGTCAGCACAACCGCTATGATTTCAATGTTAAAATGAAAAAGAATATTGACAAACGCTGCCATACCGATCAGTGAAAAAGAACTTTTTAAAGTAATGGAAAACCATGAAATCATTCCATTAATGGTTCCAATCGCTGGTCCCATGCTTCTCACCGTATAAAAATACTCGCCCCCCGCTTTCGGCATTGCCGACACAAGTTCAGACTGGCTCAAAGCTCCCGTCAAAGCAAGAATTCCTGCTAAAAAATAAGAAATAATCATTCCTGGTCCGGCTTTCACAAAAGCAATTCCGGGAAGAATAAAAAGACCGGAGCTGATCATTGCGCCTGATGCGATACTAAATACATCGATCAGTTTTAAATCCCTTTTAAGTCCCATTATTCATCCTTGTATAAACTTCTTTTTTAATTTTCAATTCCCAGATTGCTCAATCTTTTCGGAAGAGGAGGATGAGTTGAAGCTGATTTGGAAAACCACGACCAAAAACCTCTTGCCTCTTTTGACTGTTTTACAAATTCATCCACCTTGATTTTTGAATAGAGTTTTTTTCCTCCCGCAAGAAGCAAAAGCCCTTTTCTGGCGCCGACAGGCTCAATTTCAAAACCAGCCCTATCACAGGTATATTCACACCCTCTCTTATAAGCCGGCATTAAAAACGGAAAAAATTTTGCGGGAAAAAGAAGAAGCATTTTAGTGGTGTGAAAGCGTTTTAAATGCGCCAGCTCATGGGCAAGGATAAAAGCGGTTGTTTCCCTTCCGTCTTCATAAGCCGTTTCAAGAATATCAGAATAAATCACCACCATGTTTTTTCCCCAAAACCGGGCCGCAAACGCATTCAAAACTCCGCCTGACTGAAGAACATAAAGTTCAGGCACTTTTCGAAATCCCATTTTCGATGCTATCTCTTTGAAAATTTCATAAATTTCAGGCAGCTGCGCACTGTGAATCCTGACTGCATTATTTCTGATATAACCCACTAAAAATCCTTTATAAAAAACAATGTAAATGATAATCAGTCCTATATAAGTAACATAGAGCCGAATGAGGGTTCTTGTGGCGACTGAGTCAGAAATTTGGTTCAAAGAATAAATAAATTGAACCAGCCCGTAGTAAAAAATCAGACTCCACATAATTGAAAAGATAAAATAAATTTCTTCTTTTGGATGAATTTTCAGCTTCATAAGGTTTCCTTTTTTAGTCTTCTGCAATCAGGATAATTTTATCATTAATATCAAATACAATTTTTTGCGCCTTGTCTGGATTAATCACAATGCCGTAAGCTTTATCAGCATTTTGAGAATCTTTTTTCAGTTTATAGCCGATCGGGATTTCTCTTTTTAATGAAGCGGATTCGGTCACAGTATAAAAATTCACCTCAGTGCCGGCTTGAACATAATCAATTGCGGGCTTAATATAGATTTCATTGCCTTCAGCATCAAAAAGTTCTTCAAAAATCTGGTTTAACGCCTTGTTTTCTGAAATCTGAGAAATCAAAAGACTAATCAGTTTATCGCTGATAATAAAATCATTGACCTTGGTAACCGCAGCCAGATTTCTGTTTTTGATATCCATCATTTCAGTCACAATTGAAAAATTCTTCCCCTGTTTTTCTGAAATTTCCCTGAGATGAAGAAGCGTCATGAGAGTTTTTGCATCTGCTTTCTGCGCCTCGATCCGATCATCGCTTAAAATGATAAAATTATCATAACTTTCTTCCGTTAATTCATCTAAAACCCTTCTGTCCGTAATATCGGCTCCAGTATAAGAAACCGACTGATTCGTAAGAACAGGACAGTATTTTTTGATTTCTTTTTCAGGGTCTTCCTTATCTGAAACCAATTGAAGAATAGATGAAGAAGGAACATATTTATCCAGTTCGCGGACAATAATAGGAAGCCGCCAGTTCCATCCCAATATAATATTTTTCTGAGTTGAAGGATTGATTGACTTGCTTTTTTCAAGAGCCTGTTCGTAAATATAAGGGTTCTCCTTTGCAAGAAAAATACTTTCACTGTCTTCGGCTATCAGGATAATTTCTTCTTTTTCTCCCAAAACAGTATCCGGATCAGGATTGAGGAGCGTTTTTCCTTCTTTATTAAAAATCCCAATGACAGTAGAATCTTTGTAATAAAATTGAATCTCTTTGAATTTTTTTCCTTTATAAAGAGGGTCAGCATGAAAGTAAATTTCTGCCCCTTCAAAATCCAGAAGCTCGGAATACACCACAGAGAGCCCCTCTTTCAAGCAGCTTTGCGCCACAACTCTTGCAATCAGATCGCCTACGAGTAGGAGTTCAGCTTCTCCTTTTCCAGCAATTTTAGCAATTTCCAAATTTTTAGGGTCTCTGATTTCCGCTACAATATGAAAAGAGTCTTCTCTTCTGGAAGGATGGCTCGTAATAGCAAGGAGGGTTTTGACCACACTTGAATCAGAATCTTCATCTTTAGAAGAAAGCACAATAACCGATTTTGACTGATTCAGACTGACAATTTCCAGATCCGTAAGATCAATCGGATCACCCGAACGGCAGACAATTTTTGTTTTTCCTGTTTTTCCCACTTTTTCACGGATTTCTTCTTCCATCTCCACCTTGTCTTTCAAAGCCATAACAACAATACACGCTTTCTTTTTCACTAAATTGGCAATAGACAATTCTTTAATAATCGTAAAAACCTGTTCTGACCATCCTAAAATCACCGTATGCCCTTCTTCGATCACCCTTGATCGCCCCTTTCTGATTTTATCAAGCCGGGCTTCAATTCCACTGGTCAGGATACCAATCAGAATACTTAAAATAAAAATTCCTCCAAGAGTAATGACCAGCATTAAAAACAGGAAACTCCAATCCCCTTCGTCCCCTGCGACAGTTCCACCGTCTATCGTATGCATAAAGCTTTTCCAGAGAATTTTTGGAAAATCATCCGGCAGCAGTCCCGTAAGCCAAACAATGGTGGAAATGACTAAAATTAACACCACAGTCAAAAAACCAAGCCAGCCGATTAATGCTGCCGTACCTTTAGACATAAGATTATCAAAACGGTATTTCAGTTTTTCTTTCATTGTATTCTTTTTCATCAATAAGAATCCTTTTTTGCGTTTTTTTAGCTTCAAAATCAAAGTTTAAAAAGAAAATTTAGTGAAAAATCTTAAAAAAAAAAACAGATTTCTAAAAAGAATCAAAATTATTATTTCGAGTAGAAGAAAAAGACGGTTCTTTTGATTTTGATCTGGGCGGATGCATGATTTAATTTGATTTTTCCCTGATCTGGGATTAAAAGTATTGTCAAATTTTATTTCAGACGAGGAATTCAGAATGATGATTATCTGAATTGCTTAAATTTTCTATTTAGTTGTTCAAGCAATGGTGTCATTAATCGAAGCTGCACGACCACTGAGCGGAGCCGAAGTCCGAGTTAATTAAAACAATAATCGACAGCCTGAATTATTGATTAACTTGCGTTTAACATCTACTTTTGTATAATTTTTGAGAGTAGATTTTAAATAAAAAAACAACCCACACACAGTTTATTGAACACACTCTTTTAGAGGGTCAGAATACCGAATAGTAACAATAATTAAATTATACAAAATTTTAAAGTAAATTTTCAAGAAAATCTCTGTACTCATTCAATTTCAATTCTCTTGATTTTCGAAAACAGTAAACTTCACGAATTGCTTCAAAAAACCCTTTCGATTTATTAATAAAATTTGATATAATGATATCTGATTGATATGTTTTTATTATTTTAAATTCAAAGACACGATCCCAACGCCACATTCCATTTTCGAACGGATCAGTTACCCATAATTGAGCATCTGGATTAAGATTATTTAATTGAAGATATTCTAAACGACTTCTGATTTTTGATCTCACTTCAGTTATTACTAATTCAGTAAGAATCCATTTGTCTTTAACTTTTTCAAAATTATTTTGCACATCTTGTGATGAAGAACCTTTTGTTTTCAAGAATAAAATTCTATCCCCAATTGCTAAATCAAAACTTGTTAAATTTTCTGTTGGACACCAAATGTTTGATTTTCGAGCGGATTTAATATTTTCTGTTGAATCATTGAAATTTGGACCTTCGTACATCACCCAAACTTTTGTTTCAGCATGCTGTTTTATCTGTCTATTCAATAATCTATCAAAATTTTCGCGACAAAATGCTGTAAAATCTGATCTATCAATTTCATAAATATCTAAATCCTTTATTTCATCATAATTTTTCGGAAGTTGATCATGACTTAAAACCAGAATAATACCATTTTGCTTTTTAAAGTCTTGAAATTTATCTTTATATTTGGAATCGATATGATATGAAAATAACGATGTTGTAAATTTAATTTCTGCAGGTCTAAAATCTTTTTCTTTTTCAAATTTCAAACCTTTTATATCAGGAAAATCAGTACTATATATTGGATTTAGAATTTCCACTTTCTTCCATAAATCTTTTCTAATGATTTTTGAATCACTTAAAATGCATTTCAATCTTAAATTGTTTTCTTCTGATCTATGAATCATATATTCATAAATTGTCCATTCATGGATAAATGACCAATTCCCTTTACTCATTGTTTCTCTTTAAAATATTTTGTCACTAGAAAAAATTGCTCAAATTAATGGCGCATGACTCCATTATATGCAATGCGTAAAACATGCTGTTTTTAGGATAACAGCCCCATTGCATCTATCCATACCATTTGGAATATTTTACGCAATAAAAAACCCTGCTTGATCACTTCCCCGGCAGGTTGATTTTTTTTCATACCTCATTTTATTAAAAATAACACACAAACCTTTCAGAAACAAAATCTCTTTTTAAAATTTAAATTTTCCTCTTTAATCCTGCACGATGCAGGATTTCCCCGTCCGACTTGATTTCACGGATGAAATCACGGAGGACTCCCCCCTTGTCCTTAAAGACTTAAGGATAAGGGGGTTAGGGGGTTTGGATTTGAAACCGCAGACAAAATCTTCAAGAGGAATTATTCGAGTCAGACCAAACAAAAACCTTTACAACACCTTTTCAGGTTATTGACAAAATATCTCATATTTTTCTGATTATTTAATAAATTTGTTTTACTATACAAAGCAGATTTTTATTATTTGCCTATCACTGTATATTATTATATATTTAAAATATACAGAAATGGAGAAAACATGACTGTAGAAATTCTTAAAAAATTTGAAAAAGATGTTGATAAAATCAATGATAAAGAAGTTTTACAGGATATTATCAGAATTATTGATGAATTAAAAACTTCTCTAAACTTATCCAGTCTTAAAAAGATAAAAAAAATGGAAGGGTTTAAAGATTTTTATAGAATAAAATTAAATTATTACAGATTGGGGATTCAATATTTTTCAGAAGAAAACAGAGTTGTTTTAGTCCGCTTTCTTCATAGAAAGGATATTTATAAATATTTCCCATAGAGGAGGACTTATGGCACGCCCATTAAACACTAAAAAAACAGTTTCAGTTCCGATCCGATTTCCAGAAGAATGGATTAATGAACTAAAAAACATTTCACAGGATTTGGGATTATCGGCTTATATAGAAGTGATCAGGATCGCAGTAAAAAAATACCTCGACGAATACCATGAAGATTACGGACTTGCAATAGCAATAAAAGAAGGTTTGGAAAGTGAAAAAATCGATACAGAGGCTTTTTTAAACAGTTTAAAAAAAAGGGCTTTATGATTCTATTGCGGTCTCAAAAAACTGATTTATAAAAAGAATTTTAAAATTAATCAGGCTTTCGTTGATGAATAACTATTTCCATCAATTTTCAATTTGAAAGGATTTCCAAAAAACTTCATCCTGATCATCATAAAAATCAAAAGCCCAAAAAGCCCCAGCCCGATTCCGGCTGAAAGAAACAAAAATCGTGTATTTTCTTTAAAAAACAACTGATTCAAAACCCCAAAAAAAACAGGCGAAAGGAACTGCCCGGCAAAAAGAGAACCTGTGATCAAATTCATTACTTTGTGTCCTTCTTTCCCATGCGCCAAAAGAGAGGCTTCATGAAAAATGAAAGGAAAAATAAAGCCCATTCCAATACCAATCAAAGAGACACTGACAAAAATCATCACTAAAGTTTTTGAAAAGGAAAAGAAAATAAACCCGGCAATAAAAAAAATAAAAGCATAAACAGGAAGCAGGTGTATTTTAGCGCTCAGTTTTTGAAAATAGAAACCGCTTAAAAAAACTGTAAAAGTTAAAAGACTCAAAATCAGCCCGGTAATCCCTGCTTCACCCAGATTTTCTTTTTGTATAAGAAGCGCCATGTTTGTGGGCAAAAGGTAGAAAGAAGCCATGAAGACCATAGCACAAACCCCATAAAAATAGGCTTTTTTCGGAAACAGGGTCTTTTTAACAGTCTCCAAAGAAGAGGCAAGAACAACTTTATCTTGAATGTTTTTAAAAATGAGGTACCAGACCGGCAGAGCCAAAAGATACACGGCAAACGCATAGCGCCAGCAAAATCCTGCCAGAAAACCTGCAAAAAGTGTCCCTGTCAGCCCCCCGATATTTGAAACCGAACTGGAAAGCCCCATCATTTTTTTTCTTTCTTCATTTTGATACGATTCAGCAATCAAAGAAAGCGATGCCGGCATGATAAGACCTACCGCAATTCCGAGAATCGCCCTGTAAATAAGCATTTCAGGGAAATATGAAGCAAATCCTCCAGCCGTCCCGCCTAGAATATAAAGAACAATTCCAGTTAAAAGAAGTTTCCTTTTTGACCAGTGCCCTAATAAAAATCCTTGAAAAAGTGTTGTCAAAAGAATAAATAATGCCGGAAGACTAATAATGAGCTGGACAGTATGAGATTCGTAGGACGAAAAAAAATTTTTAAGCCCCCCTAAAGCGGGAGCTATACTAGCGCCTGCCATGACGGTCAAAGCTTGACCAGATAAGACAGCCGCATGAAACGATTTTTTCATTTAAAATTCCTGAGTATTGTTGAAATGAGTTAAAGATTAAGTAATATTCATTTTTTTCAGAATGTTTAAAAGATTGAAAGGATCAAAAGGTTTGATAATATATTGACAATAATTTTTTTGAAAAAATTGAATTGCTTTATCATCTGACATTGCTGTGAGAAAAACAACTTTATTTAAAGAAGAGGGATAATTTTTCTTTAATTCTTCATAGATCTGAAAGCCGTCTGTTCCCGGAAGCATAATATCCAGCAATATAATATCGCTTTGATAAATTTCATCTAAAGAATCCAGAACATCCAGACCGTTGAAATATTGTTCTACTTGATAATTCTCAGAAATTAAAATCCTTTTAATCAAATGGTTAATTTCTGCATTGTCTTCTACTATTGTAACTTTTTTCATTCTTAATACAGAACTTTTTTTATTCTTTCCAAAACTTTCTCACGATTCAAAGGTTTAACAATATAGTTCTTTGCTCCCAGAAGCAGCGCTTCCTTCACAAAACCTTGCTTTCCAATCGCGCTGATCATAATAATTTTTGCTTCTTTGTCAAACTCAATCACTTCTCTCAAAACCTGAAGACCGTCTTTTTTCGGCATCGTAATATCCAGAGTTACCAGATCCACTTTTGGATAAAGCTCTTTATATTTTCGGATTCCTTCTTCGCCGTCTGTTGCGGTATCAATAATATTATAAGCTTCAGAACCTAATATTTGCGTCAGCTGTTTGACAATAAACATAGAATCATCAACTATTAAAATATTATAAGGCGTCCCATCCACTTTGACACCTTCCGGCCGTTTCTGATTGATATGTTCTTCGATCACCCTATTCATAAAATATCCCCCTATTCAAAATTTAACAAAGTTTAATTATAAAATTAAATACTACACATTCTCTTTTATTGAAATATTTATCTCCATAGAACCATAAGGAAAAGTATAAGGAACGGCTAAAGTTTCAATTCCTAAAGTAGAAATTCGAACAGATCTTCCCACAATCACAGAAGGCGGTGTGATCTCAAAATGAAACCCGAGCTCATAAAGCTTTGTAATCGCCCTGCCCATGATCATATTACCGACTTCCCCAATCGTTGCCTGAGCCATATCTTCTTCCAGTTTATAGACTTCTCCGTTCATAATTTCCACCAGTTTTTCAGCCAGTGTTTTATCCAGAATAATCAGCATTCTTCCCACAGCCTGCCCGGTGATCCCCACCAGAACCCCCACATCAGGAATCGTTTCATTTGCCTTTAAATCCATTTCTCCCCGCTGAGGCTGGATATCTAAAACTTCATTAATAATCTCTTCTGTTGCTTCCAGAAAAGGAGTTATAAAATCTATTCTCATCTAGGACTCCTTAATAAAGACTAATCTATTTTTAATATAATACTTTTTTAATTTTTTAGCAAAACCTTCTATATTTTCAAAAAGCCCGAGGGCTAAAATTCCGTCAGGATTCAGCGCTTTATAAAAATTTTTCAATAAAAGATCGCTTTTTTCTGTATTTTTAGAAAGGTAATTCGGAGCATAAATTAAATCTATATTATAAGGCTGAAACTTTGAATTTGGCTTAAAAAAATCAAAAACAACACTTTTTTTGATTTCATCTTTTATAATATAATATTCTTTTTTATCTTTTGGTAAAAAATAATTTTCCACCAGATCTTGAGGAATTTTCTCTACAGCTTCTCTTTTATAAACGCCTTTTCTGGCTTGAACCAGCTTTTCAAGCGAATCATTTGAACTGATAATCCGGATGTTTTTAAAAGGAATTTCAAAAGAATGAAAAATCATGGCGATCGAATAAGCATCTTCTCCTGTCGCATTACCAAGAAGCCATACACGGATATCTTTTTTTCTTTTAATAAAATTTTCAACCGCTTCCGTAATCATGTACATATCAGAAATATTTTCAAAAAATGCGGTCCGGGTTTGCTCCAGATCAAAATGACTGGTTTCAAAAAACTTTGGATCTTTTAAAATTTCTTCTATTTTTTTCCCTTTCAGGGTAGAAATTTTTGAGACATATTTGATAATTTCATTTTGAGTGATGGCATTAAATGGAAATTTGTTCTTTTCAATTTTTTCTTTCAGGAAAAAATAATCTTTTTTCAAAATTTTTATTTCTCTTTTAGAATCTCCGTTTTTGAGAAAATTTTTATAAAGAAAATCCCCTTTGTTCGTAAAAAACATGGATAAAACATCTAAAATAGCTATTTTCTGATTATTCTGATTTTTAATTACTCCAAGGACATAATTAATGACTTCGGAACGGGAAACCGTATCGACAGGCTGAATCTCCTGATCATCATAATAATGAATACCCAATACATCGTCAACCACAATCCCTATTTTAACTCCTTCTCCAAAATAAAGAATAATCACTTTTTTATGCTTATAGAGGTCAAACATAGGCATATTCAAGATTCTTTTAATTTTAATCAGAGGAACAATATCATCCCGTAAACTGATGACACCTTCAATAAAATTGGGGGCATCAGGTATTTCCCGGAGAGTATATTTTTTAATTACTTCTTTAATCAGGCGGACATCAATTCCGTATAAATCCCCGTCCAACTTAATAATCAATATCTGACGCTGCATACTACAGTCCTCGTTTTATTTAATCAGGATATATTCTTCTTTTTTCACATACATATCGATCAATTGAGAAATATCAATAATCAAACTGATCCGTCCGTCTCCCAGTATTGTGGCTCCGCTGATTCCCTTAGTCATCGCATATTTTTTATGGAGCGGCTTAATAACAATATCCTGCTCGGAAATAACCGTATCCACTAAAAGTCCGGCTTTTTTATTTGAAAGTTCAACAATAACCACATACCTTTCATTTGAATTTTCTTCTTCAGATAAATTCTCCGATTGATTTTGAGAAGGTTTCTTTTTCTCGGGTTCATGATTTTCACTTTCCCAGTTTTGTTTTTCCTTAAAATTGAAAATATCTTTAATATTAATCACAGTAATAATTTCATCTCTCAGACGAATCACAGCGTTGTTTTCAAAGTTTTCTATCTGATCCTCGGTAATAGATAATGTCTCCACAATACTGTTGATCGGGATCGAATAAGAAAAACTGTTGATCTCTACAATCAGCGCCTGAATAATAGCCAGAGTCAAAGGAATCTTGATAATAAACTTTGTCCCTTTATGTTTTTCTGTTTCCACAAAAATTGAACCGGAGAGGTTGTCGATTTTTCTTTTCACGACATCCATTCCCACACCCCGCCCTGAAACTTCTGTAATAACGAATGCTGTAGAAAATCCCGGCTGAAAAATAAGATTTAAAATTTCTTCTTTTGTTAAATCTTTATTCTCAGGAATCAGCCCTTTTTCAATTGCTTTTGCTTTAATTCGTTCCGTATCCAGTCCGTTTCCGTCGTCTTGAACCTGTATCTTGATCATACTTCCTTCATGACTGGCGCTTAAAGTAATTTTACCTTCCTCGGATTTTCCCCTTTGTTTTCTTAAATCAGGGATCTCGATTCCATGATCAATTGAATTTCTGATCATATGCACCATAGGATCCAAAAGTTCTTCAATAACCGACTTATCCAGTTCTGTTTCTTCGCCAAAAAGATCCAGAGTCACTTTTTTATTTAAATTTTTAGCCAGATCCCGCACAATTCTCGGGAACCGGTTAAAAATACTGCTGATCGGAATCATTCGGATCTTCATAACGCTTTCTTGAAGTTCATTGATGACCCGTGAAATAATATTAATAATATTTTCAAAACTATCCAGCTCATTCCACGAAGACCTTGTAACAGAGTTAAAAAACTGATAAATATTTTTCATTTTATCATCTTCATTCTGAGCCAGCGCTTCAAAATTAAGCCCTTCAAAAATTTTTTTTGTATTTAACCCTGAGTTTCTTAAGTTTTCAATCATGTATAAAATCTGCTGGGCAGTTTCAATCAGTCCCGCTTTGCTGATCACCAGCTCGCTGACCAAATTCATCAAGATATCCACGCGGCTGCTTTCAACCTTTAAAAAAGACTTATGAACTGCTGACTGAGAAGAAACATTTAAAAGACCCTGCTTTTTCTCATTCTGGAAAGACTCTGCTTCATCTTCCTGATTTTCAGGGATCTGAACTTTTTTTATTTCTAAAGGCGGTTTCTTTTCAGGGACAGCCTCTTCTTCATTTTTCGATTTAAAGACCGCTATTTTCACATTTTTAGTTGTGCCGGTAATCGTGCATTTTTCTTTAATTTTTTCTTTATCCATTTGCGTTGAAACAATCATTTCCAGAAAAGGATAAAAAATGTCTTGTTTCAACTCCTCTTTTTCAGGGACAGACACGACAATCTCTCCCAAAGATTCGATTGTATTATACATCAAAAGAGTATCTACTTCTCTCATTGGGTTGTCTTTTTCTATTTCCAGACTGACTTTAAAAACATTTTTGCCTTCTTTTAAAAAACGGTTGATGTTATTTTTATCTTCCTGAGTCAGCGTTTTTATTCCTGATTTCTTTTCTGAAAAAAAAGAATCGTCCATCTCTTCTGTATTTTTCGGGAGAGTATAGTTTTGAATCTGCACCTTGTTTGTAACATCAGAAGTATAAACTTTATCATAAAGACTTTCTTTATCCAGCCCCGATGCATAAACAAAATAAATCTCAGGAACAAAATCCTCTTCAAGAATACTGTCAATGCTGGGATTAGAATAAATAATTTCTCCACTGTCTTTCATCACTGTGTAGATTTGAAGCCCGCTGACGCTTTTCATCGGATAATCAGGATTCAGGCGGATATAGACAATGTATATATTTTTCTTTTCGGAAATCAATTTTTGAATCTGTTCTTTTTCATAATCTGAAAGGATATCCTGAAAAATAAGTTCTTTTTCAGACTCCTGCATTTTCGTGTTCACCGTTTGTTTTTTAACTGCCGGAACTTCTTTAATATTGTCTTTTTGAGCATTGATAATTTTTTTAAGAGTGTCCTCTTCAATGCCGGGCTCTGCTTCCACTGTTTTGGCAGCCGCATTTACCAATGCTTTTAAAATATCCAGAGATTTTAAAATTATATCTATAATAGAATCATCAATTCGAATCATTCCATCCCTGACTTTATCGAATAGATTCTCCAGTTCATGGGTAAAATTGGCAATCCGGGAAAGCTCCAAAGAAGCGGCGCCGCCTTTTAAAGTATGCGCAACTCTGAAGATTCCATTAATGGCTTCGCTGTCTTCAGGATTCTGCTCCAATTTCAGACTTCCGTCTTCCATCAAATTGAGAAGGTCATAAGCTTCACTTAAAAATTCCTGTTTTAATTCTTCCATTTCATCCATTGCCATTAACCTCGTCTTTAAATTTCCAAATCCCAATAGAATTTTTAAATATAAAAATTATATATATAAAAATAATCGAAGCTTACGCAAAAACATAAAATATATCTTTTATTAAAATAAAAGATACTCTCTCATTTTTTTACTTAAAAAAAATATTATTCGGCTAAAGAAATAAAAAAAATTAAAACTTTCTTTTTAAACTTGACTTTTTTTAAAAAAATTATCATTATTAAATGAAACAAATTATAAGTTTTTATTAAAAGAAGGAGGAATTTTTCTATGAAGAAACTACTGGTACTTTTAACAGTACTCGCGCTTTTTCTTGTAAGCTGCGGAGGAACTGAAACAAAACCTGAAACTACTGGGGCTGGGCAAACTACAGTAGCTGATGCTGACATCGCAAAATCAATTATCGGAGACTGGCAGGCAGAAACTCTCGGAGTTTTCCTTGAGCAATACGGATTTACAGCTCCAGCAAGACTGCTTTTAACTGAAGATGGAAAATATGAGTGGTATTTTACATTAAGTGGAAAATATGTAGGAGTGAAAGGAACTTATAAAGTAACTGACACATCTGCTAAACCTTACAAATTTGACTTCATGCAGACACATGTTCAAGGACCAGACGGAGCTTGGGTTGAAAAATCAAGACCTGCTCACGGAATCTTTGAAGTCGGTGCAGACGGAAAATTGGTTACAGCTTTCTTAGATGCAATCAACTACCCAAGACCAGACGAATTGAACGAAGCAGCACAAGTTTACACAAAAAAGTAAATTAAAAAAACCGGAGAAACCTTCTCCGGTTTTCACGACACAATAATCATTTATTATTCTTTAATTACACTTTTTTTTCAATTTTATTGATAAAAACTCAATATAAAATGCAAAATTGTCATTCCGGTTTTTGCTTGCAAAAATACCGAAATCTATAACTTAAAACACTTACTTTCAATAGATTTCAGCCTTCGTAAGCATGACAGATTAGTATATAATGCCAGTGCTAAACATCAAATAAAAATTTATTGCACTAATCGATCAATTAGTTGTTAAATTTTATTTTTCTATATTGTTAAATAAGTTTTTTTTAATTTATCAGGAGGAAAAATCGATGAAAAAATTATTTTTTTTCTTCATCTTGCCTGTTTTTTTCATAACAGGATGTTCAGGTGGAGGAAATACGAACGATGTCAAGCCTGAAATCGGGAAACAGCAGGTTGCCAACAATAATGAAAAAACGACTGTCAAAGCTTCCGATGGAGACGAGATTTCAAAAAAAATTATTGGAGAATGGGAAGCCGAAACCCTGGGAGATATTTTGAGCCAATACGGTTATAGCCTTCCCGCAAAATTTACTTTTAACTCAGACGGCACCTATATCTGGGAATATGCCAGAAGCGGAGCATCTACTGCTGCAAAAGGAAAATACATTATAGTAGACACATCTTCCACTCCTTTTAAGATTGATTTCGAACAATCCCATATAAAATATGAAGGAAAATGGGTTACAGATGCGAAAGGAAAAACAGCTAAAATCCCTTATTCCGGAATTTTTGAGCTTAATGGAGATGGAAAATTGATCACTGTTTTTTATGAAAAGGAATTTGTGCCCAGACCAGAAGAATTTGATGATTCTTCAACTCAAATCTATCGAAAAGTAAAATAATTTTGCTTGTTGTAGAAATCAGGCAAGCCTGATTTCTACAGTGATAAACTTAAATAAATTTTAATTTCTTTGCTTCTTCTGTCAGCATATCCCTGAAATCTGGATGCGCAATTGTAATTAATTTTTTAGCTCTTTCTCGAACCGAAAGACCTTTTAACCTCACAATTCCATGTTCAGTTACAACATATTCAACATTTGCCCGATGAAGAGTCACTCTTCCCCCTTCTTTGAGCATCGGAACGATTTTAGAAATCGGTTTTCTGACCCCTTTCGCATCCTTAACACTGGCAGTAGAATACAAAGCAATAAAAGACTTTCCGCCGATTGACCTTTGAGCTCCTATTGCCGTATCAGCCTGACCGCCTGTCCCGCTAAACTGAACAGAACCGATGGATTCGGAACATACCTGCCCGCTTAAATCGATTTCAAGAGCCGTATTGATTGAAATCTGTTTATAGTTTTGAGCAATGACATAAGGGTCATTCACCCATTTCCCTCTATTAATGACAACACCTGGATTATTATCAATAAAATCATAGAGTTTTTTATTTCCAAGAGCAAAAGTACAGACCATTTTACCGGGAAGAAGAGTTTTTCTTTTTCCATTAAGTACCCCTGCCTCAAAAAGATCTACCATTCCTTCCGTCAGCATTTCAGTATGAATTCCAATATCTTTTAATGTGGTCAGATTGGCTCCGATCGCATTTGGGATACCGCCAATTCCCAGTTGAACCGTACTTCCGTTTTCAATCATAGGAGCAATAAATCCAGCAATCGTCTTATCTTCAGCAGAAACAGGAGGTATTGGAATTTCAGGCACATCGTAGTCTGCCTCAATAATATGATGAACCTGACTGATATGAATAATCGTGTCTCCAAAGGTTCTTGGAAATTTTTCATTGACTTCCAGAATAACAATATCAGCATTTTCCAGCATATCTACTTCATAAGTAGCTGAAAGCGATAAAGACATATACCCGTTTTTATCCGGAGGCGTTGCAGTTCCAGCAAAAATATGGGGTTTTCTATAACTTAACCGATCTGTTCCAGCCATATGAAGATGATTAGTAACAAAACTATTAATGGATTGAGAAGCATTTCTCATCGGACCAGTATAAAACCATCCTTCGTGATAAAAATGCCCCAAAGCATCTTCTTTGGTATAAAAATCATATGCTTCCATCGGAAGACAGGTCAGGACACTGACATCTTTTACTTTATCTTTTACAGAATAGAGTTTTCTCATAAAAAGTTTCGGTTCGGCAGCAGCAAGAGCGCAAACCACATCCGTATCTGATTTTACCATTTTTACGGCATCATCAACCGAAATTACTTTCTTTTTATAAATTTCCTTAATCTTCTCGCTCATCGCCATCTTTATCCTCCAAATTTATTATTTCACAGGTCCCCATTGAATAATGGTAGCGCCCCAAACATACCCGATACCGGCTGCAATCACTGCCATGACAGATCCGTCTTTTAATTTTCCTTGTTTTTCACCTTCATACATAGAAATAAACTGATCAATCTGCCCTACATGACCGTATTCATCCAGATAAACAGACTGAGTTTCGTTTAATCCCAGTTCTTTCAGCATATACTGATACATAGAATATTTAAAATGAAGAACATTTAAGAAAGACAGGTTTTTACGGGTCATACCGCTTTTTTCCAAAGCTTTATCCACACATTGAAACCAGTTCGGCATAGAGACTTCGTTCAGCCTGCTTTTCATATGTTCATCATCAAAAACTCTTAAAGATTTATTTCCTCTTTTTAAAACATCCTCCAGAACATCTTTTGGAAGGCTTTCAAGAGGTTTAATAATTCCTCCGTATTCCACTCCCGCATCTCTGGCAAGAGATCCGTCTGTCATGATATGAGTGCCGAGCACTACATTTTTTTTGTATCCTTTTTTCAGAATTAACGCTCCCCCTCCGGCAGCCAGGTTGTACATAAAAGAAACCGCAGGATCCGTATAATCAATAAAATCCCCGTTTCGATACCCTCCGACTATCATAGCCGTGTTGATAGAAGGGTCAGCTATCATCATATCTTTTGCTATTTTAAGCGCCGCGACCGTTGTATTGCACCTTTGCTGGATATCAATCGACCATGCGTTTACTGCTCCGATTTTTTCCTGAATATAAATTCCTGATGTGGTCAATGGATATTCTTTCCATTCTTCACCGATACAAAGAATCAGGTCAATTTCTTTCGGATCAACCCCTGTTCTTTTCAAAGCATCCAGTCCTGCTTTCACTCCCATTTCCTGAGTTCCGTCATTCGCTCCAGGCACAGGTTTCTTCTTAAAACCAAGCTTTTGGATAACCGCGTCTTCGCTCCATTTCCCTTTGGTTGCTTCCGATACTTGTTTGGCGGTCATAAAAGTTTCTGGAATATAAATTCCATATCCGACAATTCCGACATACTCTTGAGACATATAAGTTCTCCTTCTTTTTTTTTTCAAATTTCTTAAAATATCTGAAATAAGTCAACATAATTCGAAAAAAATCATAAAATTCTGTATTTAATAAATAAAGATTTGAAAAAATATCAAGAGTTTTTAAAAAAAAAATTATTCTTAGCAATTGTTTCTAAACAACTTTAAGGTCGTAAAATGATTTATTTAATCTGTTGTAAAACGGCTGAAATCCATTTCTATCTGTTTTGCTATTTTTTTAATCTGCCCGGATACATTTCTAATATAGACAGAAGCTTCTTCAATTTCTTTTAATCCATGACTCTGTTCACTTACAGAAAGATTAATTTCCCCGCTCATCTTCTGAAGCTGTTCAAAAATTGCATAAATCCCCTTGCTGGATTCAACCTGTTCCTGAAGAGCGGTAACAATTTCTTTACTCAAGCTGTTTAAAAGAGTGGTCGAATTCAAAATATCCGTATTAGCGATTTTTTGCTCCTGCATCGACATTGAAATTTCCTGATTGATTTGAGAAACATTTTTAATCTCTTTATCCATTGTGAGAAATCCCTGATTTGTCGCTGAGGATAATTTTAAATTTTCTTCAATGCTTTCTGAAATTTTCTTCACCACCGCTTGTATATTTTTCGCGCTCTGTCCGCTTTTATCAGCCAGTTTTCTAATTTCTTCCGCAACAACAGCAAAACCTTTCCCAAATTCCCCCGCATGCGCCGCTTCAATCGCAGCATTCATTGCCAAAAGGTTTGTCTGTTCTGAAATATCCATAATCAGCTGAACCATATCCACAATTTCTTCAGAGTTTTTAGCCATCGTATCAATGGATTCATTTAAACGCCTGACCGCTTTATTTCCCTCCATCGATACATCTTCGAGTTTTTTTGCCGATTGATCGGCATGAAGCGCAACACTCACCGTATTCTGGATACTGGCCGAACTTTCCTCGATAGCTGAGGAAGAACTCAAAATTTTATTTTGCATTGTTAGAGTCATTGAATTGATGGAAGCTATTTTTTCGAGTATTTTTCCAATTTTAAGAGAAGACTCTTCCATCAGTTTTTTTTCATTTTGAATTTTTTCCGCTATTTCTCCTGCCGAAAGAGAGATCCGGTTAATATTCTCACTGGTCTGCTGACAGTTGACTGCCAAATCTGAAGACGAAGAATTTAATTCATTTCCATTTGCTTTGAGAGTTTTAATAATTTTATTAAAATTAGAACTCATTTGATTTAAATCAAGCGCGATACTTCCAAGCTCATCTTTTTGTTCAAGCATGATTTGATGCGAAAAATCACCATTTGCCGATATTTTGATTCCTTGGGTGAGTCTGGATATTGAAAAAGAAAATTTATACGAAAGAAAAAGAAGAATAAATAAAACCAGCGCAATCATCACAACGCTGATAATGCCCAGACGGGTCAGAATTTGCGCAGAGAGTTTTAAAATCTCATTTTTTTTAACTTTTACGCCCAATGCCCATAAAGCATCCGTATTCCCGATTTTCAAAGGCGAGAATACATAAAAATATTCAACTTGATCTCTATCTTTCGAAAAATAAAAATTTTTTCCCTGCTTTATGTTCTCCAAAATACCAAATTTTTCATTATCCTCTTCCTCTGTTTCAACCAAATTCTTGCCAATCAATTCTGATTTAGGATGAACCACATAAGTTCCATTATTAGATATTAAAAAAGCTTCAGCAGTTTCAAAAGGCTTAAGGCGTGAAATGATTTTTTGATACGCTTCCATACTGATGTCAATTCCGACAACCGTGACTACCTCTTTATTTATTTCCACCGGAACGGTCACACTGGTCATAAGAATAGAATCTTCCGGTTTTAAAGTATAGGAATAAAGATAGGGGTCAAGAACCGTTTCTTTTTTTGATTTCAAAGGCAGCTGGTAATAATCACTTTCTTCCAGCTCTTTTTCATCGCTCCCTTCCGTCATTTTCACTACAACGCCTTTTTCTCTGATCCATGTAGGAACAAAACGCCCCATTTCATTACTGTCATCTGTTTTACCAAACTTAGCATCCATTCCGTCCAGAGCATTTTTCCCCCAAACTGCCCAAACTGCCAAATAATCCAGATTTTCTTCCATCAAATATTTTAGTATGATCGAAAAATAATTTCTTCTTTCTAAAAGCGGCACTGTCATAAAATTTTTATGGAAAAGAGCCATTGTCCTCGCACTGTTTAAAGGTTTTTCCAATTCAACCAGAATTTCAGCGCTTGTTTTTTCAATCTCTGCCGTCAGATTTTTCAGCATCATCGATTCAGACATCTCTTTTACATTTTTATAAATATAGAATGTTAAAAAAATTAAAAGAAAAATAACTGGGAGTAAAACAAAAAAAATCAGTTTCTTTTTAATAGAATTCATCCAGAACATACTTTTTTCCTTCGTTGACTCTAAAATTAAGATAGATTAAATAATAATTAAAAATGTTTTTTTGTCAAAAAGAATTGATAGAAAAAAGAACGATAAGATCTTTAAGAGCATGACAACAAACTGATTTAAAAAACTATACTTCTAAATTGATTCTAAAAAATTCTTTTAGTTTTAAAAGGGTCTGCTTCGGGTCTTCCACTATGATTTTCGAGCCTGAGAGAATATCGATAAAACCCAGCTCATTGGGAAAGCGGGGCACAACATGACGGTGAATATGCGCAATACTGGCGCCCGATGCTTTTCCGATATTATAACCTAGGTTATACCCCCCCGGACTGTATATTTTATCTAATAGATTCATGCTGATTTTTGTCAGAATTGAAATTTCATCCTCTTCTTCTTTGCTCATTTCACGGATATCCTCAATATGCCGCATCGGAAAAATCATCAGATGTCCCGCATTATAAGGATAAAGGTTTAAAGTGACCGCTGCTTTTTTGCCTTCATAAACGAGAAGATTGAATACCTGAGAATCTTTTTCAATAATTTTACATAAAATACAGTTTTCTTCCCTGAATTTTTTATCTTTCAGATAACTGATTTTATTGAGTGGAAATAAATGTTTTCTTTTCATTTTATAAAAATTATTATAACTTAATTCAGAAAAAAAATATTATTTTTCTTTTATTTTTGTTATGTTTATTTTTAACGAAATTAAATTTTTAATTATGAGGATAAAAATGAGAAAGAAAAATAAAATTTTATTAAATGCTCTGATTTTATTCTTTTCTTTATCAGCTTCTTCACTATGGTCATACAACTGGAATATTGTGGATCTTTACCGCCAAAAGATGAAACAGGATTTTTTGGTCGGAAGTATCTGGTATCATGACGGAGATAACTATAAATTTGAGGGGCGGGATAATGCGGTTACCCACTTTTTTGCCGAATACCAAAATGATCCGGCTGAAAAACCTCTTTTTCAGGGAGGATTAATCATTCCTCTTCTGCCCAATAAAGTTATTGAAAAAAGTTTTTCTCAATACCGCGTTTTTCTCCTTCATTCAAAAAAAGCCGGTTTTGACAATGTCGCCGAGTCCATGGTGGGCGGAATGATAACGATCGGAAACTGGGAATACTACGAACAAAATGAAGCGGCGGCTGTGAAAGGCGATGCGCTGCTTGAATTTTCAGCGGGATACATTGCCCCTTCTTATTATTCTCCCCTGCTTTTTATGTCTCCGGTTGAAAAAACCAGCTATCAGACAAAAATTGTTGATAATCAGGAAAAAAAATACTATTACGAATTCAATATCCCCATTCTCCACTTAAGCTCTTTCTACAAAATCGACCAACTGGGAAAAGACACCATGGGTCTTGCTTTCCGTTTTGCAGGCACTAAAGGTATTTTTGAATACCTGGAAATCATGGGTGAAAAAAGAAGTGAAAAAATTTACAATTTCTCAGGCGAACTCAAGGGGCTATTCGACTGGCTGTCTTTTGAAGGCAAATACAATACTGAAAAAAAATGGGTTTATGGTACAGCCGCCCTTGAGCACCTTTTCTTTTTTCAGGGTGACGCGAAAGGAGAAACAGCCTATTTTTCTAAAAAATACGCGTGGGCATTCGGATTTAAATTATTTGGAGGCTACTACAACCCTTCCAATGACCTAGATATTGACTACTATTTTATAAACAAAATTGATAAGCCTTATACCGCGGGAATTGATATTTCCGTTCAGATGCCTTTTTTAATTTTTATGGACAGCGTTTTAGTCGCGGGGGGCGCCGCATTGACCGTGATGACAGTTGCAACAGAAATTCCGATTGCTATTATGTATTATATTTTCGCAGGCGAGGTTTATGAGTTTTATCTGACCCAGTTTATGGTGGCGTTTGAAGGCGCTTTGATCATGGATATAGGGAACCAGTACGATCGGGATGTCTGGAAAGACAATGCTATCTGGTGTCAGTTTCATATCGGAGCCCACTACCATGACAAGGAAGGAATTATGAGAAACCCTTCCCAGCTGGACGGACCCAATAAAGATGAGATTTTTTATTATGGAAAACTGGACATCTTTTTCTAAAAAAACCATAAGGAGGCAAACTATGAAATTGATTTATCATAAATTTATACTGATATCTGTTTTACTTTTATTATCTGCCGGTCTTTTCGCGAAAGGCAACGGATTCGGTTTCTACGGCGGAATCGGATGGGGCGGCGGTGTTTATCAAGCCCTTCCTGGGCTTCAGGCTGGATCTTATTATGCTGACAAAGAACCCAGAAGCGATTCAGCTTATTCTCATAATTATGGAATGAATATTTTTTACACCCCTCTTCCTGATGATCTTGAAAATCTTTCTTTTGTCTTCGGGCTTTCCAAGGAACTGAAAAGAATGAGAGTAGCTTATGCCTACAACGGCACCAGCGCCGAAGGCTGGCAGCAGTATATGGAATACACGCTGAAAGCAAGCTATACTACTTTTGCTTTTGGGGTACGCATTTCTACTTTACAGGAATATCTTTTTACAGGAAAAATCTTTTTAGGCGGCGGAGTTTTTTACAGCAAGGCGCCCGATACAATGGAAATTAACCTGACCCGCATGGACAGAAATGAAGGATGGTATTCCCAGCTTATGCTTTTCGATGTCATGAATATGACAAAAAGATCATTACAATCAAACGATTATTCTAATTCAGGAATAAAAGATGACAAAGGCATCTACTTTGAACTCGGCTTATACTTTCCTTTAGACGACGAAAATACTATTTTCTTTACTTTTTTTACAAAATATTCTGTCGGATTGACAAAAATTTACGAACCTGATGCGACCTCTCCTTTAATAGAAAGGACTGTCAGCGGATGGGTCACGAGAAGCTTTATTTTAAACATCAGCTTTGATTTTAAAGTTTTCTAAAAATTTTAAATAAAAATAAGAAAATGAATTGAATTTCTTTTTTCTTTTTTTATTTAATTTATTATTTTTTATTCATTCAATATAGAGGAAGTCATCATCCATGTATTTTCTTTCAGTAGAAAACCATTTTTCTTCTGCCCACCAGCTTCGTGAATATAAAGGGAAATGCGAAAACCTTCATGGGCACAACTGGCTTGTAAAACTGACTGTGATGGGCAAAGAACTGGGGCATGCAGGAATGCTCATTGATTTCAAAGACCTGAAAGCTGCTTTAAAAACCGTGATGGAATATCTGGATCATGGATTTTTAAACGAAATTAAGCCTTTTGACAAAATTAACCCCTCTGCGGAAAACATTGCCTGTTATATTTTTGAGGAAATGAAAACCGCTCTTTCTAAAAAAAGCTCAATAATTACTGTCTATAAAGTCGATATTTGGGAAAGCGAGAAATCATGCGCAACCTATATCAACCCGGAAGCAGGTTTTTACCATGTTTAAAGTAGAAGAAAAAAGCTCTGATTCTATTTTTATTGAAATGAATGCGGATACCGCCAACATTGAAATGATTACGGAATTGATTATGGATTTTTCTTCCCGTTTTATCAGCGAAGAGCAGGCTTATAAAATGGGTGTGGCTGTGGATGAAGCGGTCACCAATATTATCATGTATGCCTACAGCTCAGATCCTGAAAAAGTGATTTTCCTTCATCTTTTTAAAAAACACGATGAAATTGCCATTCAAATTGAAAATTTCGGTCCTAAATTCACGCCCCCTGTCATTGTAGAAAAAAAGAAATTTTCTTTCGACAAACTGGAAGAAGGCGGACTTGGACTCTACCTCATGCAGGAATTCATGGACGAGCTCAGGTTTCTTTATGATTTTCAAGTATGTAAAAATATTCTTGTTATGAAAAAATATCTGATCGGTTGAATGAAACCTCTTATTTTTCTAAAAAACAATCTAACATCTCAAAACAAATCCTTATCTCTGGAGTCTTTATGTACCAAAAAGAAGAATTAGGCTGGAATTCGTTTTTTCAAAAACAGACCGAATCTTTAAAAAACACAGACTGGATTCCAGGAAGAGTAGCTGTTCAGAACAGAAACAGCTGTACGGTTTATACAGAAAAAGGGGAACTGAAGGCAGAGATTTCAGGAAAACTGATCTACCGCTCCGACTCAAATGCCGACTACCCGAAAGTAGGCGACTGGGTCATGCTTTCTTATCTGGAAAATGAAAAAAAAGCGATGATTCATCAAATTCTGGAAAGGAAAACCAAATTCTCCCGAAAAGTGAACGGTAAAAAAACAGACGAACAGATTATCGCATCCAATATTGATATTTTATTTATCGTCCAAAGTCTGGACGAAAACTTAAGCTTGAACCGGATAGAACGCTTTCTTGTGATGAGCCGGGAAGGCGGCGTAAAACCTGTTATTCTTATCAATAAAATTGATTTAATTGAAGATTTTCATGAATATATTGATGAAATCCAAAAGATCGCCTTGGATACGCCCGTTATTCCTGTCAGCGCTTTCCGGGGAGACGGAATGGATCAAATTTCAAGTTTTGTTTTTCAAGGGCAGACTGCTGCTTTTGTCGGAATTTCAGGCGTGGGAAAATCAACACTCATTAACCGCCTGCTTGGAAAAGAACTCCAGAAAACAGGAGAGATCAGAGACACCGATTCAAAGGGACGGCACACCACAACCAGAAGGGAACTTTTTCTTTTCCCCTCAAAAGGAGTCCTTTTAGACACTCCCGGGATGAAAGAACTTCAGCTTTGGGACACGGAAGACGGTTTTTCAGAGACATTCGCAGATATCGACCAGCTCTCTCAAGACTGTCACTTTTCAGACTGCTCCCACCTTCATGAAAAAAAATGCGCTGTTTTAAATGCTGTTGAAAATGATTTACTCTCTTATGAAAGATATGAAAACTACCTTAAAATGCAGAAAGAACTGGAATATCTTGAAAAACGGATGACAAGAAATCCTTTTGTCGAAAAAAGACAGAAAGAGAAAAAAATTTCCAAACTGATCAAGGAGATGAAGAAAAGAAACCGGGATGATGAGAGATAAAATCTTTAATATTTTATTTTTGTCATTGAGCAGACTCAAACGGACACTGAGCGGAGTCGAAGTGTGCACACCTTCTCATTTCGATGAGCGAAGAGAAATATTTTACAATATCAATATTTTAAGATTTCTCACTTTGTTCGAAATGGCGGGAAAATTAATTTTTAGAACTCGCCTTTATTGAGAATCTTCAGTATATTTTTAAACTGAAAAGTAACACTTTTTAAACCTGTCGGTGTTTTATTATTCAGAGTAAAAAAACTGGAGGACACTATGAAAAAAGAAAATTTCATCAAACAGCATCTGCTGACATTCTCACTTATTATTTCAGCTGCGTTGCAGTTGTTTATTTTAGTTAAATTTTAAAAGAAAGGAGATTTTATGAAAAAAATTAAATCAAGAATAACGCTTTTAATCCTGATCGGCACGCTGTTTTTTGCCGCCTATTCCACTATGGGGCAGGAGAAAACCACATCAACAGACTCAAGTGTAAAACAGGAAGAAACAAAAAATCAAACTTCTTCCGACCAAACTACTTCTCAGGAAGAACCAAAAAAATCTTCTTCTGAAAGCACTCTTTTTGACCTTTTCCATCTCGGAGGGCATTTTATGTGGCCTCTTCTCGTTTTTTCCATTATTGTCATCGCTGTTTTACTGGAGAGACTCATTATCTACAGCGGACAGAGGTTTAACATTAAAAAACTGGCAAGAGAAATTCTTCCCTATCTCAAAGAAAGAGATTTTGATAAAGCAATTCAGGTATTGGATAAAAACAAACGATCGGCTGCTTATGATATTTTTATGAAAGGGATTGAAGCCTTGAAAAAAGGGAATAAAGAATGTGAAAAAGCGATTGAAAGCGCTACGGGCATCAAAATTATTTATTTTGAGAAAAACTTAAACATCCTCTCAGCCATGGGAAATATTGCCCCTCTCACAGGATTTCTAGGCACCGTATCGGGCATGATCACAGCTTTTAAAACTATTGCCCTTTCCGACAATGTCACCGCAAGACTGGTTGCAGGCGGGATTTATGAAGCATTGATCACGACTGCTTTTGGATTGATTATTGCGATTATTGCTACAGGAGCCAATAATATTTTTGTCCATAAAGTAGATGGTTTTGTGAATCAGATAGAAGAAGCCGCTGATAACATGATAGAGGCAGCCTGCCGATAGGAGTTTTTTATGAAAATTGCCAGAAGAAAAAGAGAGGAGACGGAAACTCCAGCATCCGCCATGAGCGATATTGCTTTTCTTCTCATTGTTTTTTTTATGGTCATCGCTGTTTTTACCGTCAAAGAAGGTTTTATTATAAAAACTCCTGAGAGCGAAAAAACGATCAAAAAATCCTCCAATGATATTCTTAAAGTAAAAATTGTGGGAAAAGATTTTTTTGTTTCAGACAAGAAGACAGATAAAAAAGAACTGATTAAAGAAATTAAAACGGAAAAAGAAGATAAAAAAAGCGTGGTTCTTGAAATTGACCAAAAAACACTTTATCAGGAAGTTATTTTTGTTTTGGATGTTTTTGCCAAACTGAAAATTCTTGATTTTTCCATGAAAAAAATTGAGGGAGGATCCCAATGAAGGTGAAAAGAAAAACTTCTATACAGAATGTAATTCCTGTCTCCTCCATGTCGGACATAGCTTTTCTGCTTCTCATTTTTTTAATGCTTTCCAGTATTTTAAACATGAAACAGGGCCCTAAGATTCAGACTCCGCAGGCAAAAGAAATCTCGACACCGAAAGAAGCTCAAAAATACGAACTGATTGTGGATAAAAACGGCAGCTATTTTTTTGAGGGAAATTATGTTACGCTTGATTCCCTCACCACTGTTTTCAGCGAAAGAATTTTGATTTATCCTGATCTTTTTGTCGAGATTAATGGAGATATTACTACTGAGTATCAATATATTGATGCAGCCGTCAAAGCTTTACAAGATGCAAAATGCTACCGGGTGCTTTTTATCTGTGAAAAACTTAAAAAAGAGAATCCGTCATGAAAAAATCAATCTGGTGGAAAGAACATCTTCTGTCTCTTGCGATCGGAATATCCGCTCTTATTCAGCTGATTGTCCTTTTTTATTTTCAATTCGGCACCGGCAGCTCCTCCACTAAAAACTATATCCCGATGACCATTCTTCCTTATGTTGAAAGCATGAAAGAAGTCAAACCAAGAGTGGAAAAAAAAGTGATTCAGGAAGTTTCAGCCGAAGAAGCAACCGACACGCAGGAAGAAAACCAAACTGAAGAAATACAAAACACGACAACCCAGCAGTCGGTCAATCAGGAACCCAATTTTATGCCTTTTGTCCGTGTGGATGAAATCGCAAAATCACTGGTTTCTCTCCAGCCTGAATACCCCGATCTGGCCCGGAATGCGGGTATTGAAGGAACGGTCGTTCTGGAAGTTTATATTGACGAGGATGGGAGAGTCAGAAAGGTCATTGTTTTAAAAGGAATCGGGTTTGGATGCGATGAAGCGGCTGTCCGAAAAGTGGAATCCTCTTCCTTTATCCCTGCTAAAATGAATGGAAAACCCGTAGCAGTCAGACAAAAAATTACATTTGAATTTAAATTGAACTAAGAGGTAAAAAAATGAAAAAGCTTTTTTTGATAAGCTTTCTTTTGTTGTTGACAAGCCCGCTTTTTGCGGAAAAAATAGAAATCTACGGTAAAGTAGTGGATAAAACCACTAAAACCGGAATTGAAGGAGTTACGGTTATTTTTTTTCCTACCGGAGAAAAAACGATCACAATAGCCAATGGAAACTTTTCTTTGACCGCGGAAAAACAGGATGGGATGTTTCTCCAAATCATGAAAAGCGGATATAATTCTATTAAAATAAAATCCAATCTGGAAGAAGTCTATGCAGAACTTGAGCTTGCCACAAAAGTAGAGGGGCAGAAAATCACGGTTAAAGGGAAACGGGATGAGAAAAAAGTGATTATTTCCCGCCAGCAGGTGGATCAAAAAAATATAGAACGATCAACCGCCAATCTCTTCGGCGACTCGGTCAAAGTGATTCAGACCCTCCCCGGAGTCGTAACCATGGGAGAAATGTCTGCCTTGATGTATGTGCGGGGCGGAGATGCTTATGAAATTATGAACTATTACGACCGCCTTTTGATGGTGGATGCCTATGTCTGGGGCGGTATGATGAGCGTTTTCAATCCTGATCTGGTCAAAACCATCGATTTTTATTCCGGCGCTTTTCCAGCCCAGTACGGGAACGCTATGAGCGGAATTCTCGACGCAAAGATGAAAGACGGAACGACTGAAGAAACGAAAGGTTTTTTAGATTTATCCCTGACCACTCTCACAGGAATCATTGAAGGTCCTATCGGCGAAAAAGGGAAGACAGACGATTCCTATATGATCGGAGTACGAAGAACCCATTACGACCTTGCGATTAAGCTCATGACTGAAACAGGCGTAATCAAGGGAAATTATGAAGGGGTTCAGTTCCCTTTCTTTTACGACGCCCACCTTCATTTTAAGTTTCAGCTCGACCCTGTGAATATTTTGAGGGTTTATTCTCTTTTAGTTTATGAGGGAATGGATTTTACCTTTGACGCTGACCCTGACGGAGAAACGCAAGAAGGGTGGAAATCAGGAAATGAGTTTCATTATAAAGATTTTAAATACATGCAGGGTGTGAGTCTGACTTCTGCTTTTTCAGATAAACTCATTATGGAAAACACGCTCGGCTTTAGTCTTGAAAATGGGAATTTTAAGTATGTCGATCAGTACAACCCCGTTCATTTCAAGACCTCATACAACTACTCTCTCTATCAAAACGATCTTACCTGGAAACCCAATGACAGCCATATTCTCAAATTCGGTCTCGGCGCCTATGCCTATGTTCTTTCCATGGATATGGATATTGTCATCAACCGGATTCCGGCAGGCTTTGCTCCCATCACGACCGGCGAAATCCCGATTTTGGCAACCGATATCCCTTATTATGAATATTCACAGGATTACACTTCAAAGCTTTTTTTTATCGGCAATTTTTATGTGCAGGATGATATTGAACTGGCAAAAGACTTTTTCTTTCTCAATCTTGGTTTTAGGACTGAGTGGTTTAACATCAATAAAAAATTTACCGCCGACCCAAGAATCGGAATCAAACTCGTTTTTGACGACCTTTTGACCGCAAAGGTTGCGGGCGGAATTTACAGCCAGCAGATTTCAGACGGAAGGTATTATGATAAAAAATACGGAAACCCGAATCTCGATCCTCAAAAAGCTTATCACCTGGTCTTAAGCTTTGAGAAAGACACGCCGGATTATTTTTTCAGACTTGATTTTTTTGGTAAACAATACAAAGATTTAGTAACCGAAGATTACCGTGATAATTTTAAAAACGGCGGAATCGGTTATTCATACGGAGCTGAACTTTTTCTGCAGAAAAAAATTATCGGCAACTGGGACGGCTGGATCTCTTATACTTTTGTCGTGACCAGAAGAAAAATCACCGACCGGATCAGTAAAGACGATTACAACACAACTGTAGCGCCCAGCCAGATGAAAGGGGACTATGAGCTTCCTTTCAATCAATGGTACGCGCCAGCCTATGATCGCCAACACAGTTTAAACATTATCTTAAACTATAATTTTGATGAAAAATGGCAGCTTTCCACCACAACCAAACTTTTTACAGGACTTCCCTATACGCCTTTGGACGGGCGCAATGTTTACAGCGCCAGAACAAATATCAACGATGCTAACACTGAAACCCGAAAACTCTACAGCCCGATTTACGGAAGCTATAATTCAGACAGAATGCCTTTTTACGCAAACATGGATGTAAAACTCACCATGCCGTTTTTCTGGGACAACTGCTCTTCTTTTGTTCAGGCAATGAATGTGTTTTATCTTTTTGGTGCAAAAAAAATCATGAGGTATTTTTATGATGAAACTTACACAATCCGAAAAGAAGAACAGGGACTTCCTTTTATGATTATTCTGGGAGTCAAAGCAAAATTTTAAATAGCTTTATTTTGGTCACCAAGTGAAATCGAACGATCCAGACTTAAACTCACTGAGCGGAGCCGAAGTGACCGGCTCCGCTTGCTGCCTCTCTCAAATAATGTTTGATGAATCAAAGATTTGATCTTGAAGTTATTTTTCTTTATTTTTTATATCAGGAAGAGCCGTTTTTTTGACAGCCCCCTTCCAAAAACAATAAACAGGAAGGTTTCATGCTTTTATGCAATGATATCAGGGCTCAAAAAGCAAATAAAGCAACCTGGGTCGGCTTTATTTATAATTTAATTTTAACCGCTTTAAAACTTCTGGCTGGAATTTTAGGACGAAGCGGCGCTATGATCGCAGATGCGATTCACTCTTTATCCGATTTTATAACCGATATCGTTGTTCTGGTGAGTTTTTCCATCACCCGAAAACCTATTGATAAAAACCATGACTATGGACACGGAAAATTTGAGACTTTAGCCACCGCATTAATCGGCACATCTCTTTTAGCCGTAGGAGTCGGCATCCTGTGGAGCGGAGGAAAAAACATTTATCTTTCTCTTTCAGGTCAAATCATCGGAGAACCGGGATGGGTCGCCTTAGGGGCAGCAATTCTTTCAATCGTTGTCAAAGAAGGACTTTACCGCTATACCGCTAAAATCGGGAAGGAAATCAACAGTCAGGCAGTTGTCGCCAACGCATGGCACCACCGTTCGGATGCTTTTTCATCTATCGGCGCCATGGCGGGGATCGGAGGAGCTATTTTTCTCGGCGAGAAATGGAGGATTTTAGACCCGATTGCCTCTGTGATTGTCAGCATATTTATTTTAAAAACAGCTTTTCAGATAGCCCTTGGGAGTTTTAAAGAACTCCTTGAAGAATCACTGGATGAAGAAACAGAAAGCAAAATCATAGAATTGATTCAGTCAACCGACGGCGTTTTCGAGCCTCATAACCTCCGTACCCGTAAAATCGGAAACCAGATAGCGGTCAATGTTCATATCCGGGTAGAAGAAACACTGAATGTGGCGCAAGCCCATGATATTTCAACCGTGATCGAGAAAAAAATCAGGGCTCAATATGGGGAAGATTCCTTTATCGATGTTCATATTGAACCCTTTTTTCAAAATAGATAATCGTGGTCAAGGCTGCCTCAGTTTTTAATCATTCAACGCATCTAAAGTTTTAACTTTTTTTTCTATTTCTTCTTTTTTGATTTCCATATCTTGAAACTGTTTGGAAAGATCAATCTTCCATTTCCCTTTCTCTAATATTAGAAAGAAAACCTTTTCTACAATCCTTATCATTTATAGAGTTTTTCAGGGTTGACAAAGATACTGATTGATAGAACAAAGATTCCTAATCCTTGCCATAAAAAAAATTGCTGCCTTCTTTCAAAATTATAATATAAAAGTTTCAGAAAAATGCAAATTTTAATTAGATTTTTAATACTCTTAATTCAAAAAGTACAGGAGATATGAATGTTTTCAGGTTCATTAGTTGCAATTGTCACTCCTTTTAAAAACGGAAAGGTGGACTACGAAAGTTTTGAAAAAATTATTGAATTTCAAATTAAAAACGGCACAAATGGAATTATTCCCTGCGGCACCACGGGTGAATCGGCTACTTTGAGCCATGCCGAACATCAGGAAGTGATCCGCTTTACCGTTGAAACCGTAAAAAAAAGAGTCCCCGTCATTGCGGGAACCGGATCAAACTCGACCGAAGAAGCCCTTACTCTCACCCAATCAGCCAAAAAAATGGGTGTGGATGCAGCTCTTTTGATTTCTCCCTATTACAATAAACCCACTCAAAAAGGAATCTTTGAGCATTATAAATATTTAAACGACAATGTGGATATTCCTATGATTCTCTACAATGTGCCGGGAAGAACTTCCAGCAACATGAACTCAGCCACAACCGTTGCTTTGAGCAACCTGAAAAATATTGCAGGGATCAAGGAAGCCAGCGGAAATCTGGTACAGGTCTCTGAAATTTTAAGGGATGCGGATAAAAACTTTGTTGTTTTATCCGGGGATGACGCACTGACCTTCCCGATGATGGCAATGGGAGTACAAGGGGTTATTTCTGTTTCCGCAAATGTGGTTCCCGACAGAATGGCTGCATTGACTGAAGCCGCTTTGAAAGGAGATTTCCTAAAAGCTCAGAAACTCCATCTGGAACTTTTAGAATTGAACAACACGCTTTTTATTGAAACCAACCCGATTCCTGTCAAGGAGACCCTGGCGATGATGGGGCTGATTACCCCTGAAGTCAGACTGCCTCTTTGTCCTATGGAAGACAGACACCGTGAAATTTTAAAAAGTGTTTTACAGAAATATCAGATTATTTAAATAAAATAATTAAATTACAGATTCCGGTCTTTTGCACGCAAAAACAGGAATGACAATTTTGAATTTAATATTCAGCTTAGTATAATTCAACATAACTTAATTGAAAAATAAATCAGGAGAATCCCTCATGAAAAAAAGAAGCGACTTAATGCTGAAAGGTCCTGAGAGAGCGCCGCACCGCTCACTTTTACGGGCTGACGGATTTACAGACTGGGAACTGGAACGCCCGATCATCGGGATAGCCAATTCGTTTAACGAAGTGATTCCAGGTCATATTCACCTTGATAAATTGGTAGAAGCGGTGAAGGCAGGAATTTACGCTGCCGGAGGAACCCCTGTGGTTTTCAATACAATCGGTGTCTGCGACGGAATCGCCATGAACCATGAAGGGATGAAATACTCTCTCCCCAGCCGCGAGCTGATCGCTGACTCTATTGAAGTGGTGGCTACAGCACACCCTTTTGACGGACTGGTGCTGATGGCTTCCTGTGATAAAATTATTCCCGGGATGCTGATTGCCGCTGCCCGGCTTAATATTCCTTCTATTTTTGTTTCCGGAGGACCCATGCTTCCCGGAAAAGTATTTGGACAAAATACAGGACTGGATAAGGTTTTTGAAGCGGTTGGAAGTTTTAAAAGCGGGAAAATCAATGAAAAACAACTCAAGGAATTTGAATGCTCTGCCTGTCCTGGCGCGGGTTCCTGCTCTGGAATGTTTACCGCCAACACAATGAGTAATTTATCCGAGGCGCTTGGAATGAGCCTTCCTTTCAATGGAAGCGCTCCGGCTGTTTTTGCCGAAAGAGTCTGGCTTGCCAAAGAAACAGGATATAAAATCCTGGAACTGGTTGAAAAAGATATTAAACCGCGGGATATTATGACGAAAAACGCCTTTTACAACGCCATCGCCTTAGATATGGCTTTGGGAGGCTCTACCAATACAGCTCTCCACCTCCCTGCACTGGCATATTATAACGATGTGGATATTACTCTAAAAGATTTTGCTCACTTTACAGAGACTATTCCTCACCTCACCACCATGGCGCCTGCCGGGCCTCACCATATTGTGGATCTTTTCTTTGCCGGAGGAGTACCAGGGGTTTTATCGGAACTCAGAAAAAAGAAACTGATTTATGAAAAAGAAATGACTGTGACCGGAAAAACTCTTGGCGACACACTGGACAGTATTCACGCATCTGTTAAAAACTATGATATTATCCGGCCGATTGATAAACCAGTTCATGCAACCGGAGGACTGGCAGTACTCACTGGAAACATAGCGCCGGATGGAGCGATTGTCAAACAGGCGGCAGTAGCCGATGAAATGCTGAAACACTCAGGGCCTGCCCGAATTTTTCATTCTGAAGAAACTGCTTTTGAAGCGATTATGAGCGGAAAAATCAAGAAAGGCGATGTTGTTTTAATCCGTTACGAAGGTCCTCAAGGCGGACCGGGAATGAGGGAAATGCTTTCTCCAACTGCAGCGGTTGCAGGAATAGGCCTTGATAAAGATGTTGCTTTAATTACGGACGGACGGTTTTCGGGAGCAACCCGGGGAGCCTCTATCGGACATGTTTCACCAGAAGCTGCATCCGGAGGGTCGATCGCGGCTGTCCAAGAAGGCGATATCATTGAAATTGACATCCCGAACCGGACTTTAAATGTTAAGCTTTCGGCTGAAGAAATCGAAAAACGCCTCAAAGCGCTTCCTCCTTTCGAACCGAAAAAGAAAACAGGCTACCTTGCACGGTATTCCAAACTGGTTTCCAGTGCGGATAAAGGCGCTGTCTTCCCAAAATAAATTCAATCTGTAACAGATGAGGGATATCCCCTCTCTGTTTTTTATTATTAAATCAATAAACTTTCCCTTGTTTTTCAAAATTGAAGAATAAAATAAATATTAATCCCGGTGTTTCCGAAATTTTTTAACAAAAAACGGAATTTTTAATGAAACAACTCTTGCTTTCTCTTCTTTTGATTTTATCCGCCGATTTAGCTTTTTCAAACTCTCTGGTTATTAAAAATATTATTGTTTCCGGCAATGAAAAAACAAAAGAAACCGTAATTCAGACCATTATCCGCACCCGGCCGGGAGATCCTTTTACGGAAGAAACCATTTACCGGATCAAGCGGTATCTGGAGAATCAGAGAAAGTTTTCAGAAGTGGCTGTTTCTTACAAGATTGAAAATGAAAAAGAGGTTTCTCTTTTTATCTATGTGAAAGATAAATGGTCGATTATCGGGGCTCCCTACTACTCCTACCGGGATTCCGGCTCGTCTTACGGCTTTATTTTTCTGGAAAGCAATCTTTTCGGATATCAGAACATTTTTCTTTTGTCTATGATATATGAATACAAGCATTTAAACGGCACTCTGCTTTATTCCCACCCCAGAGTGCTGGGCTCGTTGTTTTCCTATGTCCTGAAAGGGATCCGAAACTATCAGCCGGTGAAAGACTATGAAAAAGACACTGTGGTTTCTTCCTTTTTTAAAGATGAAATCGGCGGATCAGCCACTGCCAAATACCAGTTTTACGGGGAGCATTATCTGATGCTTGCCTTTCATCACTACCAGTATCAAAACGATTTTGATTCTTACCGTGAAAAAGGATTTTCGGAATATTTTCAAGTCTATCTGGAACTGGACTGGACCCATTACCAGAATTTTTTTGGACAGGGTACTTATCTGGGACTTTATTACGACCATGACCTTTTTTCAGAAAAAAATCCCCGCCACCTCTTCGGGTTTAAACTGGAGCAGTTTTTCAACCCATACCAGCTTCATAATGTATATTTTAATTTCAATGCTTTTCATACACTTAAAATAAAAAATTCGTTTGAACAAAGAATAGGACAAGACGGCACCGACTACGCTGCACCCCTCCGCGGATACGAGAAAGGGCAGCTCAAGGCAAAAACCGCCATGACTTCAACCATTGAGTACCGCCTCCCTCTTTTTGAGCTTTTCTCAACCGATTTTCTTGCCGTTCCTTTTTTCGACGCTTCTTTTTCTTCCCCCGATTCGAAAAAGTTTCATCTGGACTACTCTACAGGCATTGCTTTCCGTTTTTACCTGAAAGAAGTCCTCATTCCCGCTGTCGAAGTCTTTGCAGGCTACGGCATTCCCTATAAAAACCTTGCCATCGGCATCATGATCGGGACAAGGATGTAGAAATAATTGAGTTAAATAAAAATTTTCGCCAAATCTATTTTTAAATCTTGTACGGCAGAGGAGTTAAGCGTTTCTTCACTTGAAAAGACATTTGCTTTTCCATAGCTTCCGTTTTCTAAAAGAAAAACCATGATGATTTTTTCAGAAGGGTAAACTACCCAGTATTCTCTGACCCCGTATTTCTCATAAATACGGTATTTTTCCCTCATATCCTTAATAGCTGTAGAAGGAGAAGTAATTTCCACAATCAGATCCGGTGCTCCTGCACAACCCCTGTCATCGAGTTTTGAAGAATCACAAACAATGGAAATATCCGGCTGAACTACGGTTTCTATCTCTTCATCCCGCTGGGTATTTCTTTTCCCCAGACGGACATCAAAAGGAGCCGGAAAAATACTGCAGGCTTTATTTTTTAAAACCCCCTTCATCTGAAAAAACAGTTCGCCCAGAATAGTTTGGTGAATTCTACTTGGAGCAGGGCTCATATCATAAACAGTTCCCTCAATCAATTCCAACCGTTTTTCCTCGTTCCATGAAAGGTAATCGGCATAAGTGTAAATTTGATCGTCTTTGACTGCAAGAGACATCAGTTTCTTCCCGTTCTTTTTAATATTAAATATAACCAAATAGAAAGATTGTAAAAAACTCATATTTAAAAAACGGCAGAGTAAGGTTCTGCCGTTCTCCTGATCTCATTTATTAATTTCCTAAAACCATAACTCTATCTGAAAGACGAAGAGTTTTTTCCAGACTCCAAAAAAAACAGAATAAAGCGTAGCAAAATCGAAGTCTTTCAATCTTTTTAAGTCTGTTCAATAACTAAAACTATAGGCAAAACCAAAAACTTTATTTTGATCATTTAATTAGTCTGAAATCCATAGATATTTACGAATCATGTTTTCTTTTTTTGTATTAAAAACTCTTTTGTCCTCTAATAAAACTTTTTTTAGCAACCAACCAATATCTTTTCCTGCCTCATCGACAGGGTCTTTTGTCTTTTTTTGCAATTGTTTGTCATATAGAGAGTACAATGGAGTTCCATTCCAATAAAAATTATCTCCTCCAAATAAATCTCGAACAGAAAACCATTCATCTTTCTTATTTTTACACCAACAATATACTGCACCTTGAATAAAATCTTTGATTCTGATTTTATCAGCCTCATTTAAATCTTTTACATCTCTGATTTTTTTGTTTTCTCCAAGAATAAACATATATAAATATCCTAATATTACTCTATTTTCCAATTAGTTAAAAAAACCTTAAGTTTAGCTTTGTATTTTTTAACCATATTTGCAGGTAATTCGTATTCTATTTTATAGGTCAACCAATCTTTTATGTTTATTGTTTTTAAAACGAGTAACATATCTTTTGGTTTATTATTTATAAAAAAATCTTCCCATGTTTGAAATAAGTTGGCAATATTTTCTATATTTTCTAATTCTTCAAAAGATATATTGTATTTTATTGAATTTAATTCTGAAAGACTCTCCAAAACCATTTCCACCTCGCTTCTTGTTATTTTTTTTAATGAGTAGTTATCATCTTCATTTAAATTAATTATAACTGAATTAACATTTTCTATGTCTTTCCGAGGAGCATTTTTTAATAATGAATCGTACTTAGTTTTTATTTCTAAAAAATATGTTAAAAACATCTCAAAAGTATAATATTTAAAGACATAATCCAAATATTCTTTACTCGTATTGCTAGGAGAATCAATATTTAAACTATAACGAGCTTTAAACCTGTAAGTCATATTCATTAAATACTTATGCAATAAAAGATATGCTCCTTCAGGAGAAAATTTTCCTTGACATACAGGACCCTCAAAACGATCACAAATACTAGGATAAACCAAATTTCGTTCTTTAGATGAAAGAGAGTAGATTCCATTTTTTGACTTAGCGTTAGTTAAATTAACAATAATTATTAAAATTAATAATAGTAGTTTGAATTTCATTTTTTCCCTCCAAATTCCCCCGGAGAATATACTTCTTTTCTGGGGGAATTAAATTTTTATTGAAACAATTCTTTTTTGATTTTTTCAATCATATCATTTGTAGCTGACAAAACTTGAGATTCAGCCAGTTTTGTCAGTTTATCCTGATCTCCCTGAGCGCCTGTGATTACCATAGAAGAAACAGCGGCTTCATTATGGGCAACAAATTGAAGTTTGTCTGTTTTCAAATCATAAATCACAAGATACAACACTATTTTTTGACCTGTAATTAAATTTCCTTTTCCTCCAGAAGCCAAAGGAAAAGCAAAAGCATCTACGCCTGCTTTTTCAGCAAGTTTAATTAATACATCTCTTAAATCACCCAATCCTTGATTTCCGCTATTTAAAACAAACTCGGTAATTTTCCCCATAACCATATCAAGCTTATCTTTCACCCCCAGTTCATCGGCTAATTTAGTAATAACAGCTCCTCCTGAGATTAATTCCCCATAAAGATCTCCGACTGTTGAAGCAATCAGACCTTCATACTTTTCCATTACTGGATCATCGGTTATTGCTTTTTTAGCCGTGAAATCAAATACTGAAAAGGTGATCACTTTTTGCTTTTCATTTTTAAAAGCTTCGCCTTTTTTTACAATTGCACTATTACCTGAACATCCAGATATCAAGCCAATTATAAATAAGAAGGAAAATAGAGATTTTAGTGTCTTCATTTTAAGACTCCTATAAAATATATTATACGCATTTATGCGCACGGATAAAAAATTTAATACTTAAATACATTAGTACAAAATTTTTATTATCAAACTATTTTTTATATGTATAAATGCGTATTTAGAGTTTGGAGACCTTATGAAAATCAGAAAAGTCAGAGAAGATGATTTCAGTAAAAACTTGCAGGAGCAGAAAAAAATCTTTAAAAAGAAATACAAACGGAAAAACCTTTCTTTTGAAGAATCTTTACTTTTTGAACTCGAAACCTACGCCCAAATTTACAGCGGCGGTAGTTTCAGCGGATATGTCGGTTTTCTGCATCAGAATTTTAAAGAAATGATTGAAAACGATAAAAGTGAAAAAATTTACAATTTTTATGATAAATTTAACGAAAACAATGATTTAAAAAAACTTGCAAACGAGTTTTGCTTCGGAGATATTGAAGCCCTACTCATGCTCTCCCTTCAATTTTTCCAGAAACACTATCCTCAATCTTAATATCAAAAAAAAACTCCTTACAACCATCAACGAGGCTAATTCAAAGCAAATACTTTTACTCTTATGAAAAATAATATATTTATACTGAAATGATTTTAAATTGCAAAAAAAAGCCCCCCTTCCGGTCATTCCCGCGAAGGCGGGAATCTATTGACAATAAGTGTTTTAAATTTAGATTCCGGTCTTTTGCAAGCAAAAACCGGAATGACAGTTTTGCATTTTATATTCATTTGCGTATATATAAAGCCTAAAAACTATCATTGCAAATAACCTAAGTTTTTTATTATTTTTATTTCTTTAACCCTGCACGAGGCTCTTTTCCCCCGTCCTTAAAGACTTAAGGATAATGGGGTTGGATTTGAACCCGCTGGAATAGTCTTGAAAAATTGAAATAATTTCTGAGTAATCATGATACTCGAGGACACTTCGGCATGCCGGGTGTCCTCGAATTTTAGCAAACTGATGATTATTTTCTTATTTTTGACTTCAATTTTCCAATCAGCTGTTTGATATCTTTTTCAATCAAAAAGATATTGGGAAGAAGAAAAAGCGTGATCGTGGTACCGAATAAAAGTCCATAGGCAAGAGCCATAGTCAGCGGTCTGACCATCGGGTTTGAGCCCCCGACACCGTAAACAGTGGGCAAGACTCCCGCAATCGTGGTCACTGTAGTAAGAAGGACAGCGTTCAGTCTTTCACCCGCTCCTTCTGTGATTTTTTCTTTCAGTTTTTCAAAAGAAAAAGCGCCCATGGAAGAAATCAGGCGGTTCATAAAATCCACCATAACAATCGAATCATTGACCACAACCCCGGCAAGCCCGACAGCGCCGACCATTCCAAAAAAACCGAAAGGTTCCCCGTGGATTTTGAAAGCCAGAATCACTCCAATGAGCCCGAAAGGAATCGCGGCAAGCACTAAAAGAGGCTGGCTGACAGAACGGAAAATCAGAAGAAGGATAATGAAAATTCCAAAAATTGCCAGAAGAAAGGCTTTTGCTGTATCCTGAACCGATTCAGCCGATTTTTCGCCCTCCCCTCCTATCTGAATCTGCACCTGAGGATACTCTTTTGCCAGAGGGAGAAAATCCTTTTGAATCAAAGCCATAATTTTTGCGGCGTTGTTTTTTTCAAGATCAATTTCCCCTGTAATGGTAATGGCTCGTTTTCCGTTATAACGGATTACAGAAGACTGGGTTTCGGCTACCGGAAAAGAAGCAATCTGTTCGAGCCGGATCTGTTTGCCCTGATAAGAAGTCGGAATCAGGAGTTTTTTTAAAAGCCCGATATTGTAACGGTATTTTTCCTGAAGCTGAATCACAACATCAATATCTTCTTTCGACCGGCTGATAGAAGTAACCGTCTCTCCGTTAAACCCCATTCTCACAGTTGAGGCAACCACCAAGGGATTGACGCCCAGACGGTACATATCTTCATAATTAAACTGGAGCTGAATTTCTTTTTTAGTATTTTCGCTGTCGTCTTCAATAGAAAAAACCCCAGGCTGTTTTTGAAGAAAATCTTTCAGCTTCGCGGCAAACTCTTTTCTCAACCCGTCGTCATGACTAATGATTTTCACTTCAATCGGAGATCCTACAGGCGGACCCGGTTTTTTCTCTTTTAAAACAATTTTTTTAAAAAGCTGGGTTAGTTCAGAATTTTTTGATATCCTGACTTTCAAACTTTCAACAATTTCAGCAGCGGTTCGTTTCCGGTCTGAGTACGGCACCAGCTTAATCTGAATTTTGGATTTATTTTTCTGATTGGGCTCAATCTGGTTGAAACCCGCCCCGTTTCCGACGGTTGTAACCAGTGCATCCATTTCCTTATCATAAGGGATTTCCTGAATGACCGCTGATTCCATTTTTTTGCTTCTTTCCAGCATCTCATCCAGACTCAATCCCTGTTCTCCTTCCAGTAATAGATAGATCTCGTCTGCCTCTTTATTTGAAAACAAGACAAAATCCATTGATTTTAAGATTTTAAACGAACCCAAAAGGAGAAGGATAAAGAAAAATAAAATCAGGTATCGGTAACGGAGTGATTTAAAAAGCAGTTTCTTGTATCCTGAAATCAATGCTTTTGAAATTTTTCCTTCTTTTTTCTCCTTTACTTTTTTCTTTCCTGAATGGGAAAGGTGGCAGGGAAGCGCAATAAAAACTTCAATCAGGGAAGCCAGAAGGGCAAAAATCACCATCATGGGAAGCTGATAGAGAAACTCTCCCATAATCCCGCCCATAAAAGCAAGGGGAAGAAAAGCCAGCACGGTAGTAAGCACTGCTCCCAGTATCGGGACAAAGACTTCCTGTGTGGCAAGAACTGCCCCTTTCACTCCCGTGATTCCCCTCAAATGGTATTTGTGAATGTTTTCAGCCACCACAATCCCGTCATCCACCAGTATCCCTAAAACCGTAATAATTCCAAAAAGAGAAACCGTATTGATGGAAAACCCCGCCAGTTTCATGAGAAAGAAAGTCATCATCAGGGCAGTCGGAATTCCAAAGGCTGTCCAGAAAGCAGCGCGGAAACTCAACGCGACTAAAAGAGTCAGAAAAACCAGAATAAACCCGAAAATAGCGTTATTGAATACAATATTGAGCATGGAGCGGGTCGGGATGGTCAGATCCATGACTTTCAGCACCGAGATTTTTTCAAAATACTCTTTTTTGTATTCTTCCATCTTGTTGAATATCTCTTTTTTGACTTCATCCCTGATGGAAGATATCGCAAGGCTGAAACGAAACTGACCTCCCTTTTCCATCATTCTCTGGGATTGGGAAAAAATCGGTGTGCTGTTTCCTGAAAAACCTTTTTTAACTTCATTTTCAAACTCTCCCAGTTTTTCCAGTACATGTTCTGCATTGGCTTCTTTTTTTAAAACAGTGCGGAAAAATGCAATCCGGGAAGTCAGCTGGGAATACATTTCCTGAGGAGTTTTGTTTAAAGCATACCGGTTTTGGAGTTTTTTGGCAAACTCTTCCACTCTTTTTTTCACATCATCGGCAGTCCGGATAATATCCGCATTTTCCTTTTTTGTGACCAGAAGTAGAATCCCATTCTGCTGATTGCCTCTGGCATAAATTTCTCTTTCAGCGTAATCATCCTTCACTTCGCCGATGTCCTTGATCTTGACTCTCTGTCCTGAAAAATTGCTTCGTAAAATCACTTCCCTGACTTCATCCAGATTTTTAAACTGCGTCATGGTTACAATGCTTTTTTGATCTGTCAGTGACTGGAGAGACCCTCCGCCAGAGCGGATATTATAGGATTTTACGGATTTATTGATCTGATCCAGTGAAATATTCATGTCTTTCATTTTTTCTATATCTGCAAGGATTTTAATCTCAGCATCCCGGTAAGCGTTTTTAGTTACACCTGAAACCCCTTCCGATTCTTTAATGACATCTTCCATCTGGAGAGCTGCTTCCCGAAGCTCTTTTTCGGAAAGAGAGCTGGAAGTAATAAGAAAATGGAGAATAGGCGTCATTTCAGTTTTATTTTCTGTAATCACAGGTTTTTTTGCCTCAGAGGGAAACTCTGTCTCAGCCCTGTCCACTGCGTTCCTGATTTCCTGTTTGACACTTTCCGGATCTTTTTCATCCAGATCGATCCAAACCTGAATCAAAGACATGTTTTCAGAAGAAGTGGAAATAAACTTTTCAAGCCCATCCACTTTTCCAAGCTCATCTTCAATTTTTTTTGAAACATTCAGCTCCACATCCTGAGGGGCTGCTCCGGGATAGACTGTGGTAATGGTCAGCATTTTAATATCCACATTCGGAAACATCTCCCGCCGAAGCGAAGAGGAGAAAAACAGCCCGCCCGCAAAAACAACTAAAATAAAAACATTGACTACCAGACGGTTTCCCGCAAAATAACTGATGATTTTATTCATAAAAAATAACCTCCTGAAAGATTTGATTCATTTAAAAAATATACTACTTAAAAAAGATAAAGATTTTTTATAAAAAAGCTATAGCTAAAAAGGATAATTTTATAAAAAAACGCCTTACCCGAAAGGAGTATTTTTCATTTCATTAAATTAATAAACAAATTGTTATATTTTAAATGCTGAAAATAAAAAATTGAGAGAAAAAATGCTTTTAAACCATCCCGTCATTTTTATCTGGCTTGCCAACCTTCTTTTTGTCTTTGCTTCAGCCGTCCTTGTTCTGACTCTTGTTTTCCACAAAAAATCTCTTGTCGTTTACTCCTATTTAGGGTTATTGGCTACCCAGACTTTGATTCTGATTAATGTTTTTATTTTTTCTTACCTGAAAAAGGACAGCTTCTTTTTTGATTCTCCCTCTTTACCGGAAATACTTTTATTCGGAGGAATTTTCCCGGCTTTGATGATTTATTTTATTCCCGGGCTTTTTTATCATTTTAATGAGATTATATTTCAGAAAAAATTGCACCTTTTTTTCATTGTTCTCGCAGTTTTAATTTTTCTAAAAACCTTTCTTTCTTTTTTCTTCTCCGCCTTTTTTTCCTGGAATAAACTGATAAACAGTATCGCTATTATTTTGGTTGATTTTTTTCTTTTGGGAATGTTTATTGCAAACTGGAAAAAGATAAAATTGAAAAAAAACCTGTTTTACAATCTGCTCGGTTTTGCTTATTTTTTCACCATTCTTTTTATTAAACTGATTATCGATATGTTGATAAAAAAACATCCTGACTGGTTCCAGGCTTTCGGCTGGGTCGTTCAGGTTGTGTTTTTATTGTTTGGAGGGTTAAACTTTGTATTTATCCTGCGGTTTGTTATCCGAAAATTAAAAGAAAAAAATCATGGAGAAAATACCCATTTTTTTGAAGGAACAGAAAGGGAAAAAGAAGTCGCTCTTTTTATCCTGAAAGGACTTTCCAACAAAGAAATCGCCGAAAAACTTTTTGTCTCTGAAAATACAGTCAAAAAACATATCCAGAATATCTACCAGAAAAACAATATCAACAACCGGGTTCAACTGGCAGGGCTTTTTTCAGGGAAGGCTTTAAGATAGTCAATCCGATTTTCCCATTTAAAAGTTGGTTTAAAATAACTTATTTGATATATTTAGAGAAGAAGCTG
>MIAO01000115.1 GCA_001829155.1 Spirochaetes bacterium GWB1_36_13 | reverse complement strand
TTTTCATCTGAATCCCAAGCATTTGATCAATCTGGGAATTGAAACTTCGTTTTTTTTAAACAGTATTAACTCAAGATTCCTCACAGAAAATTTTTTTAATGCAGATGACAGCCTCTTTTTTTCCTACAACAGCAAACTCTTTATCCACCCTGCCTTTTATCTTGAGGAAGAAGGGGAATGGGTGAAAAATTTCCTTTTTATCCGCTTGGGGATTCGAAGCGAATGGTTTAATATGACTAAAAAATGGATTTTTGACCCACGGCTGAATCTCAGGCTTTCTTTTACTGATTTCTGGAATTTAAAGCTCGGAGCTGGAATTTTCAGCCAGTATCCGGGAGAAAAAGAAGCGGGAAATTGGAGATATTTTGACAAAAAAAAGGGAAATCTTGATTTGAAACCGGAAAAAGCCTACCACCTGACTTTCGGCAACGAAATTGAATCTGAAAAATACCTTTTTCGGACAGAAGTTTTCGGAAAATATTACAAAGATCTGGTCAACAAAGACCTGGCTTCAAATTATTTAAATGGAACGATCGGTTATGCCTACGGTTTAGAAGTTTGGATCGAAAAAAAAGCGGGCGATCACTGGGACGGGTGGATTTCCTACACTTATCTGAAAAGCATGAGAAAAGTAACAGAAAGAATTTCTGCAAAAACTTACTATAGAAATATTTATACTATTTATTCTGAAGAGGAAATTTACCAAACTCCTTTTCAGAAGTGGTATCCTGCCGACTTCGACCTCAGGCACAAACTGAACCTGACTTTAAACTACACCATCAGCGGGAAATGGAGAATTTCCCTGACTCAGACCCTTTTCTCGGGATCTCCCTACAATACGATGGCTTTTGAACATGATATTTTAGTGGAACGGGTCAATAACCAATATCTCCCCTACCAGTACCGTACCGATATTAAACTCGCCATGCCTTTCTTTTTTGAGAATGCGGGGTGCTTTATTCAGGTTTTAAACCTTTTGAATAAAACCAATATCGCGGATTACGATTATATCCTGAAAAATGATGGAACGAACATCAGCTATACACCGAAAAAGCTCATCGACTATCCCCGTTTTTTTATTTTCGGCATTACAGCAGAGTTTTAAATTTGAGTGTCTATTCAATTTTTTTTCCTAAAAATTTCATCAGCCGTTCCTTGACTTCAAAAGGCTTGATTTTAGGTCTTCCTAAATTATCCTTCACCCCGGGACGGATTCTCAGATAAAGAAAAGTCAGTTTCGGCTCTTTTTCCCACTGCCTGATTTCTTCAATCATTTCTTCATTATCATGAAGATAAAGAGAGGCAGGATATCCCGAAGCCGAGGCAATTCTGACAAAGTCTGCATTGGAGGAAAAAGTAAACTGCCCGCCGGTGGATTCATGGATATGGTTGTCTAAAACAATATGAAGAAGATTTTTGGGACGGTAATAGGCATTTCCGGTCAGGCTTCCCATGTGCATGAGAAAAGCAGCGTCTCCGTCGATCACGATCACTTTCCAGTCGGGTCTGGCAAGAGCAAGTCCTAATCCGATCGAAGAGGCAAGCCCCATGGAACCCACAATATAAAGATTGGATTCATTGTCTCCTGTCTCATAAAGCTCTCTTCCTGTAAAGCCTGTGGAGGCAATCAAAACTGTTTTTTGGGTTTTATTTTTCACAATTGATTCTAAAACATCGATTCTGGAGGGAAGGGTCTCTGGATGCACCTTGAAACTTATTTTTCTCTCACGGGTAGGATGATATTCTTTTTCAAGAAGCGGGACAGATTCAAACGAATTTTTTTTCACCACAAAGAAATAAGATTCTTTCTTTTCGATCCATTGATTGGCATTTGTAATTTGTTTTAAGGCTGTTTCATGGTCGGCTGAAAGGATTTCCCATTTGATTTTCATGGCTGAAAGCATTTCTCCCGTGATTTTTCCCATCAATTCGTGCTGGGGCTCATCTCCGATTCCTTCCTCACCCCGAAGACTCACAAACCCTAAAACAGGAATCTGAAATACACTGTTCAAAGAAGTGAGGGGAGAAGACGCATTGGTCAGACCTGAATTCTGGCAGAGAAAAACCGATTTTTTTCCGCCCAGATAAGCTCCCGCCGCAACCGCTGCTGATTGCCCCTCATTTGCCCCCATGACAAAATCGCACTCATTGAGCGCATAGTTTATCAAATCTTTGAGAAAAGAACAGGGCACTCCGCTGTAAAAATCAAAACCGAGTTTTTTGAGCGCATTTCCAAATTGAACTGTTTGAATCATTAGTTTTTCTCCTTTAAAAATAAAGCTGGGTAAAAAGAATCAGATTTGTATCCCCCAAAAGACTTCCGAATTCACTGTCTTTTTTTCCGCTGTAAAAAAGAGCTTTTATCCCTGCTTCCGCTTCGCCCTCCGCAAAACTGAAGACAACAGAGGGCTGAAAAAGAAAGCTTTTATCTTCTAAATTGAATACAAAATCGTTTCCAAAAGTAAAATCAGTGAAAATAAAATTGGAAAAATAAAGCGAAGTGTAAAGATAATGCCTGGAATTCCGGTACTGCTCAAAATAAGCTCCCGCTGCCAGTTTGTCTGAATAAACGGTTTGAGAAGCCAGAAAACCGAGGTAGTTTTGATAGTCCTGCCGGGTCCAGTTTTCATTGCTGAAAAAGTATTCAGCTGTAAAAGTCAGCGTGTCAATCCATTTAGACTCATTGAAACTGACACTGCTTCTTTGACCCAGAGTAAAAGAAAGCCTTCCTTTGTCTCCCAGCGGTACAGGATTGAAAGAATCGTCAAACCGGGTACGGTAAGAACGAAGTTTATAAATCCCCTCTCCGTAAAAAGTCAGATTGGTGTTTTCAGAAAGAGAAAGCGCATAGTCTGTATTGAGCGCAAAAAGAGGTTTTTTATTATTTTGGAAAACACCGAAACAAGACAGGCTCAAACTCTCCAGACTAAAAGAAAATTTTGGGATCAAGGGTAAGTTTTTGATTCTTGTTTTCCCGCTGTTTTCTTTTTCATTGATAAACGAAAGAATTTCAAAAGAGAACGAAGAGCGGAAGGGAAAATTAAAATAAAGAAAAGGGTTGCCTTCCGCCTCATTATTGGGACGCAGAGGATCTTTTCTAAGATTAATAACATCCGAAGGATTAAAAAAAGCAGCTTTCCCCCATTTTACAAACTGTTTTCCCACCCTGATGATCATAGCAGAGGTCAGAATATCCAGATACATTTCCTTGATCAATATTTTTTCTGTCTGTGCAGCCGAAGAAGGGTTTGAAGAATCATAAAAAGGAGAGACAGGGGTATAAAAAGATGGGTAGTACTGTGCTTCAAGATTGATATGTCCATTGATTTTATCCGAAAAATCGTTTTTAAAAATCAGGTTTCCTTTCAGTAAATACTGAAAATCCCCGATCTCCAAACTGTTTTGCGGGTTGAAGACCGAGCTTTCATTTCTTTTTAAATAAGAAGACTCCGCATAAATACTTCCTTTAAACTGATAGGAAAAAGAAAAAACCGGAATCACTAAAAGCAGTAAAATAATTTTTTTCATTTTAGTCCGCTTAAATACTGAATAAAATTTTCATTATAATACTTTTCAGGAATATCTTTTAAGATTTCCACACTGCTGAGGCTCACAATCGTTTTTCTTTCCTTTAAGGGCTCAAAAAACTCCTGTTCCATATAGGAAAGATTTTTCCCGTCAAACTCAATTTTATTAAAAACACAACTTTTTAAAAGAATGCCTGAAAGAGCGTAATAATCTCTTTTTTTGGGCAAAAAGTCTTTTTTTCCGATTTGAATCACCACTTTTCCATATCCGCTTTGCCCTTGTTTCGGCGTGAGGGTAAGGATATAATCTTCTCCGGTTTCCTCGGTCTTTGAAACATTGTAGTCAAAGGAAAGCTCTGTGGCTAAAACATCTCCATAGCTTAAAAGACTTCCCATAAAAAGGGACTGATAAGCCACCTTGTTCAGTTTATGATTGGTGGTATAATAACTGAAAATCACATCGTCTTTTCTTAAAAAGACCGATCCCGATATTTTTTTGGGCTTTACTACGGTCATCACATTTTTCACGCTTCCCTTTTTAAAACCCTTAAACTGATTTTCTTTTTCATCTCCGCCGCTTTCAATGGTTTTCATGGTCAAAAGATAGGAACAGATATCGGGGACCCACTGTTCATCCGATTTTTTGAGAATTTCCTCACCGGAAAGGGCAAAAAAATAAGAGGGAATCCATAAAAGAAGCAATATCAAAATGATCTTTTTCATCCTTTCTCCTTTTTGATTTTCTTTAAAATTTAATAACTAAACGGAGGAGCTTTTACAATCCTCTTTAAAGGCGGAATTATCCAAAAAGTAACACATAACAATAAAAACATCACAATCAGCACAATGTCCCCAGTGTGAATTTCCGTAAGGAGGGGGCTGACAAAAGTATAGGAAAACCGAAACCAGATATTGGCTTTTTCAGCAAGGTAAGATGTAAATGAACCTATCCCTAAACCAGTTATAATACCTGTCAAAGTCAGGATCCAGTATTCAAACGCCATTAAAACCGTGATGCTTCCGTGAGTCATTCCCAACGCTGAATAAGTCCAAAGCTCTTTTCTTCTTCGAAAAGCGTACATCCAGACAATCGCTGCCGAGACTGCGCCGATCAGAGGGAAAAAAAGAATCATCACCAAAGATTTGACCGATGCGAATAAACCTGAAAAACTGGCGAGTTTGTCCATCTGTTCATAAGTCATCCATGAGTCTTTGATTTCCAGTTTGTTTTCCTCCAAAGTCTTTTTAATCCCCTGATAAATTTCTTTTTTGGCTTCTCTTGTTTCATTTTTATTTTTTAAAAAAACCGAAATCACATTGGCATGCCGATTGGAGGCTAAAAGCTCGGTCATACTCTCTTCAGTAATCAAAAAAGCGCTTCCCAGCCCCTTCCATCCGCTTGATTTTGTGATTCCGCAGACTTTAAATTTTTTCGCATTAATCACTTTATCCGGCGTGGATATCTGCATGGTCACTGTCTCGCCCAGCTGATACTGCCCCTCTTTTAAAAACTCAGACACCACAATGTCTTCAGTATTTTTTGGAAGCGTTCCCACCACGGGTCTGATATAGCGTTTCAACCGGTTTTGATTGTCCGGGGTCAGTTCGGATAAAATTACCAGATCGCTTTTTTCGGGATTTTCTAAAATACCCTGAATTTCACGGTCAAGCACAACTCGTTCAATTGAGGGGTCTTGAATCAGAGTTTGGATTTTATCTTTTTCAAAATAGTCTGTAAAAAAAACCATATCTCCGTAACTGTCATAAAAAGAATCGTTTAAAATACTGGAAATCAGATTTGCATAACCAAAACTCCAGTACAAAACAAATGAGGAAACAGCGAAAATTAAAATAAAGATAAGTGAAGAAAATCGATGTCTCAACACATTCTGAAAAGGTATTTTTGCTTTTGTCATATTTCCGCCTCTCTAAAAACATCCACCGGGTTTATTTTTGTGGTCAGATAAATAGGATAAATCGATGAGATGAAAGAAACAATCAGAATCGTAAGATATCCGTTGACCACCGATTGTAATTCAAATCCTGCCGTAAATTTCTTTCCCGCAAAAAAAACTGCCATTTCTCCAAAATCAATTCCCTTCCCCCCCGTTTGGGTCAGGATAAAATAAAAACCGCAGGCAAGAGCAAAAACAAGGGTTGCAAAAACAACCATTTCCATCAGTAAAAGCCCTACCAGCCAAAAAGGTCTGGCACCCATCGCCACCAGCGAGCCGATTTCTTTGCGTCTTTCAAAAAATCCCATCATATTCAGGTTTAAAGTAGCTACTACCAGAATCACCAGAATCAAAGCGGCAATGGAAGATCCGAAAAATCCTAAAAGCTCAACAATCCCAAAAACAATTCCATAGCCCTGGGTACCCTGAAAATACTGCAGACTGTTTTCTTCTGCCAGTTTTTTTAAATCTTTTTCATACTTTCCCTCTTTGTCCCAGACTGCGATTTCAACCGCCTGATTGTCTTCAATCCCGAGCTGGAGAGCCAGATACTGATAAGAAACAAACAAAGCGGGGAACATCTGAATCACCCCCTTTCCCTCAAGAGACGCTCCTTCCTGATGATTGACAATCCCCATCACCCGAAACGAATAAGGGTAGGTGTTTTTTTCTGTGTCTTTCATATAAAGGGTAATTTCATCGCCCGCTTTCCATTTCAAGCTGTCGGCATATTCTTTCCAGACCAGAATCCCGTTTGGAAGATCGGGATCAAACCGGCCTGAAACTATTTTTAAGTTTGAAAGAAGCGCCAGTTCTTTTTCCCAGTCTATGCCGATTAATGCGGGCAGGCTTCCTTTAAACTCTGATTTTTTATCATCATAGACAGCTGCGCCGATTTTAATTCTTTTTGAATAAACCACTTGATTCTTATCAAGATAATCGATGATTTGACTTGAAATCATTTTTCTGGGAAGAGTGAAGGAAGGCAGGGTGTAGTCTCTATCCAGACCCTGATACGAAGTGATGTGATAATCTCCGGTAAAAGTTCTGGAAAAATAGTCTTTCCAGGCAGACTCTGCGTTTTCTTTTAATGATCCGTTGAATAAAAAAAGAATGCTGGCTAGAAAAATCACGATCCCGATCAAAAAATTTTTAACCGGGTGCCTCCTGATATTCTTGAAAGAAAGCTTAATAAAATTTTTAACTGTGTTCATTGATGCCTCAAATTTCTTTTTTGGAAAGGATTCCGTCTTTCATCTGAAAAAGGCTGGTTGCATAGCGGGTAATGGAAGGATCGTGGGTGGCGAATACAAAAGTGGTTTTTTTATTTTGATTCAGGCTTGCTAAAAGCTCTAAAATTGTTTTACCGGTTTCAGAATCCAGATTAGCGGTCGGTTCATCGGCAAAAACAATCTCAGGCGATGAAACCAGTGCCCTGGCAATTGCGACTCTCTGCCTTTGCCCCCCGGAAAGTTCATCCGGTCTGTGTTTTGCAAATTTTTCAAGCCCCACTGCCTGAATCAGATTGTCAATTCTTGTTTTTTTTTCTTTTTCACTGATCTTTTCTTTTTTTATCATGAGAGGGAATTCTATGTTTTCATAAACATTGATCACGGGAATCAAATTGAATGCCTGAAAGATAAACCCAATCTTGGAAGAACGGATGCCTGCCAGTTTTTTCAGGCTGTATAAGCTGACCTCTTCCCCATCGATCCAGATTTTTCCTGAATCGGGGCGGTCCAGACATCCTGCCAGATTTAATAAAGTCGATTTTCCGCTTCCAGACGGTCCCATCAGGCAGACCATTTCACCTTTATTGATTTGAAAAGTAACTCCTTTTAAAGCTTCTACCTTGGTTTTTCCGAGAAGATAAGTTTTTCTCACTTCTTCAAGAGCTATCATACAAGACCTCCGGGGCTATCCCTCTTTTATTTTCCTGAATAATAAAATATAAATATAAATGAAATCAATAACAAACGCCTTAATTTTTCAAAAAGTTTCAATTTGAAGAAACGAAACGCAAAATAACAGATAAAAATTTTTTCCATGAAAGTGTTTTGAAAAAAAAGACTCACAAATTTTGACATGGGAAGATAAAAAATTTAATTCTTGAATATTTTCTTTAACTGAGCCTCAGAAAATCCTGTAATTTTGGAAATCAGGGACAGAGCCATTCCTTCTTCTCTCATTTTAAAAGCAGCCGCTATTTTCCCCTCCTTAATCCCCTCCTTAATTCCTTCCTTAATTCCTTCCTTTCTTTCGGATTTCTTGATTTTTTCGATAGTTTGAGCAAACATTGTCTTAGCCTCCTCTAAAGTTATGTGTGAAATATCCTGGATAGGTTTTATATTCTCGTTGTCCACTAATCTGCAAAACCAGTTGACAAAAGCTTCTTTTAACTGACTATCCACTTCTTTTACCAAAATTTCAGCCAATATTTTCTGGTAATTTTCCAGTTCCCCTTCTTTTAAATTTTCTGTAAGAAATATTCCTGCCAGAAGGTTCTTGATTTTTATTAAACTATCCTTGGTAAACTCATTAATAATGATTTTATGATATTTTAAACTGGGTAGATATTCCCGGAGCTCTTTCGTATGAGTAGAAATCATGTGAGCCATATTATCAGGTACAGTCCATTTTTCATTACCGTTATAGATTAAAACAGGAAAAACTTCCGGCAGTTCAGAAAATTTTTCTTTTTTAATGAGTTCTTCATAAAAATCGATCACATAGGATAAAATGCGCAACGGCATGGTTTTATCTACTGTAGATTGAAATTCAATAAGTAAGTAAAGATAAAACGGAGTGTTTTTATAGGAAAGTTTATAAATAACATCAGATTCTTTGTTTTTAAGATTTTTACGGATAAAAGAAGAGTTTATCTGCTCCATCTCGTTAAAATCAATCTCCCTGACCCAATTCATAGGTACAAAAGACTGCAGAAGTTGTTTAATAAAACCTTTATGAGAAAAAATATATTTATAACCAGAATCGTGTATTTGTTGTGTTTTTTTCATAAAAGTAAATTTAATAAAAAAAATGATTAAAAGCCCTTTTAATCTTGAACAAAACAATTTTAAATCACCCGGTTTAAAACCGCCCTTCTTGGCAAATTCTTTTGCAATTTAAAAATGCTTCAGTATATTTAAAATCCTTAATCAAGAATAAAAGTGTTCGGGAATGGCGTGAAAATCGCCGACGGTACCCGCCGCTGTGAGAAAGGGATGAAACCGCAAAAAAAGCCACTGGGAAACCGGGAAGGCAGCGGGAGTAAAACGATCTTTCGAGTCAGAAGACCGGCTTTGTATTCTTTTGAGAAAGACTCTTTCGGGAAAAAAGGGGTCAGGAAAATTGTCAAAAATTTATGCCTGTACTCCTCCAAAAAAATCAAATGGAGGAAACAAATGAAAGGTCTCAAAAAAATTCTTACTGCAGGAATACTGGTGATCGTATTCTTTTCTTTCGGGTGCAAAAAAACATCAGAACCCGGAATCTCAGTCAGCGATACTATTCCAAACGAACTCGCAGGATACTGGAGTGCGGCTTGGGACGGTTTTCAGGTTGATAAAAATGTCAATCCACCTCTTTTTACCTATTATTGTGATACTGAAAATCATATTGCCTTAAAAGGTGAAATCCTTGAAGTTCTTCAGTATGGAGATTCTTATTATCTCCCAATCAAAATAACAGAGAGTTCTGCCTCCTGTGGAAGCTGGGCAACCGATTATTCTTATTTTACGGTCGGAAAATATTCTGCTGTCCGATATATGGATCTCACTGCTACTTCTATCAAACAAACAACTCCTTACAGCGCCACTCATCCGGTATCTTTTGATACAAAGGATGATGCAGTCAATACTCTGATTAAGTCTTCCAATGCAGTAAGCACTTATTTCGGAATGCTGGGCTCTTATACAAAGTAAGGAATTTTATCATGAAGCTGTTTGTTTGTTTTCTCTCACTCGTCCTTCTTTCGCCTGTTTGGGCAGACATATCTTTTGAAGATAAAGAAAAAATCATTATTACAGCTTCACGATTCAGCCGGGGGGAAAAATCTGCCCCGGTGAAAGTTTCGGTAGTCCATAAGAGCGAAATCGAAAAATCGGGAGCCCGGAATCTGGCCGAGCTTTTAAACCGCAAACTCCCTTTTTATGTGAAAGAAAGTCCGGGGTTTACCGGAACGGTCTGGATCGGGGGGATGAAATCCGACGATACCGGAACATCCATGTCTTCCCGGATTTTAGTGCTTTTAAACGGACACTCTGCCGGAACAGGAATCATAGACTCCATTCCTTTGATTGCAGTGGAAAGAGTGGAAGTAATCGCGGGTCCTTTTTCAGCATCCTACGGTTCAGGTGCTCTTTTTGGAGTGGTCAATATTATCACTTCCAAAAAATCAAAACCAGGCATCAGTTTGAAAGCTGAG
>MIAO01000114.1 GCA_001829155.1 Spirochaetes bacterium GWB1_36_13 | reverse complement strand
ACGCCCCTGATTTTTCAGAAGAAGCTTTAGAAGTTTTTAAAAATTTTGACAAATACAAGAAAAATAAAGAAATCAGAATTGTAAAACTCCCTGACATGACTTCTCTTCCGAAATACATCGGCAATGAAGCGATCCCGGAAATCAAGGTTCTTCAAGACGGAAGCCTGATTTTAGCTCTTCCCTATCTCACCCGAATTCAGGATAAAAATGACCTTCTCACCCCCTCTGCTGTCAATAAAGAACAGAAAAAAATCGAATGTATCAGAAAACCCACTGAAAAAGAATACGATGACCTTCTTTTTAGCTGGTATGTCAATATCGGCGTCCGCTCAAACGGAATTGTTATTGCAAAAAACGGCGTAACTCTGGCAGTCGGAACTGGAGAACAAGATAGAGTAGGAGCCTTGGAACAGGCGATCATCAAAGCAAAAAAGAAATCGAAAATCGGAGTCAGTCTGGAAGGAGCATCTATTTCATCGGATGGTTTTTTCCCTTTTAGAGATTCAATTGATTTGTGCGCTTGCGAAGGAATTACGGCGATTATCCAGCCGGGAGGCTCAGTAAGGGATTTTGAAGTGATAGAAGCCTGTAATGAGAAAAAAATAGCTATGGTCTTCACAGACGAGAGGTGTTTTTCCCACCATTAGAAATAATTTTTTTTTCATCATGAATAAAGTTCTTTTTTACAAATTTGTTTGCTATTAAAAAGCTTTGCTATTATATTTTAATTCATTATTTTTTACGAAGATTCAGTTCTTTTTTTTATCATGACTGAAAGCAAAAAAAATCTAAATGATTTGATTGAATAGAAAAAAATACCACTTACATAAAAGGAGTAACGAATGTCGTTAGCAAAAGAAAAAAAACAGCAGGTCATATCTGAGTTTACAAGGAAACCTCAGGATACCGGTTCGGCAGAAGTTCAAGTTGCACTGATGACAGCAAGAATTCAGTCATTAGTTGAACACTTAAAGATTCATAAAAAAGATGTCCATTCTAAAAAAGGACTTTTAACATTAATTTCTTCACGAAAAAAAATGCTCAAATATTTAAAAAACAACGATTATGATCGTTACAGAGAACTGATTAAAAAACTCGGCATCAGAAAATAAGGATGAGATTAATATAAGGCGGATTTAATGGAGCAACAGGTAGAATTAGAGTATCGAGGAAAGAAACTCATTATCAAAACAGGAAAAATCGCTAAGCAGGCAAACGGATCAGTGATGGTTCAGTATGGAAATACAGTTGTTTTTGCTCCTGCGGTCATGGGAAAAGACGCTATGGAAGATCCGGGGTTTTTCCCTCTTTCAGTGCACTATATTGAAAAATTTTATGCTGCCGGAAAAATTCCGGGCGGTTTTTTCAAAAGAGAAGGAAAACCAAGTGATCGGGAAGTATTGACTTCCAGATTTATTGACCGTTCTTTAAGACCTCTTTTTCCTGAAGGATTTCGAAATGAAGTGCAAATTCTTCCGATGACTCTGGCTGCCGACCATGAAAATTCGCCTGATATACTTGCCGTCATTGCCAGCAGTGCGGCTCTGACAATATCAGATATTCCTTTCGGCGGTCCTGTAGGGGCTGTCCGGGTTTGTCTGAAAAACGGCGAATATATCGTAAATCCCACTCCTCAAGAATTGGACAAGTCTGACTTAAGCGTAATTGTGTCCGGTACAAAAGACGGAATTACGATGATTGAAGGCGGTGCTTCTTTTGTCTCTGAAGAAAAAATGATTCAGGCTGTCAAAGAAGGCTACAAAGTCATCCTTGAAATCATTCAGCTTCAAGAAGAATTAAGAAGCAAAGCAGGAAAAGCAAAAAAAGAGGTTGCTTTATTTAAAAGACCTGAATCAATAGATCAGGAAGTAAGAGAATATGCTGAAAATTTATTTCAGCAGGCGCTCTCAGTTGGACAAAAACAGGAGAGAGCACAAGCAATAGAAGACACTTATAAATCTATTCAGAAACATTTTGAAGAAAAGTATCCTGAAGATAAATCTGTTTTAAAACAGGTGAAAGAAGCGGCTCATGATTTAGAGTATGACATGGTCAGAGAGAAGCTCTTTAAAGATAATCAGAGAGTGGATGGAAGAAAACCTGATGAAATCAGATTAATTGCTGTTGAAACCGGAGTACTACCGATGGTTCACGGTTCTTCCCTTTTTACCAGAGGCGAAACGCAGTCTCTGGGAGTCTTGACTCTGGGATCTGTTTCAGATCAGCAGAGAGTGGACGATATTGAGGGAGAATCCAGCAAACGCTATATGCTTCATTATAATTTTCCTTCATTTTCAGTCGGAGAAACCGGAAGAGTAGGCGCTCCCGGGAGAAGAGAAGTAGGACACGGGTATCTTGCGGAAAGAGCTTTAGAAGCTGTTATTCCAAATGAAACCGAATTTCCCTATACAATCCGTCTGGTATCTGAAATTATGGAATCAAACGGTTCATCTTCAATGGCTACAGTTTGTTCAGGATGTCTTGCAATGATGGATGGAGGAGTCCCTATCAAAGCTCCGGTTGCCGGAATTGCAATGGGATTGATGTTTAATAAAACAAAAGACGCTTATAAAATACTGACTGATATCCAAGGTTTAGAAGACCATTATGGAGATATGGATTTTAAAGTTGCCGGAACACTGGACGGAATTACCGCTTTTCAGCTGGATATTAAGCTGGATGCAATTTCTGTTGATCTTCTGGGGGAAGCTTTGGAAGAAGCGAAGAAAGCAAGATTTCATATTCTCGATAAAATGACTCAGGTTCTTGCTAAACCGAGAGAAGAAATATCTGATTTTGCGCCAAAAATACTGATAATAATGGCAAACCCCGACAATGTCCGATATCTGATCGGTCCCGGCGGAAAAACGATTAAAAAAATTGTGGAAGAAACCGGAGTTAAAATCGATATTGCGGATAATGGAGAAATTAAAATTGTCAGCTCAGACATTCATAAGGCTCAGGAAGTTTATGAAAGAGTGCTTTATTATGTCCGGGATATTAAAGTAGGCGATAAGATTCAAGGTATTGTCAGAAGAGTGGTCGATTTTGGAGCTTTTATAGAACTTGCGGCAGGAAGAGAAGGTCTTTGCCACATATCCAATCTTTCCAGCCAGAGAGTCCGAAAAGTTGAGGATGTCCTGAATGAGGGAGACTCGGTTTTAGTGAAAGTGATTGGGATTGACAACGCAGGTAAAATAAGCATAAGCATTAAAGATTTATAAAATTTCTATTGTTTCTTTTTCTTAATTTTCCAGAAAAGACTGATTGAATTCAGTCTTTTTTTTCTATTTTTTCATCTTTTATTTTAAAGCTAAAACTCCTTAATATAAAGGATTTATATGCAAAATGAATGGGTTGAAGTAGTTAAGCTTGATAATGGGCTTAGGGTAATTTTTGATTATATGCCCCATACAGAAACAGCGAGTGTCGGGTTTCATATCGGATGCGGTTCCTACACGGAAAACACTGAAATCATGGGATATTCACACCTTTTGGAACATATGGTATTTAAAGGTACAGAAAAAAGGGATTTCATCCAGATTAATAAGGATATTGAAAAGTACGGCGGATATCTGAATGCGTTTACAGATAAACATAATACTTTTTTTTATGTGAAAGTTCTTGCTGATTTTGTTTTGGAAGCTCTGGATGTTCTTGCTGATATTGTTTTCCAGCCTGTTTTTCCAAAAAAAGAACTGGAAAAGGAAAAAAAGGTCATTGTCGAAGAAATCGCCATGTATGAAGACAACCCTGAAGAGAATGTCATGGATCTGTTTTATGAGAGTATTTTTGAAAACTCTTATATCGGATGGCCGATTCTCGGAAAAAAAGAAATTATTCTGGAAAGTGAAAAAGATAAAATTCAAAAATACTGGTCAACCTGGTATAACCCTGACAATGTCATTGTTTCAGTCAGCGGAAAATTTGAAAAAGAAAAAATACTTGAATTTTTAAGTCTCATTCAACCCATGAGAAAAACTGAAAAGATTGAAAAAGAACCCTCTCTTTTTTATTACAGAACCGGGTATAAAGAAAAAGAAGTGGAGCAGGTTCATCTTATGGCAGGAATGGAAACCTTTTCCCTGTTTGATAAAAGAAAATACGCACTTTTGGTTTTAGACAGTATTTTCGGTTCCAACTCAACTTCAAGACTTTATCTTTCTATCCGCGAAAAAAAAGGGCTCTGTTATTCGATTCAAAGCTTTATCCAGTTTGAGAAATCAACTGGAATATTTGGAGTTTTAACCTCAACCCAGAAAAAAAATATATCCCAGATTTTTGAAAGCATTTTGAAAGAATTTCAAAATATAAAAGAAATTCCTGTCAGTGAGGAAGAATTAAAAATCGCGAAAGCTCAACTGAAAAGCTCATTGATATTCAATCGGGAAACAGTCAGCTATCGGATGCAGAAAAACGCAAACTCATATTTCTGGCACGGTCAGCTTCCCGACTATCAAAAGATGATCCGGGAAATAGAGAAAGTAAAAAAAGAAGACATAGAAAGACTTTATGATGAAGTTTTTGTAAAAGAAGGGAAACTGGCTGCCTATGCTGTTCTTCCCTATAAAAGCGGAAAGCTTTTCCCGAAAGAGCTTTCTTTTCAAAACAAAGAGAAATTGGAGATTAAATCATGATACAAGAAAATAAAACACAAAAAGAAAAACGACCCCGAAAACCAGCTTATAAAAACCGCGAATTCCCGATCAAAATTATTCCTCTGGGAGGTTTGGGAGAAATCGGAAAAAATATGATGGTGATTGAAAGCCAGAAAGAAATGGTGATTATCGATTGCGGAATTATGTTTCCCGATGAAGAATTTTTAGGAATAGACCTGATCCTTCCCGATTTTAGCTACATCCGGGCAAAAAAAGAAAAATTAAAAGCCATTCTCATTACCCACGGGCACGAAGACCACATTGGAGGAATCCCATTTCTTTACAAAGAATTCAGCCATGTCCCCATTTATGCTCCAAAACTTGCCATAGAGCTGATCAAAGGAAAACTCAATGAACACCGGATTGTCTATGAACAAGACAATTTAAGAGTTATCGGAAGCCGTTCTCTTGTTAAGGTCAGTAAAGATTTTGAGGCTGAATTTATTTCTGTCAACCACAGTATCCCAGACAGTTTTTCCATCGCTTTATCCACCCCTCAGGGAGTGATTCTTCATACGGGAGATTTTAAAATTGATAATGAAGGCAATGATCAGCATATTTTTGATTTTTTCCGTTTCAGCGCTCTGGGTGAAAAAGGCGTTCAGCTTCTTATGTCCGACTCTACCAATGTGGAACGCCGTTTTATGGATATGACTGAAAAAGATGTCAGCGAAAACTTAAAAAAACTGATTAAAGACGCACCCGGAAGAGTTATTGTTGCGACCTTTGCTTCCAATATATTGAGAGTGGGAGAGGTTGCAAAACTTGGGATCGAAATGGGAAAAAAAGTGGCTCTTTTCGGAAGAAACATGGAAGGCAATTTTGAAATTGCTAAAAAACTCGGTTATATTAATGTAGATGATGCGAATATTCTAAACTCAAAAAACTTGAAAAGCTATCCTGAAGATAAACAGCTTTTGATTACTACCGGCTCTCAGGGAGAACCGATGAGCGCCTTAAGCCTGATTAGCCAGGGGCTCCATAAATCCATTAAAATCAGACCGGAAGATACGGTTATTTTATCTGCTTCTGTTATTCCTGGAAATGAAAAAGTGGTTTCAAAGATTATCAACAATATTGTACTTCAAGGCGCTGAGGTTTATTATCAAGGAATTAAACAGATCCATGTTTCTGGGCATGCCACCCGGGATCAGCTTCAATTTATGCTTCGCATGATTAAACCAAAATTTTTCATGCCGGTTCACGGGGAACCGAGACATCTGATGCATCACTCAGATATGGTTATGAAACTCGGCTGGCCGGATAAAAATGTGATTCTTGCCAGAAACGGCAATGTGATTGAACTTTCACAAGACAAGGCTGAAATTGTAGATAATATCCTATTAAACAGCGTTTTTGTGGACGGGACAATGGTAGGGGATGTGAATAAACTGATCCGTGAACGAAAAACAATGAGCGAAGACGGGGTTATTATCGCTATCGCCGGAGTTCGGGTACTGGGGGATGAGATAGAGTGTATTCCAGATGTGATCAGCAAAGGTTTTTTTATCGGGAATGATTTAAAAAGCATTCAGGAAGAGGTAAAGGGAATTATCAGCAGGGTTGTGATTGAATATATCCACAATAAGGGGCTGGATTATAACGCATTGAATAACCTGGTGAAAAAAGGGATTGAAAGATATGTCCAAAGTAAATTTCACCAAAATCCCATGGTGATTACCCGTATTGTAGAAATTGAAAGTCAATAAAGAAATCTTTTTTTAAAGAATTTTAAATTGGATTTTATTTTTCCCCCGATAATAGTATAAATTTTAAAGCTAAACTGAATAAAGGGACAAATTCAAATGATCAATAGTATTGTAGGCGAATCAACCAAGCTGAAAGGCGATTTTGAAATAGATGGAATTTTAAGAATTGACGGTTTTTTCTCAGGAAAAATCAAGGGGAAAACTCAGGTTTTGATTGGAGAAAAAGGGATCGCTTATCTGGATCTGGAAGCAGATGAAATCATCATCGGCGGAAAAGTAGAAGGAAAAATCAAGGTCAACGGCAAGGTTAAGATGCTTTCTTCAGGTTATTTGAAAGGTGAAGTAACCGCTAAAAACATTATTGTTGAGGCAGGGGCATATTTTAACGGAAAATGCACCATGCTCAAAGGATAGGCGATGTTAGACGCTTTGACTCCTGAGGAATACCGTAAAAAATTTCAGTTGAATCAGAATAAAAATCAGGGGATACGGAAAAAAGATGATTTTAACAATTCTTCTGAAATCGGTTCAAAAAAATTTGAATCGGCGATTCAGGAAGTAGAAAATAAAAAATTTGTTTCAGATATTGATGAATTTTTAAAAACTCTTGAAAAAGCTGAGAAAAAAGTTTATCAAAATACGACAGAAACCTCTGTGGAAGAATACCGGAATCTCTTATCCGGATTTTTAAAGAAAATGAACCAGAACTACCGCTTTCTGGATTATCAGAAACGCAATAGAATGACTGGAAAAACAAATGTTTTAAGGATTTATAAAGAATTGGATAACGAGGTGAAAGATCTCGGACAAAAAGTTATTACCAAGCAGATTAATACGCTCATGATGCTCGATAAAATGAAAATGATTAAGGGATTGATTATAGATTTAAAAGTCGAAGGATGGAAATAAGATGAATTTAATTTATATGCGCGTGGGATACAATAAAGAAGTAGAGCTTTTTCAGTACGATGAAAAAAGCCTTGAAATCAAGCCGAATCTCCTCTACATTATCGAAACCAGGCATGGCAGGGATATGAGCTATCTAGAGCCTGCTGCGGTCAGTTTTGAATCTTATCAGGAATTTCAAACTCACCCTGAAAAGTTTCAAAAAGTCCTTAAACCTGTATCGAAAGAAGAGTTTCGAAAACGAAATGAGATGAAAACGAAATCAAAAGAAGCTTTTGAAGTCGGGGTCAAGAAAATCAAAGAGCACAATTTGGCAATCAAGCTGATTAATGTGTATTGTTTTTTTGAAGGAAATAAAATCCTTTTTAATTTTTATTCGGAAACCCGTGTGGATTTCCGGGAATTGGTGAAAGAGCTGGCAGGAATTTTCAAAACCAGAATTGAGCTTCATCAGGTAGGGATCCGGGATTTTTCCCAATTTTTCAACCAGATCGGCATCTGCGGCCGTCCTTTCTGCTGTTCAACGATTAAAACCCATAAAAAATCCATTTCCCTGAAAATGGCAAAAGAACAAAACCTTCATATCAACGCTTCAAAACTCTCCGGCGTCTGCGGAAGACTGATGTGCTGTCTGAATTACGAATATGATGCTTATAAAGAGCTTTATAAAGACTTTCCTGAAATCGGCGACACCCTTTATTTTAAAAAAGGAACTTATTTTATTAAAGAAATTGATTATGATAAGAAACTAATTTATATTTTCAACGAACAGGAAGAATTTGAGGAAATCAGTCTGGAGCAGTATCAAAAACTGAAAAAACCTTATAACAACAACGGAAGAAATTGATTTTAGACCGCCTGAAAAATTTTCAAGCGGTCTTTTTTAAACTCAGGGTGTTTCCTGAAAATAATGCGGAGGGTTTCCGCAGATTCTTTTGCTAAAGAATCTTACTCTATTTTTATATATTAACAAGTTTATAAAAAAAAACAACCTGAATTAAAATAATCGATCGATTTCATAAAAAGGAAAATCCTATGCGTAAGTTAAAAGAATTGTTCCAGTTTATGCCTGGAATCTGTGATGAAAAAAGAAGTGAAAAAGAATTGAACCATCTTGTTTACGATTCCAGAAAAGCAGAGAAAAACGATGTTTTTGTAGCCTTAAAAGGATCTAAAACCGACTCTCACCAATATATACCCGACCTGCTTAAAAAAGGAGTTTATATTGTTGCAGAAAATGGGCTTGCCTTACCCCATGAAAATATTTTTTTTGTGGAAGATACCCGAAAAGCGCTGGCGCTTTTATCCAAAGCCTATTTTCATCACCCTGATAAAGATCTTTTCATCGTAGGCATTACAGGAACAAACGGAAAAACCACCACCACTTATATGATCCGTTCTATTCTGGCTGTGATGGGAATCAAGACAGGAATTATCGGAACGATTCAGTATCTCATCGGAGATGAGTCAATAAAAGCGGAGAACACAACCCCCGAATCTTATGAAATTTTTAAAATGTTTCATGAAATGAAAGAAAAAGGGTGCAAAGCCGTTGCAATGGAAATTTCGTCCCATGCGCTTTCTATGAGCCGTGTTTATGGAATTGATCTGGATATGGCTGTTTTCACCAATCTGACGCAGGATCATCTGGATTATCATAAAACTTTTGAAGAATATTTAAAAGCAAAACTTCAAATCTTCACCCTTCTTTCAAAAAGTTCAAAAGAAAAAAAAATGGCTTTGATCAACCGGGATATTCCTGAATTTGAAGAACTGAAAAAATCACTCTCTATCAATCATCTGCCCTACCAGACTTATGGAATCCATTATCCCGCAGACTGGCAGGGGATTTCCTCTTCCATGAATATTTATCACAATCTTTTTCATATACTTTATGAAAAAAAAGATTATAGCATTGATACCCCGATGCTTGGTTTTTTTAACATATACAATGCCCTCACAGCGGCAGCAGCGGCTGTTTTTTTCGGAGCCGATCCAAATTCAGTGGAAGCAGGGCTGAAGGAGGTTGAAGTCAAAGGACGGTTTGAAAGAGTGGAAAACAGCCTTGGTTTTGGAGTGATTATCGACTACGCCCATACCCCTGATGCGCTTGAAAATGTCTTAAAAACGGCACAGGCATTAAACCCGATTAATATCATTACTGTTTTTGGAGCGGGCGGGGATCGTGATAAGGGGAAACGGCCTCTGATGGGAAAAGCAGCGCTCAAATACAGCAGTTTTGTTATTCTGACTTCCGATAATCCAAGGAGTGAAGACCCTCTTTCGATTATTCAGGATATTGAAAAAGCGTTTGATAATAAAGAACTCTATTCTGTCTTTATAGATCGGGAAAAAGCGGTTGAAAAAGCGATTGATATGGCAGAAGAGGGAGATTTGGTGATCATTGCCGGAAAAGGTCATGAAGAGTACCAGATTTTCAAAGATGAGACGGTTCATTTCAGTGATCGGGAATCGGCTTTGAGATATATCCGCCTGAAAGAAGAAAAAAAGAAAAAAAATAAATTTCTTTTATATTAAGTCTATTTTGAAACAATCAGGCTGTCGATTATTGTTTAAATTAACTCGGACACCGAGCGGAGTCGAGGTGTCACTTCGGCTGTGCTCAGTGACCGTACTGCTCTGATTAATAACCAAAAAAAGCTATGAAAGATTGCATAAGAAAAGACAACTACCTTTTCTAATAAACTTACAAATATCAATGATAACAAGGTATAGTTTTCAATAATCGACAGCCTGATTCAGTTGTGTATAAAATAAACTTAATAGGATTAGTTCTTTCTGTTTCTCTTGACCATGAGAAAGTAAAATTAAAAAACAGTCTTTACTATACGGCTTCTTTTTCCTACGCGTTCTAACTCCATTCTGTCTCATAGTATCTCCCATTTAATTTTTCAGAAGGAAGAATCCGGACCCTGGAGAAAAAATTCAAAAGCATTATTTTATTGCAAGAATCATACCCTGAAACATAATTGACTTCTGAGGGAGAAACCCTGAGAGTCAGTTTCTTGCTTTTTTTTTCTCTTTCTTCCAGAAGAGGAGAGAGAATTGATTTCCAGATTTCTGAATAAACCAGTTCGCGGAAAGAGGGATGAAAAGGTCCGCTTACAATGTCCCTGCCTGAAAGAAGCCCTTCAGAAGGATGAAGGCCGAGACGGATAACGGGAATATTTTTACTCTCAAAATATTGAAGAAGCAGGCAGCTTCTTTTTACAGCTTCATTCAGACTCAGCGGCAGATATTTTTTTTCATCAAATAATTTTTCAAGAACCGTATCCCGAATCACGACCACAGGATAAATTCTTGCCATATCTGCTTGAAGGCGGGAAGCATAAAAGGCTGTTTCCATTTCTTTTTCCAGAGTGCTTCCGGGCAGACCCGACATCATCTGAATACCCAGATTAAAACCCATCTTTTTCACCATCCGGCAGGCAGAAACAGCTTTCTTAGAATCATAGCCTCTTTTTGATTTTTCTAAAACCTCATCATCAAAAGACTGAATGCCCAGTTCGATTGTCTGGACTGAATAAGATTTTAAAAGACTTAAATTATTTTTATTGATAAAATCCGGTCGGGTAGAGATCCGGATTCCCGATATGCCTGAGTGAAAATACGGCGTTACAGCTTTTAAAAGCGTTTCCTGTTTTGCTAAGGGAAGCCCTGTGAAATTTCCGCCGAAAAAAGCAATTTCAACCGCTGATTTCTGAGTGTCTATTGTTTTTAAATATTTTTCGATCAAGTTTGTTATTTCTTTTTCGGAAGGGATGGACGCCTGCCCCGTTATCTTTTTCTGGTTGCAGAAAATACACTGAAAAGGACAAGCCAGTTCGGGAATAAAAATCGGAATGTTAAAGTGTTTTTGTTTCATGGAATTTAAAGGGAACAAAAAAGAGGGAAAAAAGCAAGGGAAAAATCCCTTGCTGAAAGAAAAAAATTATTGAACTGTGACTGCTGTAGGAGTTGCTCTATGCATAAAATTGACTGTAGAATCGAGAGCTCCAATGTTTGAAACGGTGGTATTGACAAAAGCATCGACCATAATATAGTAGGCTGCTCCTGCTTCAAAAGTAACAGAGGAAGGAAGTGTGTAGGAATTGGTTGTAATAGTGCCAAGGATTGCTGAATTGAAAACCATCTTGGAAAAATTCTCTTTATAAGCAGTTGGAGTCCCGGTTCCCCATACACTGGCAAGTGATAAGTCTTTAAAAATAGCGACGCGGTACCCATTTGCACCGGTTACGCCTGTCCATGTTACAACTTTTGTGTCTTTGTTATAAGAGATACCGTTTGGATATCCTGTCATAGGATCAGTCGATGAAGTCATGGTTAGGGTTTTGACTGCGTTTCGGCCTAAATTATCGGTCATTGTCACTGTGTAATCTCCTGCAAGAGTACCGTAAGCTCCTATATTAAAACCTCCGACCATAAAAAGTTTTACTCTCCAGTTTTCCCCCCACTGCATATAGCCATTATAAAGAAAAGTGGTGGAATTATACCCGGCTGCATAATCAATATTTGGAGAAATAGTCCATGAGGTTTGAGAAGCAGGTCTTGTGATCGTAATAGTTGAAATAGTTGAGCTGTCTGTCATATCCAGATACAGTCCTCCCCGTTTTGCGAGAAAAAGAACCCAGAAAGATCCTAGATAAGTCTGAGATTGACTTTCAAGATACGCTGCTTCATATTCTTTTTTCAAACTCATCACAAAAGCAGTATTAATATCGATGTCTGATTTGGTTGTACTGGTTGGAGTGTAGGATTGTTTAGTAGATCGGTAAATCAGGTTGGATGTGTAGAAACTGCCTCCTGCCCCATTGAGCGCTTCAACTTTAATAGCATATTCAGTTCCAGATTTCAGGACAATCTCGGAAGGAAGGGTGTGGGTGGTTCCTGTAATCATGGTTTTAGAAGAATTGTAAACCAGCTTTGCCCAGTTTTCATAATCTTTTGTTCCGTCTATTTTTGTTGTGGTTTCAAAAATCAGGACACGGTATCCGCTAACGCCCGATGCATTGGAAGGAGCTGTCCAGGAAATGACAGTCTGACCGCTTGTATTGACAACTGCCCCGATATTTGAGACATGACCCATTGTATCGCTGATATTTTCCAGATTAAGCGAATAAACTGCGGCTCCGTTATTGACATCAATTTTATAAATCCCTTTGTAGGAAGAAGCATTTGTAGTATTGACAGAAGTATCAACCACTGCAAAAAGTTTATAGTTATTGGCGGTATAGACAAAATACCCTTTATAAGGATTTGTGTTCACTCCCCAGACTGTGTTTGGGTCAATCACATACTCAGTGTTATCCGGGCGGATAATTTTAAGAGAAGTAATACTGGCGGTATCTGTCGTATCAAGAATATTCAATCCTTTTTTCAGGACAAATGAGAAGGTTAAAAATCCTTCTTTCCATCCTGTTAAATCTTTAAAATCTTCTTTTACCAGAATTGCTCCGACCGCTGGAAGAACGGTGATATTGGAAGTATTCTGAAGAGCAGCGCTCACACTCTGATTAACAAAAGTATAATTTGCAGCAGTTCTTTTGTAAATTTTTAACGCCGCTCCTGAAGTATAGTTTGCAGGTTTCCAGATTTCCAGCTGTATCTGACCTGATTTGACTCCATAGGCATAGCCTATAAAATAAGCTGAGTTTGCTGAAAGACCAGTCAAAGCAATATCAGAAGCAGGTCCTGAAGAGTTTAAAACCAGATAAGAAGCCCCCGCTTCAGCGCCTGTTACATCAATCACAATCAACCCGCTGGTGTTCAAAGTGTCTTCAATGGCTGTTTTGTCATTCAAGGCGCTTTCTGTAGTTGCAGTTACTTTTGTATCATAAGAATCCGTATAAGCAGAGGAAGCAGAACTACCAACCACAGGCATATAATTACTGCCATCAGAAGACATTGCCTGATAGGTCACCTCGCCTGTACCGTTTACTTCTTCTTTATAATCAATCGTATTCATGGTTCCATTCTGTTCTTTGGCAACGCGGGTTTCATAAAAAGCCCCGCTGTCATCCGCATAAGACTTGACTTGAACAGAAACAGCGCTGCCGTTTTCTTCGCTTCTGTATGCCATTGTTACTAAAGCGGCATTTCCGGTTGAAACACTGGAGTCTTTCTGTGCTGAAATTTCCCCCACCGTATTGGTTTCATCATTAATATACACCATTTTAGCCACAGAAGTTGAGTTATTGTAAGTAAAGATAAATTTCCCCAGCATATTGACCAGTTCTGTCTTCAGGTTTTTTTGGGTTGTGTGCCAGTAAACCGAAAGGGTAAACCCGTCCGTATTGGCGCTTTTTAATTCAAACTTCCGGTCATAAAGATTATTGGAATCGGAATAATTATCATAGACAAAAGCAGGAATGGTAATAGTCTTCCCTGTTACTGCCGTAAAATCATAGGTTGATTCAATATCATCGGGCATATAAGATTTGATTTTTGCGATCAGATTCGCATCCACTGTGATTGTTTTAGAAGAAACTTCTGTTGAGGAAGGGCTTAAACTATAGGTTGAAATCAGAGTATCTAAAAATCCAAGCCACTTTGCGGCGTGACCTTTCATTCTCTGGGTCAGTGCGGATATTTTTGTAAAAGCTGTTTTTCCGATACTGTCGCCGCTGTAAACGCTTCGGGTCACACTGGTCATGGAGGTGGGAAGCGCTATGGAGAAAGTATCGGGAAGTACGGTAGGAGTAGTACTGGTTGCGGCAGTTGTGCTGGACGCAGGACTGTCTTTTTTCTTACAGGCAAATCCTCCTATTAAAAGAATGATGAAGATTCCATAAAGAATTTTAGTTTTCATTGTTTTTTTCTCCTGATTTTAATATTTTTTAAAAAAAATCTTAAGATGAATAATAACAAAAAAATATTTAATAAACAAAATTCTGCACTTATTTTATAGGGAAGTTCTAAAAATGAGAAATCTTTATTCATATCAATATTTTCAGATTTCTCACTTTCTTTGAAATGAGTGAATTGGCTGTTTTTATTTATAAAAAATTTTACTCCAAAAGCAGTTTTTCAGCTTCGGCTTTTCCTAAAAGATAGTATTCCCATGCAAGCTGGTCGGCTTTTGGGTGAAGCGGATTCATTTCCAGGTCTTTCGGCTCCAGCGCATGGATTTTTTTATACACATAGCTTTTTTTATTGACCGTTAAGACCTGTTTTTTGGTTTCGCTGATCAGATTGTTGAGAAACAGGGCGGATTCCAGCTGGGTTTTATTGCAGGCATCAAAACTGATCTGCATGGAAAGTTCCTGCATTTCGATAAAATTGTCCATAAAACGGATCGGATTGGGCTGATAACACTTATCGATTGTATCATCATATTTTTGATAATGAGTAAAATCAATTAAAATCATTTCCTTGACATCCGGATTCATAAAAAGATTTTTCATAGGCGAGTTTTTGGTATATCCGCCGTCTATATAGTATTTTCCATTGATTTTAGGAGCTTTGCTTAAAGGAATCGTGCAAGTAGTGGCCTGAAGCACATCCAAGACTTTTTCCTCGTCTTTTTCTTCCAGCACAATCGGATTAAAATGGATCATTTCATTTTGCACCTTATCTGTAATATCAGTGACCGAAATATCCAGCCTGATTTTTTTAAGATTTTCGTAAAAAACATGCTTTTTGGCGAAAAATTCAAACTGCTCTTGTAAAAACCGGCGGTTCATTTCTAATACATATCCTCCGCTCATATTAAAAAAAGAAGGAGTAAACATATTTTTACGAAAAGTAAAAACAGTCTGCTGCTTTGCCAGATCTTTCATATACTGCTCAATCTCTTCTTCATTCTCAGCGGCAAGGTAAGGCAATGCCCCCGCTGTCGCTCCTCCGCTGGCAGCCGTAATATGGCAGACATTATAGCCGTGTTTTTTCAGCTGGTAAAAAAGCCCCGCGTTATAATAAGTCCGAAGCCCGCCTCCCGATGAAACAACACCTAAGCATATATTTTTATCAATCATTTCAAAATACCTTCAGTTTTTTTTCTAAATTCGGTTTTCAAATCCTGGGAAATGAGAAAATAATAAACTGCTTCTTAAATTTATTTTAAACTATTTTAAACAATAAGTCTAAATATTTTTATAATTATAGAGCAAGGACAATGCCTTTTTTTTGTTTGTTTGAGGTTGTTATTTAGACCTAAATTTCTTAATAAAAAAAATTTAGACAGTAAAATAAAAATCATTATATTTATTTCATACAAGAAAAAAAGTTTCAAACTTTTTTTCCAGGAGGAAAAAATGAAAGCATTAAAAAGAATCGTGCTTGTGGCTGCAGTTCTCTTTGCAGTCAATGTATTTGCAGAAGGATGGCAGGATTGGGAATGGAATGATTATTCCATCGATTTCAGCCTTCCAGACTCTCTTTCCGTTACTGAAGCAAGCGAAACCAGACTGGTCGCAACTGACAAGAAAAACTTTACTATGACTGTCGCTCCATGGAACGACGCGTCTTTGACTGAAAAACAAGTTGCATACAAAGGCTACAACAACTATACTGCTATCACTGCTAAACAAATTCTTGAAGAAGATTCTATGGGAGATTTCAACGGATTCAAAGGATATTATATCTACGGATACGGAAAATCTTCAGGAAAAAGCCTTTATTTCGTGATTGTCGGATTGATCAATCCAAACAGCGCAGCAAACTTCTACCTCACTTTCGCATGGTGGGACAAAGCAAGCCAAAATGCTGCATTCGAGCAAATGGCTGCTGATATTGCATTGACTTTTAAAGTGAAGGAATAATTTTATTCTTAAATCGAGCAGATCTTAATCTTAAGATCTGCTTTTTCAACATCTTTTTCTCAATCAATTTTTTATATCTGTTTTTTTCTCAAAATTAATTGACAATTTTTTTATTTAGGTTATACTATAATTTTAGGATTTTTTTACTAAAAAATAAAGGAGAAAAAAATGAAAAGCTTAAAAACTCTTATACTGAGCGCTGTTCTTCTGATAGCAGCTTCTCAGACTCATTTATTTGCGGAGGATTGGACAGATTGGGAATGGAATGATTACGCGATTGATTTCAGTCTTCCCAACTCCCTGACAGTCACCGAAGCAAGCGATACCCGCCTGGTAGCAACAGACAACAGGAATTTTACGATGACTGTTGCTCCATGGGAGGATGAAACTCTGACTCAAAAAGATGTTGCCTACCGCGGTTATCAAAACTACACTGCTATCACCAATAAAAAGATTCTGGATGAAGGCGACATGGGCGAATTCAACGGATTTAAAGGCTATTATATTTACGCTTACGGAAAGTCGTCCGGAAAAAACCTCTATTTTGTGATAGCTGGTTTGATCAATCCAAACAGCGCTGTCAACTTTTATATTTCTTACGCATGGTGGGATAAAGCCGAGCAAAACAGCTATTTTGAACAACTGGCGGAAGATATTACTCTGTCTTTTAAAGTTCAGTCAAAGACTCGGTAAAATCAGCTGGAATTAACACTGAAATTTATTATATGCACAACTGAATATAAAATGCAACCCTGTCATTCCGGTTTTTGCTTGCAAAAGACCGGAATCTGTTGCTTAAAACACTTATTGTCAATAGATTCCAGCCTTCGCGGGAATGACAAAGTAAATATAAAAACGGACAATTTATATTTTGTTAAGTATATTTGTAAACGGTCACTGAGCACAGCCGAAGTGACACCTCGACTCCGCTCGGTGTCCGAGTTCATTTCAATAATAATCGACAGCCTGATTAATTCATTTCTCGTTTTAATCGAATATTCTTTATTTCAGATTTTCCTGAGGGTGGCAAATCCAAACCCCCTA
>MIAO01000113.1 GCA_001829155.1 Spirochaetes bacterium GWB1_36_13 | reverse complement strand
TTCAATAACGGTCAAAGCCTGACCAATGAACTGATTTCTTATCCGCTTAACGACAACGACACAACTTTTAAAACCGTCCCAGTCATCACAAAACCAAGTCTCTAAGTTAATCTCAGGCAGCACAATTAAACTTGTGCTGCTTTTTAGTGTCGTTTCCGTACTAAATTAAAATCTCTATTGACAAAGAGTCTTGAAGACAACAGAAAATCCCCTCCCCCACTTCTTCAAATCAGCGGGTTGAAAATGGTGAGGCGGAAATCGTCCTGGACAGTTTTCAGGATATCGATAAAATCCTTGATCTCTTCATTATTTTTCACTTTTGAGAGGACAAAAATAAAAGTGCTTAAAGCCGTTCCCCATTCTTTAATCACCTGTTGTTCCAGCACTTCTATTTCAGACGGTTTTTTGATCGGACTGGAAAGTTCCCGGTAGTATTTGGAAAAAAGACCTGAAAAGGGCTGAATCATAAAATCTTTTAAAATCGTCTGCGCATGCTGATAGGCATGGCGGTTCTCATTTGATATATCATAGGAAAAACGGTTTAAATTGTCGGAAAGGATTTTTAAAGTCGCCATCAGTTTCCGGATTTCAATTCTCGCGTCATCATGAAACAGATCTTCTGGGTAGCCTGCGATCATCTGAAATATTTCTTCTTCTTTTTTAGTCAGTACATCCCCGGCTTCTTTGACCCTCTTTCGTTTGGCTATTTTATCTTCTATCTCATTTTTTTTATCTTCCAGCGCCTGAATCTCGGCAAAAAGAAAAACATCGATCACGCCCTTGGTTTTCAGAAAATCCAGGTATCTTTTTTTAAACGATTCATAACTAAAAAGCTCTCTGCTGTACTTGAGAGCGTATTCTTCATGTTTTTTTTTAATCTTTTCCATCGCCTGATTGATTTCTTTGTCGGTCAGTGCTTTTGCCATTAAGAGCTCCTTAAGCCTTCCAGTTGATTTCATTGATATGAAAGACCGGCCCATCCTTGCAGACATAAAAGAATTGGTCAGACCCTTTCTTCTCGACAGCGCATCCGAGACACACCCCGAACCCGCAGCCCATTCTTCCTTCCATGGACACAAAGGTTTTACCAGGCAGAAGTTTTTGTTCATTGATTTTCTGATCCAGAGACAAAAACATCCCTTCCGGCCCGCAGGCATAGACAGTATAGTCTTTCTGTCCTTTGAGCGTTTCCACCGCACAGTCGATCACATTGCCGTGAAACCCGTAGTCTCCCTTGAGAGTGCTGATGATAAACTCTGCCCCGCTCTCCTGAAACAGGGTTTGAAAAGCCTCTGCCTCGTTTTTATCAGTGAGCCCGATAAAGATTTTTCTTTTGCCTTTCAGTTTTCTGGAAAGATAATAAACTGACGCGATCCCGGTCCCCCCGGCAATCATCACAGAGTCTTCCGAGGCAAGGTCAAATCCGTTTCCCAATGGGCAGAGAATTTCAGCTTTCAGCCCCTTTTCCCAGACCGACATGGTTTCAGTGCCTTTTCCCACTTTTTTATAAAGAAGTTTTAAAACTTTGTTTTTCTTGTCAAAATCGAAAACTGCAAACGGCCTTTTTAAAAAAAACGGTTCCACCGAGAGGTTGACAAACTGCCCCGGCTCCGGCTCAGTTCCTTCATATTGAAGCGATAAAAGATAAAAATTGGAAGTGATTAATTTATTTTCCAAAACTTCTACGGTTGTTGCCACTTTCTTCATACTACCCGCCTTGTTCCACAGTTTTACCTTATAAAATATACCCAGATGAATAGAAATTGTAAATACTTTCAACCCAAAATTGTCATTGTCCGATGCTTGTACTGAGCAGAGCCGAAGTATGACCGGACAATCCAGTAAAATGATTATCTTGCTCAATAGATTCCCCGGTCATACTTCGGCTCTACTTGGACACCGAGCGGAGTCGAGGTGTCACTTCGGCTCCGCTCAGTGACCATACTGCCAAAAATACTTTTCAATTTAAAATTTTCTCCTTAACCCTGCACAATGCAGGGTTTCCCCCGTCCGACTTGATTTCACGGATGAAATCACGGAGGACTCCCCCCTTGTCCTTAAAAGACTTAAGGATAAGGGGTTAGGGGTTTGGATTTGAAACCCGCTGGAATAGTCTTGAAATAAGATGTTTCGAGTCCAATCAGATTAAACCTTCAAGACAGCTTAAAAAAGAATATAGATTTTTTTTTCATTTTATTTTCTATCCTTAATATCTTTCTCAATAAATCCCTGAAAGAGGCGTTTCGCTGCTGAGAGGGGCATTCCGGACAGCCACGCTTTTTAAAAAACCTTCAAACCGTTCTATATCCCAAGAAACGGCGCGGAATCGGCAGGCATAATAACATTCTCCGCAGAAAATACAGGGGGTAGAAGCATCTTCTAAAACTGCTCCTTTGTTCATCGCAAGCCTCTGGACAGGGCATTTTTTGATACAGCGCATGCACTGGATGCACTTTTCAGCCGGAAAGGAAACTTTTGGAAAAACAACTTTTTCCGGCTTGGTATAATTGATCTGATAGTTCAAAAACTCAGTATGATCTTTTCCTTCACCGCAAAGTCTGGTGATTTTTTCAGCCAGCTCCATAATCAGGGCATCAATCTCCGCTCCCGGCATTCTTTCATTGAGCTTGACAGGAAAACTCCTGCTTAAACTGTGAAAGGAATTGACTTTTAATCCGTAAATATTGACCCGCTCCCTTTTTTGAAGGAGTTTTCCCGCATCATAGAGCGCAATGCCGGATGAGACCCCGCCGTAGGTGATGAAAGGCAAAGCCTGTTTTCCCCATTTCTGACTGTCAGGAAGCGGCAGATTTTCGACTAGCTCCCTCATGTTGTCAGGCATCAGATGGGCATAGACAGGGGCGCCGATACAAAGAAGATCGTGAGGCTTGATTTTTGTTTCAAAAAAATCCGGATAGTTTTTTTCTTTCCAGAGTGTTTTTTCCCGGGTCAGATTGGTCAGAAAAACCTCATGATTGAAACTCTGAAAAGCGCTGGAAAGCTTTTCTGCCGTAATCTCCGTACTTTGATAAGGGCTGAAATAAAGAATCTGAATCCGCATAAAAATTATTCCTGATGAGTTTTCTGGTGATAGTTTTCCACCGCTTTTTTAATCGCATCAAGCCCCAATGCTTCAAGCCAGTAATAAACCTGTTCGGGAGAAAGCTCGTGCCGGACAAAGAAATAGTCTTTTTCAGGATCGCGGATCGAGAAATCAAGGTTTCCTTCAGCATTGATTTTAAAGATCATTTCCACCCCTTCTTTTACTCTGGCATTTGCCTGACTGTCATAGGAAGGATGATAAGCTATCATAATATCTTTTAAAATGCCTGTCTGTCTTGGGGCAGGGTCTTTCTTCGCTTCAAAAAGGTACTGTTTCAGCTGACCTTCTAAAAGTTCTTTATTAAACATAAGTAAAGTAAAAATTCCTTTTCCCATCTGGAGGTTGAGCATGACAAGCTGTTTTTTTTCCAGCGCTGCCGGATCAGGCGTGTTTTCCATAAACCGGGTATGGAGAGAGAGCGCCAGCCACTCATTTTTATCTGCGGTAGGGATTCTGGCATAAACGAATTCTTCAAAAGCTGTGAGAATCATGGAAGTTGCCTTGCTTCCGGAAGGATTGAAAACCATCAGGAGTTTTTTCTGCCCCTGAAAGAGGTCTTGATCCCCTTCCTGAAAAAGCCCGTTAAAATCCCAGGTGCGGATTGTCCATGTATCATTTCCCACCGTGATTTTTTCAGAAAAACTTTTTCCTTTCAGATACTCTTCTAAAAGCTGTTTCACCTTTTCCTGAGCTTTCGGGTCTGGTAAAAGCATATCTTTAAAAATGTTTTCAATCGGGTAAAAAACACAGGAAACCAGATTGATTTTAGCATTCTTTTCTTTTGAGGCTGAATACATGGTCTGGTTCATGGAGACCGATTTGCACCAGTACACGGCAAAAACATTTCCAGACAGAACAGATAAAATTAAAATGAGAAGAAAAAACCGTTTTTTCATCATAAGACTCCTTTCATTTCCGATAAAATATTTCTTCTGGCTTTTTTTTCATAGCGTTTCATTTCAGGCGTAAGATAGATTTCTTTTTTTTCCAGGAAAGACTTTAAAACTTTACCTCTTCCCTCTTTATAATCTGCATCAGGGATAAACGAGTATTCTTTTCTGATTTTCCTGGCATAAAAAAAATAATGCCATCTGCAGGAAGAAAGAACCGCCAGATCGGCATCCAGAAAAATACCCGAATCAAACGAAGAGTCTGATGGAATATGCTTTTCCGTACTGAGGATCAGGGTCTGCACCCTCTCTTTCTGCTCATCGGAAAACCCCATTTTTTCAAGCCAAAGAAGGGCGTATAAAGCGCTTTCTGATTCATTGTCATGACGCTTTGGGTCATAAATCACATCATGAAATAAAGCCGCCCAGAAAAGGGACTGGAAATCCTTAATCTGCTTCCGGTATTTTTTTAAGATTTGGAGCATTTTTTTTATATGCTTTAAATTATGATAAAAACGATTTTTTTCGTTGTATTTTTCATTCATTTCAGTTATTAAAAGATTGATTTTTTGGATAGGTGTATTTGAATATTTCAAGCACTGTTTTTTTAGGTTCATACTTTCCTTTCTCCAACAAACAGTTTAAAAAAGCTTTAAAAATTTTGACAAAATAAGGTCAAAAACCTCAATAAGGATCAGGACTATAATAATCCACTCCAGCCGGTTGCTTTCTTTATGAAGATTGAGTTCTCTAAAAACGGTCAGAGAATCTTCTATAATTTTAAAAGTATATTCTATTTCTTTATAGCGGACACGCAGATCAAAAAGTTTGATAAGACCTGTATTGAGTTTTTCCAGTTCAGGTTCTTCCCAAACCATTTCTGGAACATCAAAAATATAAAGATTTTCAATGATTCTATTTTTAGTATTCAAAGTTTTACCGATAAATTTCAACATATTATGCTTACTGATTTTCACCTTACCTTTTTTCTCCATTTCCTCTGTAAAATATTTCACCTCGTTTAAAATAGTTTCAGAAACCTGAAAATAAAAATCCAGCGCTACTGACTCTGCAAGATTAATAGAAACAACTTTAATCAGGTTTTCAGTTATTTCAGATACTAAAAGAGTCTGATAACCAAATTCATTTTTTTTCCCTTCATTTAAAGCGATTTGATAATCTTCACGGATTTTATTTTCAAAAACCCCTTGAGAATAATCCGCTATCAATGCAATGGTCCGCGTCATATCGATATCTGAAAAATTAGAAAAAACAACGACCCCGTAGTTTAAAAGAAAAAGATACTGGTTTTCCTCAACCCGGTAATACAGCTCCGAGCTGGAAGAGTTAATCAGACTCCCGGTATATTCAGATTTAAATTTTTTAAGATTAATGCTGTCAGCAATATGTAAAGCCGTGAGTTTGACAAACTCCATAAAAATAACCCTTTTTTTAAAAAGACTTATAAAAATATAATGAAAAAAAATGACTGAATAAAGACAAAAGAAGAAAAACCCCTCATAAAAGAGGGATTTTTTATTTCAAAAATAATTGCGTTTTAAAGCTTAGAACTTTAAGAAAGAAAAATATTTCTTCAGGTTTTCTTCCATTTTTTTAACCATATCTTCGAATTGGTTTTTGAATGGGAAGTTTGCGTCAGTAATATTTAAACCTTCGAAAATAGAAACAACTTTTTTGTAGTTGTCTTCGAAAATCTTTTTAAACTCGTCTCTGAGTTTGATTCCGCTTTCAATCCAGTCTTTTACGATTTTAATATTGTCTTCTTGAAGTGTTTTGCTTTTTTGAGCAAGGCTTGAAATCAGTTTTTCAGTTTCTTCCTGCATTTTAGTCAGGCTTTTTAAGCTTGACATATAGCTTGTTCTTGTAGTTTCTAAAACATTCTTCCATTGATCATTAGAAACATTAGAAGTATTTGTTTTAGTAGTTGTTTTTTCCTGAGTGTTTACAGTTTCCTCAGAAACAGTTGTAGTTGCTTTTTTGGTAGTTTTAGCCTCAGCCATGTATGCCTCCGTATTTTATTTTTACTAGACTGATAACTAATATGCAATAGGTGTGCCAAAAAAATAATTTTGTTTTTATTTGCATTTTTTTTTCAATTCTCATTTAAAGTAAAGGATATAGAGCTTATCATTGCGTTTCAAGTTATTGATTTTAATAAAATTACATAATTTTTAAAAAAATAATTATTTTCACCTGCTTAAGATTAAATTTATATTAAATCTTGTTATAATAAGAAAAAATTCTTTTATCATGAGTATTTTTATCTATTATGAAAATGAAAAAAGGGTATTCTTTCTACAATTTTGAGCAAAAAGGAAAAATATGAGTCAATTGGAAACAAATCAGGAAAAAAAAATCTATTCTATTTTTGTTGTATCCGACGCAACCGGAAAAACAGCCTATACTGTTGTAAAATCTATCCTTGTTTTGTTTAAGGAACAAGTAGAGCATTTTATTATTACGCATTATACTTTTGTGAGAAATGAGCAGAAACTGGAACAGATTGTCAAAAGAGCCAAAGAACAGCACGCTTTAATTGTCCATACATTTGGTAATGAAGATTTAAGAATTTTTTTTAACAAAGAGCTGGAAAAAAAAGGGGTCATGTACATGGATCTCTTTGAAAAAACCGTCCCGACTATGAGCAAATTTATCGGATTCTCCCCGATTCACAACAGCGGCGTACAGTACAAACTCACGGATAATTATTTTAAAAAGATCGAAGCCATGGAGTTTACGATTGCCCATGACGACGGGCAGAATCTTTTAGATATTTATAAATCTGATATTGTGCTCCTGGGACCTTCCAGAACATCAAAAACCCCTTTAAGCATCTACCTTGCCAACGAAGGGTACAAGGTCAGCAACATTCCCCTGGTCAATGGGATGCCGATTCCTGAAGAGGTGTATCAAGTTGACCCTAAAAAAATTGTCTGCTTAATTGTTCAATACGATTTAATGCTGGAAATTCGAAAAAAAAGAGTCAACTACCTCGGACACCACGCAAACGCCTATGCCTCCCCCGAATATATTTTTGAAGAGCTGGAATACTGCCGGGATTTATACAAAAAAAACCGGAACTGGGTGGTGATCGATGTCACGAAAAAAGCAATTGAAGAAACGGCGACAGAAATTTTAGAAAAAACAATCTGGGAAGAGGAAATCTTTTGAAAACAGGACTTTTCGGCGGAAGTTTCAATCCCGTTCACTACGGACACCTGATTATTGCGCAAACAATCCAGGAAGAGTTTAAACTGGACAAGATTCTTTTTATGCCTGCTTTTATCAACCCTTTCAAACAAAATAAAAAATCCGCATCATCTCAAGACAGGCTGGAAATGCTCAAACTTGCGCTCAGCAATAACCCCGGTTTTGAGGTCTCGGATTATGAGATTCAAAAAGAGTCTGTTTCTTACACGATTGACACACTCAAATATTTAAATCATCAAGAACAGGAACTTTTTCTTCTGACCGGCAGCGATATCCTTCCGGAATTCCATCTTTGGAAAGATTATCAGGAAATTTTAAAGACAGCCAAACTCATTGTTTTTTACCGGGATGAAAACCCTTCTCATTTTTTAGAAAAATACTCTTTTTTTATTCCTTCTTCTCCCGTGCGCACCTCAATCTCTTCAACTTACATCAGAAACCAGATTTTAGAAAATAAATCCATTAAATACTTACTTCCCGATCCTGTAATTGATTATATTTATAAAAAGAATCTTTATAAATCTTGAAGCATATCGATAATTACGGAAAATGCGATAAGGAAAAATGAAATGAAAAGGATTTTTTTGATTTTTTTATTTGCGGTCATCTTCACAGGATGCTCTGATAAAAAAAATGCTTTCTCGGAAGAAACTCTTGCGCAGATTTACGCCAGTGTTGAACTTTCCACCGCTGAGGATGCAGTTCTTGCCGTAAAAAAATACGGATTGGACGATGAATCCAAAAGAGACGCCTATTACGACGCCTTAATGCAGCTTTCAACTGACCGGAAAAAATGGGAAGCTTTTCTATCAAAAGTAGAACAGTACAAATCAGCTTCCAGTTCAAAAAATAATCCATAAAAAAGGAGAAAAAAATGGGAACCAGAGGAAAATCAATCATTCAGGTTGATGCAAACCAACTGATCACGCTTTTAAACAAAGCATACGCCGATGAATGGCTGGCTTACTATCAGTATTGGATCGGAGCAAAAATAGCCAAAGGACCGATGAGAGCAGGAGTCACTTCCGAGCTTCTTTTACATTCAGCCGATGAGCTGCGCCACGCAGACATGGTCGCAACCCGAATCATCCAGCTGGGAGGCACCCCCCTGACCAAACCCGAAGAATGGTATAAAATGACCAATTGCGGTTATGATGCCCCAACCGATCCTTATGTCCGGGTACTTTTGGAGCAGAATATCAAAGGGGAACAATGTGCGATCAGCACTTATGAAAAAATTATCGATTTCACCAAAGATAAAGATTTTGTCACTTTCAACATGGTTCAGCAGATTTTGCAAGACGAAGTCGAGCATGAAGAAGATCTTCAGGCTCTGATGGAAGATATCGACATGATGGTAGCCAGAGAGCTGCGCTAAATCATCTCCAGAGGATCTCCTTCCCGGTTGGGGAGGAGTTCTTTAAAAAGATACACCACAATCCCGCTTCCCGCAACCCTGATTTCAGCGATTTTATTACTCACACACTCATCCAAAAGTTTTTCAGATTCTTTCGGGTCTATGCTGAAATGAATCGATACATCCGATACCGTAAGCCTTCCTTCCTTTTTTGCCGCCAGTTTCATGATTTCAAGCTGACTCTTTTTACCATTTTCCAGCTTTTCTTTCTCCATTCTGATCTTTGCTTTTTTCTTATTCCGATAGATTAAAAAACTTCCCAGCAAAACCGGGAAAAAAACAATCGCAATCAAAAACGGCAGGTCATTTTCCTGCTTGGTCTCAACTGCCAGATAAAGAACAAACCAGAAAACACCAAACAAAGACAACACAACTCCTGAATAATAACCGAATTTTTCGCCTTTTTTCACGCCAGCGCCTCCCTATGGATTTATAAAACTTAAATTTACATCCTCTTTTTCCAATTTTAAAATAAAAAAAACATTTTATTTTATTTGACAATTTCATGAAAAAATATTAAATTTTATTCTTGTATTTTCGATTTATGGAGAGGTGCTGGAGCTGGTCGAACAGGGCCCCCTGCTAAGGGGTTATACCGCCAAAAGCGGTATCGAGGGTTCAAATCCCTCTCTCTCCGTATTAAAAACTTCGAGTCATTTATGAAAAACTTCATTTTAATTTTCTCTCTTGTTTTATTTCTGAGTCAAAATTCTTTTTCGAAACCCCTCAAACAGAAAGACTTTTTAATTGTAGAAATCCTTCCTTCCACCCTGCCGCTTTATGATATCAAAATTGAAAAAGATTATGACCAAACCCGTTATCAAGTCAGACAACTCCATGCTTTTTTTATCCAAAAAGCCAAAAAATATGCTCGTTTTATTATCTTGGATTTTTTTTATGACGACCTTGGAATTGAGAAAATAGACAATCAGCTTGTCGAAGCTCTTAAGAGTTTTAAAAATACAGCTATTGCATTAGGCGGAATTTACAATGATCAATATCTCCTCTCTCATAATAAATTCCTTATCGCTTCAGGTTATTACGGACATATTTTTTATTTTAAAGAAGAAAATGGAATCCTGTTATACAATCAAATTTCTTCATGCATTTTTGAAAACTCACCTGATGATTGTTCTTTATTCTATGATCACATTACAATCAATGTTTTTAAAGCCTTGAAAAAACCCTATTTTTTCCCGTTAATGTATTTTATTCCATCCGAAACATTGATACGGTTTCAAAGAATCTCTTATCCCAGCTTCAACGAAAAAAATAAAAAAAACATAAAAATTTCACAATTTTTCGTATTTAATTTAAACTATATG
>MIAO01000112.1 GCA_001829155.1 Spirochaetes bacterium GWB1_36_13 | reverse complement strand
GTTGACAAACAGATTGATAGAACAAAGATTCCTAATCCTTGCCACAAAAAAAAATTGCTACCATTTCTTCTTGCGGATAAAATAAATTTTAGAATTAAGCTCCAAAAAAAGTTATTTTTTTATAGACTCAAAAAATAAAAAGCTTTTAATATTTCATTGTGATAAGGAGAAAGCACTTATGAAGTACAAAGTAATTATGGAAATAAAAAAACTTATTTTACCGCTTTTAATTCAATTTCAAGTTAAAAAAGCTGGTATTTTTGGTTCTTTTGCCAGAAATGAAGAAAAAGATCAAAGTGATCTGGATTTGCTCATAGAAATAGATAGTCAGAAAAGTCTTTTTGAAATCATAGATTTAAAAATAAAGCTAGAAGAAAAAATTGGAAGAAAAGTAGATTTAGTGGAATATGATTGTATTAATCCTATGTTGAAAGAAAAAATATTAAATGAAGAAATGAGAATCCTATGAGAGATTTGAAAATATATTTTCATGATATTTTGGACTCTATTAATTTGATAGAAAAATATATTTCAGGAAAAAAAGAGCAGGATTTTATTGATGACATTCAATTACAGGATTCTGTAATCCGAAGATTGGAAATTATCGGTGAAGCAGTGAAACATATTCCTGAATCAATAAGAAATCAAAATCTTTCTATTCCATGGAGGCAGATAGCAGGTCTTCGTGATATGTTAATTCATGAATATTTTGGTATTAAAATGTCTCGTGTATGGAAAATTTTAATTGAAAATCTTTCTGAGCTAAAGAATACTATAATTTGTTTAATAGTAGAAAAAAATGATGAAGATAGATATTGAAGATAAAAAAATACATGAGATGGGGGCAGGATGGATTTAAATCAGGAACTCAATCAGCTTTATGAAGATCAGAAAAAAATCATTCAAGGTTATGAAAAGCTGATTCAGAATACCGAAGGAAGCAGGATAGCGGCTGAAAATGAAAAACTGAAAACCCTATTATCTGAAAACGCAAAATCACTGGAAATCATCCAATCAAAATATAAGGCTGTTTCAGAAGAAAATCAGCAGCTTCGGATTTCACTTCAAGAACAAATCATCCATGAAAAACTTAATATTTTAAAAATATCTGAAAAAAAACTCAGGCTTTATTTTAAAAACGAGCAAAATACGAGTGTTAATGCTTTAAAGGCATGTGAAGAAAATTTTCAGAAAGAGATTAAAGAAATTTCTATTATTGCTCAAAATGAGCTGAAAAATGAAAATGAATACTTTTTAAACGAAATAAAAAATCTCAAACTCCAGTTGGTGGAAAAAATAAGGGATTCTGAGGAAAGACTCAGGCAGGAAGAAGCAAAGCTTTTTAAAACAATAAGAGAAGATTATGAGGTTTTTAATCAGGAAGGAATGGATGAAAAAACAATCGAAAAACGAATCCGGCAAAACAAGATTGAAATGAAAATCGGGCTGAACTGGATTAATAAAATCGGGCTTTTGCTTATTCTTATCGGGATAGGCGTGGCAGCAAAACACGGATACGGACTAGTCAATCATCATATGAAAGGGATTCTTTTTTATCTATTGGGCATTGTTTTTCTTTTCGGAGGAGAATTGGTTTACCGCAGAAAAAAAGATGCTTTTGCTGTGGGGCTTTTAGGGGGCGGGATATCCATTTTATATGCCTCTACTTTTTACAGTTATTTCATGCTGAAAATTATTTCGATCGAAACCGGCATTATTTTGTCGGTGGTTATTACTTTAGTCTCTATTGTGCTTGCAATCCGCTACAATAGAGCTGCAATTCTTTCTTTTGGGCTGGTGGGGGGGTATTTCCCTTTTCTTTCCTATGTTTTTAATTTCGGGTTCAGCGGCGCAGATTTTTATATTGGAATGGGTTATCTTCTGATGCTCAACCTGATTGTTTTGTTTATTTCTTTTTACAAAGAGTGGCGGGTTTTAAATTTTGTGAGCTTTTCGCTCAATGTTCCCTCTTTGATCTATCTGGTTTTAAATGTTGATATTCCCTTAGTTGGTCTGGCTTATGCGCTTTTAACTTTTTTTATGTATCTATCTGTTATTCTAGCATATCCTTTACGCAATAAAATCAGCCTGAAAAACTCAGACCTTATTCTTCTTGCTTTCAATACAAGCGCCAGCGCTGTAGTGGTGTATCTTCTTTTTGATAAAATGCAGCTGAATTTTTTACAAGGCTATCTTGCCTTGGTTTTTTGTTTGGTTTACTTCGGATTGGGGCATTTTATGAAGAAAGTGATGGGACATGAGAGCAAATCGATTTTGTTGTTTTATCTGACTTCGCTGACTTTCGCTGTTTTGATGGTGCCGTTTCAGTTTGGCGCAGCCTGGCTTTCTACCGGATGGCTGGTAGAGGGGGTTCTTCTTTTAGTCTATGGCTATAAAAGAGGTTTCAAACAGATTGAGACAGCGGGATTTATTATTTTTTCGCTTTGCATCGGGGTATTTATATTTTATGACTGTTCCTTGTATTCGATCAGCCAGAGTCTAGTGCCGTTTTTTGACTTCAAGTATCTTTTTGTGACCCTGGGAGGTTTATTGGCGGTTACCGTTTACCAGCTGGATCTGAAAAACAACAGGCTTTCTGAGTTTTCAAAAAAAGGAAAAACAGTTCAGGTTTTTAAATATATTGTCTTGATGAATGCGTATCTTTTTTTACTGTTTATTTCTTTTAAACATTATGACACCTATACCAAGGATATGGTTCAATACCGGGATTTTGTGGTTTTTTATAAAAATATGATTTTGTCGGTTATTTCTATGGGAGCCGCTTTTTTTCTGACGCGTGTCAGGCTTTTTTCAGACAAGTTTTTGGATAAAGCGGCACTTGGTTTGTTTTTTTTAGCCGACCTCGTTTTTATTGTGATTTTATTAGGGCATCCTCTTGCGGTTCCTTTAGAAATGCCTTTCTTTTTTTATTTCAGCATGGTTTTACTTCTTGTTTATAATGTGCTGGTAATCTTGAATCTCAGAAGCATTCTACTGAAATTTTTTGTAGAACAAAATAAAAATCTGGAATTCTTTCCTTTGACGATGTCTGTCATTTTCATGGGAATCATCACGGGATGGCTCACGATTCAATTTGATCTTCAGAATGTTAATTTAATTTTAAGTTTCTCTTACCTAGGGCTGGCTATTGGTTGTATTGTCTATGGATTCTGGAAAAAATTTCTTTATATCCGTTTTTTCGGCTTGGGATTGACCTTGCTGGCTTTGATCAAGCTCTTTTTTTACGACCTGTCTTATCTGGAAACGGGCGGGAAAATAGTGGCGTATTTTGGATTTGGCGTACTCTTACTTTTGATTTCTTATATTTATCAAAAAATTAACCATAAAATGAATCAGGAGAATCAAAATGAAACTCATTAAAATCAGCTTTTTTCTTATGGTTCCTTTTTTTTTAGCCTATACACTCACCACTGCGGCTGATTTAAAAGACTGGCAGTATCGAAAAAAAATTGAGATCAGAGGAACGGAAAAATATAAAAACTTTTTTCTGACCAAAGAAGTTTACCAGCATTCCAATCCAGATTTGTCGGATTTAAGGCTGATAGATGAAGAACAAAAAACAGTTCCTTACTCAATTGTTTCCTATTCTGAGCAGAATACTGGAGAAAAAGAATATCAGACTCAATTGATTGGAAGCAATCAGGTCAAGAAAACTTCGTATTTTGATTTTCAGATTATTCCTCCCGGAAAAAAAGGGGAAAAACAAAAGTTAAAACTTGAATTAAATCTTGAAACTTATTCTAAACAGGTAGAAGTGTACGGAAGAATGGAAAACACGGACTGGGAGTTTATTACCAAGGATACGGTCTATCAAATTGACGGATTTGAGAAAAACGAGATCGGTTTTCCGCAAAGCAATGGGTACCTGTTTTATCAAGTGCGTATTCTGGACAACCGTGAAAATATGAAAATAAAGCAGTGTACACTTTATTCCGGCATCGGGAAAAAGTATCTAAAACTTCTTGATAAGATCAAGATTGATTTTGAGCTTTCACATGAAAATAAAATCAGCCTGCTTAAGATTAAAAATCCTTACCGTTTGAAGCTGATCCGGCTTCATTTAACAATAAAAGGTAATTTCAAGAGGCATTATTCGGTCTATCAAAAACAGCCTGGGCAGGGAATGATTGAAGATTCTCTCTACCATTTTCAGGTGCAGGATGTATTGATCCAAAACACGGATATTGATTTGAATCAACAGTTTTTCTTTTCAGAAGAATGGATGGTCAAAATTCAGAATAATGATGATAAACCTCTTCAAATCCAAGAGATAACAGGCGATTTTATGACAGATAAAATTGTATTTGAAAACCCTGAGAATAAAAGCCTTTTTTTATATTACGGCAGTTTAAAAGCTGAAAAACCAGCTTATGATATCCGTAATTTTATGGAATACATCGAAAAAGAAAGTCAGGATGAGTGTTTGCTGGGGGAGGGGGTAAGGATTGGAAAAGAAGAACCGGCACAAGAAAAACCAATTGATTATAGGTTCTTGTTTAATATTTTAATTATTGTCCTTTCTGTAGGATTGATTTTTATTGTTGTTTTAAAACTGAAGAAAGAAAAGAAATAAAATCGTCGGTCGTAGGGAAACATCGTTGTTCCCTACAGGAAACAGGGGCACCATAAACCGCCCCGCAGGCAAAAATCTTAAAACCCTGCCAGTCTGAAATAGGCATAAACCTGCCCGCCTTTTAAAAGATAACGGTCTATTTTTGCGTAAGTATAGGCAATCTCAAAACGGAGAACAGGGATATAGGGAAAATCAAACTCTAAAAAAGGTCCCCCCTGAACAAAATACCCTGCGCCTATTGTGGCGCTTTCATTTCCTCCAAAAGTGCTGACCGCCTTGATTTTTCCTCCTGATGCCCCTCCAGCCGCATTGACTCCGCAGTCAAGGAAATCAAAGGGAGTAAATGAAAGAGTGAGACCAAGGGCAAGGGAAAGATAAGAAGTTTGAAGATCGGCGTATTTTATATTCTGATAAGCCAAGTCAACTTTTTGTCCGCCCACTACATTGATTTTAAAATCGAAATAAAGGTGATTTTTGAAAATATTTTTTTCTACCAAGAGAGAAAGTCCTCCAAAAGTCCCTGCCTTTTCAGCCGCATCCGCATGGTCGTAGGTACTTTCACCGCTTCCCGTAAACCCGAGAAAAATTTTATAGTTGGGTTTGAGAAGAATTCCATTTTTCTGGATATATTCATCCATTTCGGCTTTTTCTTTCTTGAGATTTGCTTCTATTTGCGCAATAAAAGGGTCTTTGAGCGAAGGAAAGTCTTGCTGAGCTTCTTCAATCGAGTCAATTGCTTTATCAAAAAACTGATAGTAATCAAAGTATTTTTCATCCTGCTTGAATTGGTTTAATCTGTTGATTCGTTTCCCGATATCGGTTTGTTTTAAAAGGAGAGACTGTATTTCATTTTCCACTTCTTTTTGGTAGTCTTCAAGAAAAAGTTTTTTGGGGAAAGAAATGTCATGGTTGAAACGGTTGATTTCCTGAAAATACTCTTCATAAACTTTTAATGAAGATTCATTTTTAAGGCTTGCCAGATATTTTTTTTCAATTTCAAAAATATTTTCTTCGAGATAGGGAAAGATAGGGGTTTCTTTTTCCTGAACCTCTATTTTTTCCTGTTTGATTTTCTGATTTCCTTCCATCGTATATTTTATAATTTCAAAGCTTTCCAGTCTGGAATAGCCTTTCAGTTTTTTTTCAAGGTCAAAGGCGATTTGATCCACAGCGTCGAAAAATTTAGGGTTTAAGGGCGCCTTGATGGAAATTTCAGCCACTGAATTTCCGGTTACGGGATCCAGAATGGAAAAATAAAGAAAAACAGAGTTTTGACTGGATTTGATATAACTTCCGTGCACCACAAAATCAATATTGTTTGATTTCATAATCTCAATTTTTTGATTTAAATCCCCTTTCGGATTCAGCGTGCTGACAATAAAACTGTTGTTTCTTTCAATAGCGCCTGTCAATGAAAGGGTAACAATCTGACCGACATCTAAAGAAACGGTCTTGTCTTTTTCAAAACCTAAAAAAGCAATGGTTTTTTTCCTCGCCTTATCTTTTTTGATCTGTTCCAAAAGTAAGGGAGAGACTTTTCCTAAAGAAAGTTTTCGCTTTTCAATCAGAAAAGAATCCAGACTGCTGTCCAGCCACTTTTCGTAAAGAATAACATTTTCAATTTGATTTGTCGTTAAATAAGTCCTTGCTTCCATTAAAAGATTTCTGGAAGTTTCCAGATCGCTTTCCTTTAAAGCTTTCTTTATATTTTCAAACGCGGGAGCATTTTTTAAAAGATAGGAAGCGTCTTTATAAACAGTTTTAACAGATGAAATGATTTTCAATTCTTCTTCAGAAGGTTTTTCAATTAATTCGGTTTCTTTTAAAAAGTCCTGATATCCTTTTACGGCGTTATCATAATCTTTATTAAAGAAAGACTTATCCGCTTCGTCCAGCTTTTCCAGAAGAAAAATGTCTAAAGCGTAAAGCCCCCACGAAGGAGTCAAAAATAAAAGAATCATAAAAAAAAGTTTTTTCATCAGTATTGGTCTTCCTTTTTTAGAAATCCTCTATAATCAAACAAAATTTCATTTCAAGTGCATGAAAATTGATTGTTTTATTATAAAATACGATTTAAAAAATAACAATCCTTTAAAATAAAACAAAAAAAAATGCAAAATATTTAAAATCAAATTAAATGTCTGGGTAAAATTTGAATAATTTTATCACAGCCGGCAAGATAAAAACCGGCTGAAAATGGTATTCAGTCGGTTACTTCGGCTGTGCTCAGTACCGTACTGCTTTGATTAATGACCAAAACAAAGCTATGAAAGATTGCATCAGAAAAGACAATGACACTTTCTGATCAACTTAGCAAATATCAATGATAACAAGATAATTGATGGAAATAGTTTTCAATAATCGACAGCCTGATTAATTGAGATTTAAAATCCGATCGATTTTCGGTTTGTCAAAGCCCACAATTGTTTCGTTTCCGATTGTGATGACAGGAACGCCCATCTGACCGCTTTTTCTGACCATTTCTTCAGCGTATTGCTGATTTCTGGCTACATCCAGTTCGGTAAAAGAAATTTTTTTACTGGTGAAATAGTCCTTTGCTTTCCGGCAATAGACACAGGATGGAGTGGTATAGAGTTTAATCTGCATAGCAGTCTCCTTTTTATATTTTTCTTATAATATAAATATATAGATATTTGAATATATAAGTCAAGAAAAATTTAATTTATTATTGAAAAAAAAAATAAATTGATTATTATAATTACACGATGTTGTATGAAAAGGAGATATTATGAAACTCGACAGAAAGATGAAAAACCTGCTGGCATTTATTTTTATTGCCGTAGCGAGTTTAACGCTCTCGATGATATTAATGAAATTCGTTCCCTTTATGAAAAACTTTGAATTATCTCTGGTGAATTACCGTTTCGGGATAAAAGACCATAAATACGGTTCTCGGGTACTCGAAGACGGCAGTGAAATGCAGGATATGGTAAAAAGCGATATTCTTATTTTAGGAATTGATGAAAAGAGTGTCAGCAACGATGAATTATACGGGATGGGACCCTGGCCATGGAACCGGAGCGTTCATGGAGAGCTTTTAAATTATTTCAGGGAGGAAAACGGAAAATACGCTCCCCAGTATGTCTTTTTTGATATTTTCTTTGATTACATACGAGATGCTGCCGATGATCAAAAGCTTTTTGATGAATTGAAAAATCACAATAATGCCTTATTCGACTATATGCCTCAGTTATCTTCCGCAGAAAGATTTTCAGAAGATATTATGAAAGAAAGGCTTCCGCTTCTTTTAAAAGACCAGCTTTTTCCGGTCAATCCGCAAGGGTATTACAATTATATTACACCAGATATTAAACCTCCTGTCAAAGAAATTTTATCCCATGCTCTGGGAGCAGGTTCTGCCGGAATTGAAGCCGATTCAGACGGGGTTATCCGGAGAATGCCTCTGGTATTTGCTTTTTATGATGAAAGATTGATGAAAGAAGTTGTTTTTCTTCCAACAATCGATATGTCAATTATAATGAACTATTTTAATGTTAAGCCGAATGATATAGAAATAGTTTTTGGAAAACACATTCAGTTTAAAAACGCTAAAATACCCATTAAAGAGGAAGATCCGGAGGGAGGATATAAGATTACCGGGTATGCGACTCAGACAGTAACGGTGCCGATCGATAACCAGGGAAAAATGATGATTAATTATCAGGGGCTTTCCAATTCTTTTGAGTATTTTTCTTATGGATTGATTAAAGCTGATTTTGAAGGACGAAACAATAATTCTCTATTTAAAAATAAAATTGTCCTGATCGGATTCTATTCTTCTGCGGGGCTTGGAGATACCAAAGACTATCATACCACTCCTTACGACAGTCTCTACGGAATCGAAATCCATGCCAACGCGCTTTATACCCTCATGAACCAGGTTTTTATTCATAAGGTTCCTGCTTTTTACGAGTATCTTTTTATGATTTTGCTCATTGTCATTATATCTTTCTTTTTGGCGCGGATCAATATTATTAAAGGGCTTTTACTGGGTCTTTTTACAATTGGCGCCATCATCTTTTTTGAAACTCTGATTTTTTCAAAGTTCAGTTATCTTGGTAATATGACCCAGCCTCTTGCCAGCGTTTTGATGGCCATGCTGCTCACCATCAGTTATAAAGTGATGAGTGAAGAGAAAGACAAACGGTTTTTAAAAGCGACTTTTTCTCAGTACATATCGCCTGAATTGATTGACATTATGTACACCAATGAGACAAAACCTCAACTCGGGGGGTCAAGCGGTATTCTGTCTGCATATTTTACGGATATTCAAAGTTTTTCAACTTTTTCTGAGAAACTGACAGCTACCCAGCTGGTTGAGCTTTTAAATGAATATCTATCGGCTATGACAGATATTCTCTTGGCAGAGCAAGGCACTCTGGATAAATACGAGGGGGATGCGATCATTGCCTTTTTCGGCGCTCCTCTTTATTTTTCAGACAACGCTGTGCGGGCTTGTAAAGTGGCGATTCAGATGCAAAAACAACTGGATGAACTGAGAGTGAAATGGGCGAATGAAAAATCAACTGAGGTCAGAAATACAAAGAATCTTCCGGAATCTGACTGGGTTCCGGGGGATAAATGGCCGAAAGTAGTCCATGATATGAGGATGAGAATCGGGATCAATACGGGTGAAATTGTGACCGGAAACATGGGTTCTAAAATGAGGATGAACTATACCATGATGGGAGATACGGTCAACCTGGCTGCCCGTCTGGAATCCGGGGCAAAACAGTATGGGATCTATAACATGATCAGTGAAAATACTTATAATTATGAATTTCAGGATGAAGCAGGAAAAACTCATAAAGTCTCTGATTTTTTTGAGGTGCGCTTTCTGGATAAAATTACAGTTGTGGGAAAATCGCTTCCTGTGGCTGTCTATGAATTAATTTCTTATAAGGGAGAGCTTACTGATAATGATAAAAAACTTCTGGAACTTTATAACAAGGGAATGGAAGTCTATCTTCAGATGAAATGGGATGAAGCAATTGCAATTTTTCAAGAAGCTTTGCAATACGAGAGATTTCCAAAAAACAAAACCAATCCGACCAAAGTTTTTCTGCAAAGAGCACAGGAGTTTAAACTGAATCCCCCTGTTACAGATGGAAAAGAATGGGATGGTGTTTACCGTCTTGATTCGAAATAATTTTTTTTCGGGAATGTCCAGAAAGAAAACTTTTTGGACATTCGCTCTTATGAAGCCGCATGAAGAATGGCTCTATAAAGCTGGAAATCTTCAGGATTTTTGCAATCCTTCAAAATCTAAACTAATATTTCTATACCATTCACACACACTTTTTTTCACAGACTCGATAATACAATAACAGTTTCGACAAATCAGGGGGCGTGGGAGAAATGAAAAGACGAAAATTTTAAGGCTGATTCTTCAATTCAATATTTACTTTTTAGCAAAAATAGATTAATTTTTAAAT
>MIAO01000111.1 GCA_001829155.1 Spirochaetes bacterium GWB1_36_13 | reverse complement strand
GAATCCCTGAAGGAAAACCCCGTAAAAAAATATTTAAATCCAGATTTCCTAAAAATCCGTAAAGCCCGATTCCTGTTTTAAGGATATGATTTTCATTGGGAATAAACGACAGGTCGCCCCTGTATTGGAAATAGTGTTCTGAAGGTTTGATAATAAGATACCGGTTTGGGTCGCTGTAAAAATTGAGATCGGCATAACGGTAAATGTAGCCGAGGCTGTTTTCGAATATGATTTCAGGAGAAAGTGCGCTTGTGAGAGAAATCCCTTGCAAAGCACGGATATTCAGAAAACTTGCCTTGCTGCCCTGCTTGAAATTAGCAGATTCCTGGCGGTCTTTTCCAAAATCTTCATATTTTATATCGACACCCTCGTAAACACCCAGAGAATAAATTCTTAGAATATTTTCAGGATTGAGCTGGATTTTGAATCGGATATGGGTATCGTAAAAAAAAGGAAGCTGGACTCCCATATCATCAAAAAAAAGCTTGGCGGCCAGATCATAATAAGTTCTTCGAAAAGAAACCAGAAAAGAATCGTTGTTATTTTCATTGCCGCCTAAAGGACCCTCAAAAAGCGCGCTGACAGAAGTAATGGATAACTCCACAAAACCGGTAAACTTTTCTTTATCCCCATCCCTCATTTTCACATCCAGAACACCGCTCATCCCGTTGTTGAACTCCGCAGGAAAAGCTCCTGTATAAAAATCAATCTGATTGACAATGTCAGGGTTGAAAACTGTCAAAGCGCCGCCCAGAATATAGGGGTTGGTTAAATAGATATGGTCATAAAAAGAGCTGAATTCATAGGAATCTCCTCCGCGGATATACATTTCAGAAGAAAATCCAAGACTCACCACTCCCGGTAAAGTCTGAATCACTTTAACCGAATCTTCAAAAATACTGGAAGTCGTTTTTTTCAGCTCCTCTTTTTTCAAAGTCTGCTTGGAAATCGCCACTCTTTTCTCGTCTTTCTTACCTGTAACTGTAATTTTTTGCCCCTGTACCTGGGTTTCCAGTTTCATTTCAGCATAGATTTCATCCAGACCTGAAGTAAATTTCAAAGATTTGTAGCCCGGTTTCAAAACCTGAACGAACAAACCGTCTTTTTTGGAAGCGGTCAAGGAAAAATTGCCATTTGGTTTGCTTGTGGTTTTTTCGCCGTCTGGAAAAACAACGATAATCGCTTCTCCGATGCCTTCTTTGGTTACCTGATCCACTACTTTCCCATATATTTCAATTGTTTCCTGAGATTTTGCCAATAAAGGGATGAGTAAAATAAAGAATATAAAAACAATTTTTTTCATAAAAATCTCCCTGAATAGTATAATTAAATAATAATAATAACAATTTTTATGTCAATAAATTTTCACTTTGTTCTGAAGTGTCATATTTTATTTCAGAAAATATAGCAGAAATGTTTATATTTTAGAGTGAATAGGAGGTAATATGAAAATTTCTTCAAACTGTTACGCAGTCACAGGATTATACTATCTTCCTCCCTGGACATTAAACGCTGGCTTTATCGTGGGAAAAAATAAAACACTGGTGATTGATTCAGGAAGCAACAAACTTTCTGCTCAAACAATTTATGGATATGCGAGAGCAGTACGACCAGAAAACGAAATTCTTCTCGTCAATACAGAAAAACACCTGGATCATATCGGAGGGAATCGTTATTTTTATGAAAAAAAAGCTGAAATCTTGGGGCATAAAGCGATTCAAAGAACCCAAAACGAATTCTTGAAATCAGTTCGTTTTATCAATGATTCATTGTTTCATCCGGTACGAAAAAATTTGAATGAAGGGTTTTATGCGTTTGAAAAAACGGAAATTATGAATCCTATTCATTTGATAGATAAAAATATTGAAATAGATTTAGGAAATTTTTCTGCTCAAATTATACTCACCCCCGGTCATACCGATTCAAACCTATGTGTTTATCATCAAGACGATAAGGTTCTTTATAGCGGAGATATGATTTTATCTCAATTTGTCCCCAATCTTGAAGAAGGAGGGCAAAAAGAGTGGAAAGCATGGCTGACATCACTTGAAAAAATCAAAAGTTTGGATATTGAAATTGTAGTAACCGGGCACGGGGAAGTGATTTTGGGAAAGGCAGATATAGAAAAGGAAATCGGACGGATTGAAAAAATTTTATTCAAAGCAATTCAGGACGATAAAGCACCGACTGTCATGTAAAAACAAGGGGGAGAAATATGAAAAACTACAGTATTGATTTTGAAAGTCAAAAATGGATAGGAAGTATTCCAGGACTTCAGTTTAAAGAATGGATCATAGAAGATAAAAAAGTACGCCTTGTTGAGTTTTCTGATTCATTGAACGAGGAAGAGTGGTGTCAGAAAGGACATTTGGGTTATGTTTTGGAAGGGCGGGCAAAAGTAGTTTTTAGTCAGGGAATAGAAGTTTTGTTTCAAGCAGGAGATATGATTTGTATTCCAGCAGGGGTAAAAGATCAGCATAAAACGGAAATAAAAAAAGGAGAAAAAGCTTTGATTCTTTTTTTTGACAGTCTTTGATTTTTGAATTTTAACTATATGATAATTTGTATATAAATATTTTTACTTTTTAACAGACAATCTCATCTAAATATGTAATTTTACTTTTAAAGGAGTATTCTATGAGAAAATTCAAAGTACTGGCAGGAGTCCTTGTCAGCGGTCTCTTTCTTTTCACAGCCTGCGCAGCGCAAAAAATTGATGAATCAGCTTATAGCAGTGAAACAAGAAGTGCGGACGCAACCACGGTCACTCCGGATTCAACTGAAATTTGTACAGGAAGCGGAAACCAGAAACAGATGGGAAAAAGACAAGGAGCAAAAGACGGTCAGGGAAAGAAAAAAGGGAAAGGTCAGGGAAATGGAATGGGACAGGGAACCGGCGATCCTGAAACCTGCCCGAATAATCCGGACAACACAACCAGTGGTACTACTTCTATCTAAAAAATGTTTGAAAAAAGCTCTGGCAGGTTTCTGTCAGGGTTTCAGATAGATAAACTGGGAAAAACGCCCCGCCTGATCTTTCTGCATGCGGTAGGAATAAAGCGCTTTTTCTTCAAAAGTATCCAAGGGGCTGGATGCTATAAACTGGATCCCCATTTTCTCCAATTGTGTTTCATTTTCTTTCAGCAGATCAAAAAATAGTTTATTGTTTGCTTTGACAAAAGAAGTTTCAGGAAAATGGTTTAAAAGTTCGTTCCCCACTTCATAGTTTTTGACACGGATACTGGGACCCAGCCAGGCTTTGATGTTTTTTATTTCTGCACCGAGTGAAATCATTTTCTGGATTCCTTCACGGCAGATTTTTCCAGCAGTGCCTTTCCAGCCTGCATGGAGGGCTGAAATCACCCTGTTTTTTTCATCATAGAGTAAAATCCCCATGCAGTCGGCGGTCAAAATGTTTAAAACAAGACCTTTTTCCCGGGTGCAAAATCCATCAATGCCGTCATAGATTCCTTCTTTTTCCGCACAAAGAACTTTATTGGAGTGCACCTGACGGGCAAAAGTATGTTTTAAAGACTTTCCAATTATTTGAAAATATTCTTCGCGGTTTTTTTTTATTTCTTCCGGATTTTGCAGGGTGTTGACTCCCAGATTCAAGCCCCAATCAGGATTCACGCCCCCGTTTCGGGTGGTAAAACCAATGACGGTTGATTCAGATTCATAAAGAATTTCAACAGGTTGAAACGGTTTTGAAATCAATCTTTCATTCCGTTCTGTATTTTAAAAGCTTTCACTGTATTTTGCAAAAGCACAGCGATTGTCATTGCTCCGACTCCGCCGGGTACAGGGGTAATATAAGATGCTTTTTTTTCCACAGTCTGAAAATCCACATCTCCTGTCACACGGTAGCCTTTGGGGGAAGTCTCGTCTGCTACGCGGTTGATCCCTACATCAATGATTACGGCGCCCTGTTTGACCCATTCTTCTTTGACAAATTCGGGTTTTCCGATGGCTGCAACAATCACATCCGCTCTTTTTAAGTGCTCTTCAAGGTTTTTGGTCCGGCTGTGGCAGACAGTTACGGTTGCGTCTGCATAGGGAAATTTCTGGAGAAGAATTCCAGCGATCGGTTTTCCCACAATATTGCTTCGTCCCAAAACAACCACTTCTTTTCCCGATAAATCAATTTTGTATTCTTTAATCAATTCGTAAATTCCCCAGGGAGTGCATGGAAAAAAATAAGGTTTTAAATTGATCCACAGCTTACCAGTATTGTAGGGATGAAATCCGTCCACATCTTTTATGGGGTCGATCAGGTCAATGATTTTTTCTTCATTCAGGCCTTCCGGAAGGGGGAGCTGGACCAAAATCCCATTGATTTCCGGGTCTTGATTGAGTTTGAGAATCAGCTCCTCAAGCTCTGTTTCTTTCATATTTTCCACTTTATAAGACTTTGAGAGAATCCCTGAATGATGGCAGGCTTTTTCTTTACTGGCTACATAAATATGGGATGCCGGATTTTCTCCAACCAGCACAACGGCAAGACAGGGTCTTTTATTGGTTTTATCAAAAAGAGCGTCTGTTTCTACCCTCAAATTGTCTTTGATTTTCTTGCTTAAAGCGTTCCCGTCTATTATAATCGCCATCATTTCCTCCAAAAAACTCTTCCGATTTGAACAAATATAATATACTGAAAAGTCTGCTTTTTGTCAAAAAAGAAAGTTGCGGGAGGCTTGATAAACTTTTTGGAATGTAACCTTATTTCAGTTTAATCGTTCCATTCTCATTAAACTCATAGACTTTATCTCCGATGGTTACGGTGCCTTTGATTTTGTTGACATTCTTTTCGGATTCCAGAGTGTAGTCATAGACTGCTGTTACTTCATATTTCAGTGTGTCATTGACAATCCAGTCAAGCGTACCGGTGTATTTTGCCTTGAAATGAGAAGTGCTTCCGTCAATAAAATTCATGACATAGTTTAAAGATCCCTTGATAGTGAAATTCCCGTCTGAATAATTTTTGAAATTGATAGCGCCTTTCAACGATAATAATACAGCCCCGTCCATTTCCATTTCATCTTCCACGGTAATATTTTTCTTTGCGTTGATGAGTTTTCTTTGATAAGGGAGTTTGGTGTAATCGCTTCCATTATCGATCGTGCACTGCATGACAGCCTGTGAAATAGCTTTCTGCGCTTTCAACTGAATCTGCATCATTTTTTTATTTTGATCTTCCGCATCCTCTTTTGCGGTCAATAAAGCATTAAAACCAAAAAGAATCCCCAGTATAAGGGTTAAAAACGAAAGTTTTTTGAGCATAACAGCCTCCTTGTAACTTTTTAAGTTAATATTATATAAGATAATTATAACACAGTTTTTTCGTTTTGAAAAATATTTTTATTATCTTCATTTAAAATAAGAATTTTATTTCAGGAGGAATTCTTTGCAAAACTTAACTTTACTGGTGCATTTTTTTCTCTGTCTGGCTTCAGCTCCGGCTGATGTAAAGGATTTTAATATTTTTATTTCGCTTTCTCCCGGAATGCAGAGCGAAAAAATTGAAGTGCGGCGTATAAATCCCGATTTGTTTGAAATGTCGGTGATGAAGCACATTATTCTCTGTGAAATTCATGGAACTAAGATGAGTTTGATAAATAAAAACAATGATAAAGAGGAACTAAAAATCGATCTCAGCCGTTATCTTGATCTCAGCCGGAAAACAGATTTTCAGAAAATCTCTGAAATTGCAAGTCTTTCCGGTACAGGAAAAAAAGAAGGTTTTTACCGCATTATCCGTGAGGCAAATCAAGTTCGTTTTGAGTATTCGGGTTCTGATGAATCCGCGCCAGTCAGTTTTTATCTGACATACAGTACTACGCCTTCTTCTTCACCCAAATATACTCTCAATCTCTCTCAATGTTTTCCTGAAACAAAGACCATCGCATTTGGGCTGGGATCAATGCTTCTTCAGATTGTGGGAAAAAGTCAACACGGGTGTGTTGTGATGTATGGTATTGAAATTGAAAATCCAAGATGGGACGGATTTTTATCCCATTTATGCGTGATACCTAAGAGTATTGGAGTATATGAGTTTGGTGTTTCTGTCAATGGTCCTGATTTATCCTTTATTGCTCCATATTGTGTCAGTACTCCTGAGAGCTTGAGACCTCAAGAAAAAGATTGGCAGTGATTTAAATGAGAGTGTTAAAAATAAAGAATTTAATAAAACAGCCAATGAGTGAAGTCGTACACTTCGGCTTCGCTCGGTGTCCGTTCGGTTTTGCACAATAACAAAAAAAAGCTGTTAAAGATTTTATCTGTAGTCAACCCTGAAAAAGTAAAAAAATCCTTTACAGTAAAGAATAAATCATAAAAAAGAAGCGGAAAATTTGCAAGATTTTATATCTCTTTGTCAATAACCCGGTAAAAAATAGAAGTTTTTCCCAACACATTTTTTTTTGAACTGTCTTGAAGATTTAATCTGATTTGACTCGAATCATTTTATTTCAAGACTATTCCAGCGGGTTTGAAATCCAAACCCCTAACCCCTTATCCTTAAGTCTTTAAGGACAAGGGGGAGTCCTCCGTGATTTCATCCATGAAATCAAGTCGGACGGGGAAACCCTGCATCGTGCAGGGTTAAAGAAAAAAATCTTTGAGGTTTTTGAACTTGAAAAATGAGTTTTTCAGGGTCGACTCTGTAGGATAATTTATAAAATATAGAATTGTTATAAAAATTATGTTATATTTATGATTATTGATTTTCTTGGAGGATAAATGAAACTGGAACTCGATCAAAAAGCGCCTGAATTTTGTCTGGAAAATGCGAAGCAGGAAAGTAAGTGTCTTTCCGATTTTAAAGGGAAGTGGCTTGTTTTTTATTTTTATCCGAAGGACAATACTCCCGGATGTACGACCGAAGCAATTGAATTTACAGCATCATTGGAAGTTTTTAAAAAAGAGGGCGCCGAAGTGGCTGGAGTCAGCGCCGATACTTGTCAAAGCCATCAGAAATTTATTGATAAGCATGATTTAAAAATTCAGCTTTTAAGCGACACAGAGAAAAAAACCCTGACAGATTACGGTGTCTGGCAGCTCAAAAAAATGTGCGGAAGGGAATCGATGGGAATTGTACGGAGCACTTTTTTAATAGACCCCGAAGGCGTGGTTCGTTTTATCTGGAAAGATGTGAAAGTGAAAGGGCATGTGGATGAAGTGTTGAAAAAGCTTGTGGAACTGAAAGGATAAGCTGATTGTATCAGGAAAATCTTTTTCAGGAACTGATAGAACTTCATAAGAGGATAGAGCCTGAAATCAGGCAGAGGCTGGAAGAGTTTAAAAAAATCGCTGAGAGAAAAAATTCTTTTGAAATTTTCAAAGAACTGGTTTTCTGCCTGATGACGCCCCAGTCTAAATCACTTCATGCGTCTATTACCCTCGAAAAACTGGAAAAAAAAGACCTCCTCTTGAAGGGAAGCGCTCAAGAAATTGCCAAAGAACTGAATCTGGTTCGCTTTAAAAACAATAAGGGACGCTACATTGAGATGGCGAGAGAGTTTTTTCTGATTCAAAAAAAAGAAAATATTCTTGATTTTACGGATCAATCACAAAATGTCAAAGACCTTCGGGAAAGGCTGGTCAAAACGGTAAAGGGGATCGGTTATAAAGAGGCTGGGCATTTTTTAAGAAATATAGGGAGAGGGCAAGAGCTTGCCATATTAGACCGCCATATTTTAAAAAATCTGGTTAGTTACGGAGTCATCAGGGAAATACCTGTCTCGCTTTCCAGACAAAAATATTTAGAAATCGAAAAAGATATGGTTAAATTTTCTCATAGAATTTTTATTCCGATGGATGCGCTGGATTTTCTTTTATGGTATAAAGAAACAGGACAGATTCTCAAATAGGAGGGCTCATGCAGTTATCAAAAAATCAGAAACAAATCGGGATGCTGATCCTTTTTTTTGTTATAGCGGTGGTACTCTGGGACACTTTTTTCATTTATCCGGTGAAGCTTTTTGTTGTCATCCTTCATGAGATGAGCCACGGGATCGCCGCAATTTTTTCAGGCGGCTCGATTGTGAAGATTCAAATCGATTCACAAATTGGAGGATACTGTCAGTATCTTTCATCCGGGGGAAATGTCTCCGAGTTTTTTATTGCCAGCGCAGGGTATCTGGGCAGTCTTTTCTGGGGGGGCTTGATATTAATGCTGGCATCCAAAACAGAAAAAGACAGAACGATTTCAGCGGTGATCGGAGGCGTTGTCTTATTTTTAAGTTATTTTGTCATTAAGACAGGTGAAGCTTTTGGGATTGTTTTTACTCTTTTGTTTGGAATCTTCATGCTGGTATCGGCCAAATTCCTTCCTATGAAGTTTCATGATACAATGCTCAAATTTCTTGGGCTGACCAGCTGTCTTTATGTTATTATTGATATTAAGGATGATTTGATCGTCAGAAGCGGAATCGGAAGTGATGCGGACGCAATCGCAAATCTTACAGGAATCCCGTCTGTAGCAGTGGGGGTGATCTGGATTATCATAGCCTTGGTATCTTTATTTTTTATCTTAAGGTCATCATTACGGGAAACTCAAAAATCAAGCTAATACGGAGCATTCTTTGTTTCAACTGCCCCAAAGGGATTTAAAAAAAGAAGATATTATTGATATTCTTTCTATAAAGTCAACTGAAGATATGGAAGCTCTTTTCAGGGAAGCTTATCGGATCAAGGAAAAATACATTGGAAAAATTGTCTATTACCGGGGCTTGATCGAATTTTCCAATATCTGCGCGAAAAACTGTTATTACTGCGGAATCAGAAAAGACAATCCCCATAAACGGTATGAAATGACAGACGAAGAAATCCAGGAAGCCGCTTTATTTGCCTATGAAAATCGTTATGGTTCTATTGTTTTACAGTCGGGTGAAAGAGAAGACTCTGTTTTTATCGAAAAAATTATTCGAAACTTAAACCTCATCAGGCAGAAAACTGGCGGAAAACTGGGCATTACTCTTTGCGTGGGCGAGCAGGAAGAAGAAGTTTATCAAAAATTTTTTGAAGCGGGGGCGCACCGGTATCTTTTAAGGATTGAAACCAGCAGCCAAGATTTTTACAAAACCCTTCACCCGAAAGATCATTTATTTGAAAGAAGGCTTTCCTGCCTGAAAACCCTAAAAAGAATCGGCTATCAGACAGGGACGGGCGTGATGATCGGTCTTCCCGGGCAGACTTTAGAAAACCTTGCAGACGACCTTCTTTTTTTCAGGGAAATGGATATTGATATGGCGGGAATGGGACCTTACATCGAGCATGAGCAGACTCCTCTTTACGAATTAAAAAATTCTCTTGAAACTAAGGAAGAACGCTTTCAAATGGGCTTGAAGATGATTGCTTTATTGAGAATTATAATGAAAGACATTAATATTGCCTCGACTACTGCTTTACAAACTTTGGATCCTATCGGCCGTGAAAAAGGACTCTTAGCAGGCGCCAATATTCTGATGCCTAATATCACTCCCCAACAATACCGTGGAGATTATCTTCTTTATCAGGACAAGCCCTGCATCGGCGACACCAAGGAAGAGTGTAAAAACTGCCTTTCTCTGCGGATCAGCGGTATTGGAGAATCCATCGGTTATAACGAGTGGGGGGATTCCAGACATTTTTATCACAAAAAAATAAAGCATTAAAATTTCATAAAGATAAATAAAAACACTGTTATCAAATCAAAGAGAAAAACATGAAGTAAAAAAAAATGGTAAAAAATTTTTCTCCTTGCTATGTTCATCGATGACAAATTGGTTATATTTTTTATATGCAATAAAAAACTTAGAAAAAAAGAGGGCGGCGATGGTATTGAAAACCAAAATCAATGAAATTATTTTTATTGTTGAAACTGATCCTGAGGGTGGTTACACTGCGAAAGCTTTAAATGATTCAATATTTACAGAAGGTGATACTCTTGAAATTTTGAAAGAAAATATCAAATGTGCATTAGATTGTCATTTTGAAAATGATGAAGAAAAACCTCAGATTATCAGGCTGCATATTATTAGAGATGAGATTTATTCTTATGTCTAAAATTCCACGGAATATTGGTGCTAAAGAACTCATACGGTTGTTGAAAAATTATGGTTATCATGAAGTGAGGCAAAAAGGGAGTCATATTCGTTTAGAAAGTGTTGATAAAAAAAAGATTCATAAAATCACTATTCCTGAACATAACCCGATAAAAATAGGTACTTTAAATAATATTTTAGATAGTGTTGCCGTGTATCTCGGAATGACAAAATCGGAACTGGTTCAAAAATTATTTTAAAAGATGAGAAAAATCCATTATTTTACTTTATTATTATAAGTAAAATTAAAAATATAAAGCAAAACGATTTATTAAAAATTATTTTTACAAAAGAAACGATAATGAATTTGCATTTTTTTAATGAGGATCAGTATGAAAAGTAGTTTTAGTTTTCAATTTTTAAACTCTCCTTTTGAAGACAGCGCTTTATTAGCGGTTCAAAATAATTCAAAAGACGATCTTTTATTTGATCTGGGAGACTTAGGAAGGACTTCAACCGGTCAGATGCTTCGGGTTCGATGGGTATTGATTACCCATACTCATATTGATCATTTTGCGGGGTTTCCAAGATTTTTGAGGGTTGTTTTATCCAGCGGCAAAAAAAAACTTTCTTTTTACGGACCTTCCGGGTTTATTGAAAATTTTTCCTGCGCCCTTCATGCCTATCAATGGAATCTGATTGATGAATTTGATATTGTTTTTGAAGTATTTGAAGTGAATGAAAAAGAAGTTTCAAGAGCATTATTTGATTCAAAAAAAGGATTTGAAAAAGAATACAAAGAGGCGTTTGTTCCCAATCATCAAGTATTGCTGGAAACAGAAAATTTTTTGGTTTCTTATGAAATTCTGGATCATAAAACCCCTGTTTTAGGTTTCAGGCTGGAAGAAAAGGAAAAATGGGCAGTGGATAAAGAAAAACTTTTACAAGAAAACCTTTGCCCTGGTTCTTGGATCAAGGAAATTAAAAATAAAATTGAAAACTCATTTGATCAGGATCAAGGTACTTTAATTGAAAATGCGGATAAAAAGTGGACTCTAAAGGAGTGGAAGGAAAAAATCTTTATCAAAAAAGAAGGTAATGTTTTTACTTATCTGACTGATTTTAGATATGATGAATTAAATCGTCTTAAAGCGGTCCGTCTTGCTGACCACGCCAGAAAGCTTTTTATCGAAAGCAATTTTTTAAGAGAAGAAGAGAAAAACGCTTTTGAAACAGCGCACTTGACCGCTTTTCAGGCGGGAGAGATCGCGGGAGAGGCAAAGGTTCAGGAAGTCAGGCTTTTTCATTTTTCAAACCGGTATAAAAACAGGGAAGAGCTTTTTAAACAGTTTTACGATGAAATGAATGAAGGGAGGGCAAGCAGGTGGATATCGGAAGAAAAGAAATCTTTATAGCATTGGCAGTGTTCAATTTTTTTATTCCTTTTGCGGCTATTTTAAGAAATAAAACTATTTCCAAAGAAGAAAAAATCAAGAGGCTGGTTCGAGCAGCTTTAATTATGGGGGTAATCAGCGGGTTAAGCATTTTGTTTTTTCTCTGGCGCTATAGAGTGGATTGAGTAAAATCCTTTTTTTATACCCAGCAGACCTATTCCAATCGTAATAACCAAGAACACGAGCGGGAAGAGAAAGAATGCTTTGAGCGGGAGATAAAATTTTGTCATGCTTTGATCCTTTTTTCTTAAAAAATAAGAGTTAAAAGAGGCGTTTCTGTTAAGAAAGCGTGAAGTTTCAGTGACAAACGAAAATAATTGAAATAGATCGTTTTAAAACTTATTTGCTTGTATTTGTGAAATTATTTTTTTTATTGACTTTATCATTTTTTTATAATAATTTTTATGAAAAAGTCGTTCAGGATTAATGAAACAAAATGAAACAAATATTTACGATCATTTTATTCTTTTCTTTGGGAATACTTTTATCCTGTTCTGAAGAAAAAAAATCTCAGATTGAAGAAAAGCCTGCTTTGATACTGGAAAAGAGCAGGGTTTATAATATAGCGATTCTCGATTCAGAAAATCAAGAGCCCTATCAGTCTGCCCGTGCCGCTTTACTGAAAACTCTGAATGAAATGGGGCTAAAAGAAGGTCAAACACTTTCTATTGATTATAAAAACATTGATAATGATGATAAAAAAGCATCTCTTGCTCTCAAAGAAGCAATTTCCAAGAAACCGGATGTTATTGTCACTAATGGAACCATTATGACTCTGGCAGCCAAAAAATCGCCTTATTTTAATAACCCGGATTATCAATTTGTTTTTGTTTGCGTTACTGACCCTGTAGGGATAGGGGTTATTGAAGGTTTTGGAATAAAAAACTCCTATAATTTTACAGGAGTTTCTTATCCTGTTCCGGTGGATTCCAGATTAAAGTTTATTCAAAGGCTGATGCCGGATGTGAAAAAAATCGGGCTGATTTATGCTGACATGCCCCAGTCTGAAAGTTACCGCCAGTGGATTTTAAAAGCTCTTCGGGATAATCCTGAATTAAAAAATATTCAAATTATTTTCAGGTCTGTTCCTTTGATTACTGGCGTAAATGCTTCCATGCAAATGTCTGAAAAAGCTTTGAAATATGTCAAGGAACTTGATCCTCTGGTAGATGTTTTTATCTCTCCGAATGATCAGATGGGGGTTCAAAAACCATTTGCCGCAATGGTTTACCAGAATGCGTCAAAGCCTTTAATCGGGATTGGAAAAGCCGATGTCATGGATAACTGGGGCGCATTTGCCTCTATTTATCCTTCTCATGAAACTATGGGGATTCAGGCGGGAGAAATGGTAATGAAAATATTTTCTGGTATAAAAACTACTGATATTCCGGCTGAATGGCCCAGAAAAAACGGATTTGCTTTTGATTTAAAAAAAGCGGAAAAATTTAACATTAAAATACCTGTCAGTCTCATAGAACTAGCTGAAGGAAATATTATTCAATAATACTTCCGGCATTTTGAGGGGAAAATGAAATATCTGTTATTTAAGATTAGTAAGAGTATTAAAGTTAAAACGATTGTGATTATTTCCGGAATCCTTGTTTTTTCAATCGGATTGACTTTAGTGGTCAATATTTTTCATGTGAATTTTAAATTAAAAGAGGCTTTAGAAAGAGAAAGCTATGCTACCGGGCTTTTGGTCAGGAAAACAATTGATAACAACCTCCAGTATTTTCCTCTGGAAAGGTTTTCAGGAATGGCTGATTTTTTAGATGGAATTATCAGGATTAATCCCAATGTTTCCTATGTATATATCAGCAGTATTGATCAGACAATTCTTTATCACAGCACCCATTCATTTATCGGCTCTAAGACGGATAAGATTCTTTTTACACACAATCAAAGTCCTGAAAACTGGAAAACAGTCGCCAATCATGATTATTATGAAACAATTCTTCCCATTTTTAAAGATAATATCCAGATTGGAAATATTCATATTGGAAAACAAAAAAATTATATTGATTCAGAAAACTTTACGATTCTCTTAAAAACCTTGATTATTTTTTTTATTTCTCTTGTTTTGTCCATTTTTCTTCTTTTTTATTTTCTCCATAAAAAAATTCTTCATCCAATAGAAGCGCTTTCTTCTGAAATGCAGGAAATTACAAAGGATATGGATTTTAAAAAACAGGTGAGGGTAAAAGGAAATGATGAAATTGGAGTGCTTGCCCGCAGTTTTAATAAAATGATTTTACAAATCAGAAAATACTCGGAAAATCTGGAAGAAATTGTTTTAAAAAGAACAAAAGCATTGAATCAGGCAAACAGCGAGCTGGAAATAAACAACCTTCAGATGAAAAAAGACCTTCAAATTGCGGAAAAAATTCAGGAAACACTGATTCCGAAAATGCTTCCTTATTTTGAAGAAATGAGTTTTAAAACAGCGGATATTTCTCTTAAAAATTCCGGTAAGGATAATTTTGATATTTTTCAGATTTCAGAAAAAGAAATGGCAATTGTGATGATTGATGTTTCAGCCGAAGGAGTTTCTTCAGCGCTGATCAGTACAATGGCAAAAATAGCTTTTCATACACACTCCAAAAAAGGAAGCGCTTCTCATGAAATTGTGAAGAAAGTCAATCAGGAAATGTATAAAATGATTGGGGATGTAAAAGACACATTGACTGCGTATTACGCTATCCTTAATTTTGAAACAGGAGTTTTTCAATTTACCAATGCGGGACATTTTCCAGCTCTTTTACACCGCAAAAAGCTTTCAACAGTAGAAGAACTGAGTTCTAAAGGGTTTTATATCGGTATTCTTGAAAATGCATCATTTGAAACAGGGTCGGTTTATCTTGAGGAAGGCGACCGGATACTTCTTTTTACAGACGGGGTTACAGAATGTAAAAATTCTTCTCAAGAAATTTTTGGAATCCAAAGGGTGAAAGATTGGATGAAAGAGAAAAACGGACTTTCTGTAAAAGAACTGGTCAAAGGATTGATAAATAATATTTTTTCTTTTCAGGGTAATGTTTTTAAGAAAGACTGTGCCGTTCTTTCTCTTGAATTTATCAGCAAGCTAAAAGCGGAAACTGATAAAATGGAAAACTCTGTCGCAATCTCAGGTGAAATGCAGAAATCAAATATTTGATAAATTAATAAAAATAAATCTTTGGATATCTCTTGTTTTGTTCTTAAATTTGACTAAAAATAAATATAAGCTTAATAAATATGAAACTTTTTTATAAATAAAGTCTAAAATTTATATCAGCATAAAAGGAGTTGAAAAATGAAAAAATTTTTACTATTCCTCTTTCTTACTCTCTTTATTGTTTCCTGCGGCGGGGGCGAAGCAGTTAAACCTGAGAAAGAAACGCCTCAAACACAGGAACCAAAGAAAGAAGAAGTAAAAAAAGAAGAACCTAAAAAAGAGGAAATCGCGAAAGTAGAACCAAAAAAAGAAGAGCCGAAAAAAGAAGAAATTCCGGTTTTTAATACTGCGAAATTTTTTCAGGACAATGCTTTTAAAATCATTGTATCAGGTTTTAAGACAAATCAAAGCCGGATAGAATCCGCAGGAATGAAGTCGATCAATGATGCAGCAAAAAAAATTGACATTCTTTCTGAAATGCTTAAAAAAAGCGGTTTTTCAGGAAAAATCACGCTTTATATTGACGGTCATACGGATCAAATTGGTTCGGAGCAAAGAAATGATGCCCTTTCTTTAGAAAGAGCGGAAAATGTGATAGAAACTTTGAAAACTAAAATCAAAGATACTTCTTTTTTTGAATTTCAAAGCAATGGTCTGGGATATAAAGAACTTCTTTTAAAAGCTTCTCCTAAAAATGAGAAAAACAGAAGAGTTGAGATTTATATAAAAAAATAATCCTATAAGGCAGCAGATAAAATCTGCTGCTTTTTTGAATCATGACTATACTAAAAACGGGTTGTGTTTTTTTTCAAAACCAATGGTCGTTTCTTCCATATGTCCTGGAAAAACCTTCACTGAATCAGATAAAGTAAAAAGTTTATTTTTGATGCTGTCTAAAAGTGTCTGGTATGACCCGCCCGGAAAGTCTGTTCTGCCGATCGATGTTTTAAAAAGCGTATCTCCGCTGAAAAGATTGTCTTTAAAAAGAAAACAGCATCCTCCCGGAGTATGACCCGGAGTGTGGAATACTTTAAATTCGTTATCCAAAAAAGGGTAGGTGCTGCCGTCTTGCATTAAGATTTCAGGCTGACCGGGATAAATATAATCGATTCCGATGAAAGATGAAAGATTATAAGCCGGGTTTGAAAGATAGCCAGCTTCTTTTTCATGAACCGCTATTTTCGCGTCTGGATATTTTTTTTTCAGCGCTTTTAAAGCGCCGATGTGGTCAATATGAGTGTGGGTCAAAAAAATGTATTGAAGTTCCCTGTTTCTAATATTTTTTTCAATCACTTCAGCCTCATCTCCAGGGTCGATAACCGATACTTTTTTCTCGTCTCCCACTAAATAGCAGTTTGCCCCCAGGCTTCCCAACACTAATCTTTCAATAGTCATAATATCTCCCGTAAAATTTTCAATTCAGGTAGAGTAAACTGATTCTAAAATGACCTCCTGTCATTAAGCTATAGCTTAAAACACTCATGTTCTATAGATTTCAGCCTTCGCGGGAATGACAAAGTAAATATAAAAACGGTCAAAATAAATTTTGTTTTCTCTCTTTAAATTTACTGAATAATGGAATTAATTCGGTGATTAAATTCATAAAACCGGGTTTTTTTCATTGTTTGACTTTTTGTCGATCAATTCTTTTACAGCCAGGATAAGAAGGGTTTCAATGTCTCCCAAAGTGTATTTTTCAGCTGCCTGGGAAATGATTTCATTATGACTGAATTTTTCATAAAAATATTTCATTTTCTTAATTTTTTCACTTTCGATAAAGTCTTTAAAATGATTATGGAGAAAAACAAGATAACCTGAAAAATTGCCTCCCGCATAAGCTTTGGAATAAGCTTCCAGTTCAGGAGGTATTTCTTTTTCCAGGCTTAAGGTTTTTCTTTCATATTCGGGATTAAAAATTTTTTCTTTATTTTTTTTAATTTCATCTATTTTTTCCTGTGTAATAAGACCTTTTTTTAATCAGGCTGTCGATTATTGAAAACTATTTCCATCAATCATCCATCTTCTTATCATTGATATTTTGTAAGTTGATCAGAAAGTGTCATTAATCGAAGCCGTACGGTCACTGAGCACAGCCGAAGTGACACCTCGACTCCGTTCGGTGTCCGAGTTCATTTCAATAATAATCGACAGCCTGAATAATAAATAATATTAAAAATATAATTTAAATTCTTTTTCATTCTGTTTTTTTACATGTATGTTACTATTCGGTATTCTGACCCCGGGGTTTTCGGTTGACTGACCCCCTAAAAAGATAAACAAAAATTAACTAAAAGTAAAAATCATC
>MIAO01000110.1 GCA_001829155.1 Spirochaetes bacterium GWB1_36_13 | reverse complement strand
TTAAATCCTTTGATTTTTAATGAATCTGAAATTTTTTGAATCAGTTTCAGGGCTTCTTTTTCGTTTTCATAACTTCCGGTTGCCTGATAGGTATAGACTAAGTTTCTGACTGTGTAGGCTGTTTCAGGGCTGTTAAAATCAAAATATTCGAGAGAAAGCTCTAAAGCATGGCGAAGGCAAGTGATCGCTCTTAAAAGATCACTGCTTTGATACTCCTGCCTGGCGTCTTCATTCAGTTTCATGATCTGGGTGCGGGCATCCTCATTTGAAAGTTTCCTGACTTCATCCGCCTGAGCGGTTTTATGAGTCATGAAATCAGAAACTTCTTGATTTTCAGGGATATGCCGGCTAAATTCCCATTTTCTTTTATCGGCTTCTTCTTTGACATACCATGCCAGATTGTGCCGTTCATCCAGAGGAAAAATTAAAGTAATCGGTGAAGAAGTTTCTACAGCGTTTTCTTTTGCGGTATTTAAAAGTTTATCAATGGTTTCAGGAATATTTTTACAGTCACGGACAGTCAGAACTGAAATGTTCCCGTTTTCTGCATCCTGATACCCAAGCCTTCCGCTCATAAAACGGGCATTCTCATCATAAGGGATAGAAAGCTCTATCCAGAGGGCGGTAGAATTCTTTTTTGCTTCCATTGTTTCTCCTGATAATAAAAGATAACAAAAAAATCTTCACGATTTGTTCATTTTTTCTTCATAGTGTTTTTTTATTATTTAAAATATAGCTATCTTATTTGCTTTTTGCTATCAGCCGGAGTTATTTTTTCTGGGTGCGCTCAGTCTCAAAAGATTCAAGAATCTGGAACTGCGAAAGAAATAACAGATCGAGGAACTGTGAATACAACGGTAAGAAAGAACTATATTAAAAACGAAATCGACAGTTTTAACTCTTTTTATCAGGATCAGAGGGTGAAAGACTACAAGTATGCTCAGATGAAAACTTCTCCTTTTGCATTTTACAGGGCAACGGCGCATCTTTATTATAAAGATCTGGTCAACGGGATTATTCCGGTTCCGTCTCAGTGGAAAAACACAGCCGATATTTCTCCCTGGATACAGGGGGATTTACATATCCAAAATCTGGGTCATTTTGAAAACAACAAGGGTGAAATTGTCTTTGATCTCAATGATTTTGATGAATCTTACATAGCTCCTTTTTACTGGGATCTGATTCGTTTTACTGCCAGTGTTTACCTGATTAAAGATGAAGTAGGCTTTAATTTTTCCTCTTCCGAACAGGATGAGCTGGCGCTTTATTTTCTGGAAGAATACCAGAATAATCTGACAGATGGGAACAATCAGGAACTCACTATCTCAAATCTTTCCGGTTTTTTACAAGATCAGGCAGAAGAAATAATGAGTGAGCAGACTCAACAAAAACTTCTGGATAAATGGACAGTGATAAAAAACGGGAAGAGAGTTTTTGATTTCACCAACGAAAAACTGGAAGATTTGACTTCTTCTGACGAAGTGGAACTGGCTTCATGGAACACTTATCTTTCTGACAACAGCTCATTTGTTTCTAAAATGGGGAATGCGTATTTTACGGTTAAATCCAAAGCCAAAAGGCTTTATTCCGGACTGGGAAGCTTGGGGGTCAAGAAATACTATGTCCTTTTAGAAGGGGCTTCCTCTTCTCAAAACGACGATATAATTCTGGAAGTAAAGGAAGAAAGGCAGCCGAGCCTGTTTTTGAGTGGATTGATTTCCTCTTCTCTTTATTCATCTTATTTTTCAACTCATGGCAAACGATCTGTAACAGCCTCTCGTGCAATGCTGAAAAATGCGGAAGATTTTCTCGGAATAATGGTTTCTTCCAATTCATCCTATCAGGTTAAAAAAATTTCTTCCTATAAATTTGGGTTTGAACCGGCTGATTTTAAAAGTAAAAGCGATCTGAAAAACTTTTTAAAATATGCCGCCCTTGCTCTTGCCAATGCGCATAACCGTTCTGACAGCCAGTATAATCCACTTTATATTCCTTATGTCGTGCGCCCGAATATTCTGAATGCGATTAAAGTCTGGTCGTCTGCAAAAACGACTCTACGAAGTCTCGCAAAAAATTATGCGGCACAGGTAAAAGTTGATTACAGCCTTTTTAAACAATAAAAAATTTATAGAAGTTCTAAAAACAGAGCAAATTGTTATTTCGATGAGCAAAGTGAAGAGAAATCTTTATTAATCAGGAAGTCGCTTAATGACTTTATCTAATTAGTCAACCCTGAAAAAGTAAAAAAATCCTTTACAGTAAAGAATAAATCATAATTTTCTATATTTTGATAAAATGGTTTTAATGCAAATCAGGAGGATTTGCAAAGCAGAATTTTAAACAGAAAAAAGATTTCCCGACTTTCGGCAGGTGTTTATTGAGCCTGTCGAAATGCGTGCACTGAGCGAAGCCGAAGTGACACCTCGACTCCCCCTTTCTTTAGAAATTTTATTAATAACATCAATGATTTTTTCAAAAGAAAGAATGAAAAAAATGAAAACTTTATTCCAGAATGATTTTTTTGATCTCGTCAAGACCAAGCCCTGTCGCTTCAACAATTTGATCCAAAGAAAGCCCCATGCGGTAGAGTTTTTTGGCGGTTTCAATTTTTCCTCTTTTCTCCCCTCTTTTTTCCCCTTTTTTCTCCCCTCTTTTTTCTCCTCTTTTTTCTCCTCTTTTTTCTCCGATTTCTTTGCCTCTTTTTAAGAGAATTTGTTCGATAGTCATAACTTTTTTACCTCCTTCTTTAGAAATTTTATTGATAACATCAATGATTTTTTCAGGCTGCTGTTTTTCAGCGGCAGAAAAAAAGTATAAAATCAGGCTTTCTAAAAATTGTAAGCCTTTTTCTTCTTTGTAATAAAGCTCTCCCAGTTTCAGGATATCTTCTAGAAGTGCCTGATCCATGGGTTTTTCAAAAATATTTTTAAACATCAGCATGCTGATTTTCAGGTAGGTGTTATGAAAAAGCTTGTCTTTAATCTCTTGATTGGAGTAAGATGAAAGGTCGGTTAAAAGATACTTGAAATCAGGAATAAAAGGTTGGAATACATCATCTAAAGGAGGAAAGTAAGCGTGAAAAGGTTTCAAGTCCCATTTTTCAGGTCCATGATAAAAGATGATGGGAAGCACAGGGCTGAGAGGCTTTTTTTGTTTCTGATTGGTTTTCCAGATATTTAGGAGGTAGGAGAGGAGCTGGATATGAGGAAAATCAACAGGTCTGCTTTTATGTTCAAAAAGCAGAGTAATCAGAATCTTTTGATTATGGGTATTGCAAAGGTAAACAATATCGGAAAAAACTTCTTTGAGTGCTTCATCGATATAGCTGTTGTTTTCAAGTTTCAAAGAATCCAGATCAAGATTGGCAATAATTTCTTTTGGAAAGGTGGATAAAATAAAGTCTTTGGCTCTTTCGGAGTCACTCAGATTTTCTTTGAAAAATTTATCATGCGGTGTCTGGATTTTTTTATTTTTCATAAATGAAATTTAATCATGGGAGAGAGTGAAAAAAATTATAAATTTCTTGATTTTTTTTACTATATTTTTCTTATAATAAAAAAGCAGACAACGGAGGCGCGGATGCTGGGCTGGAAATATGTCAAGTTTGATCCCAATTTCTATATTTTTAAGTATAAAAACGGGAAGGTTGTGAAAGAAGGTCTGGGACTTTCATTCTGGTACTATGCAGCCAGCGCTTCCATGATTAAAATCCCGATTGAAACCAAAAATATTCCTTTTATTTTTGAGGAAACTTCTTTTGATTATCAGACAATCACGATTCAGGGAGAAATTATCTATAAAATTTCTGATCCGAAACAAATCAAGGAACAGGTTAATTTTTCAATCGATACCAAGACATTGAATTATACTTCAGAAGATCCCTATAAACTGGAACAAAGGATTATTAATTTTATTAAAACCATCCTGAAAAAAGAAATCAGCGTTAATCCTTTGAAAGAAGCGCTTTGTTCTTCTGAAAACCTGACTAAAAACACGCTTTCTGCTTTGTTGTCCAATGATTATTTAAATACTCTGGGAATCAAGGTCACCGCGATCAATATTCTTTCTATGGCGCCCACTAAAGAGACTTCGAGGGCATTGGAAGCGGAAACCCGTGAAAATATCTTAAAGGGCGCGGATGATGCAATTTATAAGAGGCGGAACTTCGCGGTGGAGCAGGAACGGATTATTAAAGAAAATGAACTGAATACCAATATTGCAATTGAGCAGAAAAACCGCCAGATCCGGGAAACCCAGATGGAAACCCAGAGATTGATCAAGGAAAAAGAACGGGTGATGCTGGATGAAGAGATGAAATTTAAAATCAAGCAGGAAGAAGAAAATATCCGTTTGACCGAGCTTTCGATTCAGAACAAGAAATCCGAAGCTGATGCCAGAGCATATGCCCTTGCCGCCATACTGGAACATTTTACCAAAATCAATCCTGAAATTGTTCGGGCTCTTGCCTCTATCAGCCTGAATCCTGAGCAGATAATCGCCAATGCTTTTGACGGCCTTGCAAATCAGGCAGGTAAAATCGGCGAGCTGAATATCAGCCCTGATCTTCTTTCCAGTCTTTTGGTGAAAAAGAAATAGGCAATGGAAAAAATTATTGTCATTTCAAGAAAAACCCGCCTGGATTCGCTGGTTGTGAGGTTTAATACCCGTCAGCAGGCTCAGTTTTATGTTGAACGGCTGGGCGGGGATTTTTCTGATTATGAACGGGAGCATCAAGTCTATTATCAGGCGCTGGAAAAACTGGTTTCTCATGCGGAACAGTTTGGAAATGTACAGGTGATAGACTGGAAATTTCTTCCCAATTTTATTTTTGGTCCCCATGATTTGGTTTTGACCGTGGGGCAGGATGGATTGGTTGCCAATGCGTTAAAGTATCTGGAGAGTCAGAAATTGATCGGGTTTAATTCGGATCCTTCCCGATGGGACGGTACGCTATCCAATTTTCAGGTGGAAGAAGCCTTGAAAATCATCCCAGATAGTTTTGAAAATAAATCTCTGGTCAAGCAGATTACAAAAGCCAAGGTTGTTCTTTCAGACGGGCAGGCGCTTTATGCGGTCAATGATTTTTTTATCGGGATCAAAAACCATTCATCGGCGCGCTACATTATTTCAGCAGAGGGAAAAAGTGAATATCATTCTTCCAGCGGAGTGATTATTTCTACTCCTTTAGGCGCATCGGGATGGATGAAGAGCATTGTGGAGGGGGCTGCAAAGATTGTGGGAGGTTTGGAAGGGAAACCCCACGAATTACAGCAGAAAATCCCTGATTGGAGTGAAGATACCCTGACTTATGCAGTGCGCGAACCTTTTCCAAGCGTGAATACGAAAACCGATCTGGTGTTTGGGAAAGTAAACAGTCGTTCTCTTCTCAAACTGGAATCTAAAATGGGAGATGACGGGTTTATTTTTTCAGACGGGGTTCAGGATGATTTTTTAAACTTTAATTATTCGATTATCGCCTCTTTCGGTCTGGCAGAAACAAAAGGCAGTCTGGTGGTAAAAGCGAAAAAATAAAAATAACACATTGAAAGGATTTAAAATTATAAAAATTGACTGATTTTTTATTCTTTTTGTTTATTCCCGTGAAGGCGGAATTCTACCGGGAATCAATGTTTAGCTAGGTCTTAAAAATTAAATATCATTTCGAACAAAGTGAGAAATCTTAAGTGTTGATATTTATCAAGATTTCTCTTCGCCTTGCTCATCGATGACGATTTTCCTTATTTTTTAGAAGTTCTCTTTAGTAAGTCTTGTCAGCGTAGCTGATCCATCCGCCTTCTTTGACCACTGATTTATAGAAAGGGGAAATTGTAAAATTTAAACTGAAAGAATCTATTTTACTTTTCACTTCCATTTTTTCTGAATCAATATCTGCAAAAACTTCCATATTTTCATCTTTTTTCCCGATTTCAAAGAGCCTGTCAATTGTCTTTTTGTCTAATTCAATCACTAAAAGACCGTTGTTGTAAGAATTTTGCTTGAAAATTCTTGCGTAGCTTTCTGCGATAATAACCTGATAGCCATTTTCGGTGAAAACCCAGACAGCATGCTCTCTGGATGAACCGCATCCAAAATTAGAACGGGTAATCAAAACTTTGCTTGTTTTCAGTTGAGGTGATTTCGGGTCAAAGCCTTCCATTTTCAAATCTTCCATCAAAAAAGGCGCCATGACTTTTTTTTCTACTTCAGTGAGGTATTTTGCGGGGATGATTTCATCCGTATTAATATCGTTTCTATCTAAGAAAAAAACTTTTCCGCCGATTTGACTCATTTTGGTTCTCCAATAAAAAAAATTGATCTATAAAAAATTAATCAAATTTTGATAAAATCTGAAAAAGTAGTCAAATTCATCTTCCGAAAAGCATGTTTTTTCTTTTGTGCTGATAAAAAACAACAAAACTGAAAAAAAGAACTTTTTAAAAAAATATTTTTTGTTTTTTATCTAAAATTGAATAATTTAATTATTAATATTATTTAAAGGAGTGGTGTTATGAGAAAAACATTACTTGTCAGTTTATTTCTTTTTTTAGCGGCAGGAATCCTTTCAGCGAAAGATATTTATGTTTCAGCTGGAGCCAAAAGCGGTGATGGAAACAAAAATGCGCCCTACAATACAATTTCAGATGCGTTGTCCACTGCATTCGCAGGGGATGTGATTCATGTTTCAGAGGGTATTTATTATGGAGACGGCGGAGGCGGATTGTTTTTGATTAAAATCAATAATCTGACTTTGGCAGGCGGATACAATAAAGATTTTTCAACTCGAAATCCTTTCAAGCATAAAACCATTTTAATGCGCGGCGTGGGGAATAAATCAGACAGTTTTGATGAATGTAGCGGCAGAGACCACAAAAAATGGCACTCTATGACTCCTACCAAAGCTTCCTACAATGGAGAAGCGATCGTTTATGGAGTGGGGGATCACAGCAATTTTATTTTAGACGGTTTTTTTATAGACGGGCATACCCGCCAGACCTACAAAAAAAACGGAGACTTGAAAACCGATATCGGACCTATTACTTCTCCTTTAGTCAGCCTTAAATCCCCGGGTGTGAAAGTGAGAAACTGTGTGGTTTTGAATTCGGGGGGATTCGGAATCCGGGTAGCGGCTTCCGGTAAAAAAGACGATCCTGCAAGCATGGTGGAAATATCCAATAATATTATCGTGAATACCCTGATGGGAGCATTGGAGCTCAGAGTGGGAGACTTTGATCCGACCAATAATCCGAACGGCGGACTGGCGGTCATAAAAAACAACACCATTGCTTTTGTGTGGGACTGGCTGGGCGAAGGCTATGGACTTTTAGTCGGAAGACAGACCAAATTGACGGTGGAAAAAAACATTTTTGCCTTTGCCAATTTGACAGCGATTAATAACGGATTTCAGAATAAATTTTTAAAACTGGTTGAAAATGTTTTCTGGAATAATATGGAAGGAGTTTATAAATACTGGTCTCCTGAATCAAAACTGACACTGATTGAAGACAATGTCAATAAATTCGGCGGAAAGCTTGCTGGAAAACTGGCGCTCAGTAAAAAATCAGAAAAAAATGTGGCAATCGATCCGAAATTTGCAAAAATTGATAAAGACTTTTTTGAAAAATTCTCCAACCAGATCAAATCCACCGGCGGCGGAAAAGTAGAGTGGGACAGTGTCAACCAATGGAGAAGCTCAATGGGACTTCCTCTTGTTGGAAGCAAGGGCACTGGAAATAAAAACTTCGCGCCTATTTATGAACTGGAAGATGCGGTTTTAATTTCAAAAGAAAGTTCAATAAAAGGAATCGGGGCGCAGATAGACGGGCCTTTTGAAGCTTATAGCTCAAAAACCGAATCGGTTGAAAAAACTTATCAGGATGCAAGTTTTGATTCTATGCTTGCAAACTCGGCTCTGGATCAAAAAGACATCAGTGTCAAGGTGAAAATTGAGGGGAAAGGCTCTTCCGGCGATTTCTGGAAAAAAGATGCGGCTCCGGATTCGAAATACATCTGTTTCAAGCTTGGAAAATACCCAAACAGCTCTTTTGTCTATGTTTTAAAAGGAAGTGAAGCTTTGAAAACAATTGAAGAAGCTTTGAAGCTGAAACTGGAAGTAAAAATCAGCGGTACGGCTTACAGCATTAAAGACACCTATAAAAAAGACAGGGTGTGTATAGTAGCAGATTCAGCTGAAATGGAAGAAGATGAATAAAATTGAGAAGTAATTTGGAATAGGAAAAATAAAACTATTATTGAAGTCATTCCCCGCTTGATCGGGAAACCTGAAGAAAAAAAACTCATAGAGATTCCCGCCTGCGCGGGAATGACTTTTTGCGATAGGTATTCGATAATCTGATTTTTTTTATTGTTTAATGTATCATGATTAAAAAGATTTCTCTTCGCTTTGCTCATCGAAATGACGATTTTCTCTATTTTTAGAACTTCCCATAAGTTATTCTTTAAAAAAATTTTCAATATTGATATTTTCTTTTCGGATTTTTTCAAGAATTTGTTTGGCAGCTTCCTGTTCAGCCCTTTTTTTACTGTTTCCCACGCCTAGTGCCAAGACTTTGTCGTTGATAATCAATTCAGAATAAAAAAGTTTATTGTGAGGCGGACCGTCTTCTTTCACGACTTTGTATTCAGGGCATTTTTTGTATTTTTTCTGAATCAGGTATTGAAGCTCGGTTTTATAATCATAAACAAATTCTTCGTGGCTCACCTTATCGATTTCCTCAATCATGAGGGGAAGAAGAAAATCTTTGACAGTAATCATTCCTTGATCCAGATAGAGAGCTCCTAAAAAAGCTTCAAAAGTATCGGCAAGGATTGCATCTCTTTGTCTGCCTCCGCTGTTTTCCTCACCCCAGCTGATCAGAATAAATTGATCGAATTTGAGTTTTCTGGAAAGTTCTGAAAGAGTTTTTTCAGAAACAACATAACTTCTGATTCTGGTGAGTTTCCCTTCTGCAGCCTGAGGGTATTTTTCATAAATAAATTCAGATACGCAGAGAGACAATACCGAATCACCCAAAAATTCAAGCCGTTGATTGTTGTCAGAACTTTGGTTTTTATTGGCAAAAGAACTGTGTACAAATGCCAAATGAAGCAGTTCAATATTTTTAAATGGAATCTTTAAACCAGCAAGAAAATCCTGGAGAGCTTTTCTTCTTAATTCTGTAATCAAGTAAAACTCCTTATAGAGAATTTAAATTTACTGAAAAGATTTTTCATTTCATAATTGAGACCTGATTTTGTTATTTTTTATAGAATGAAAACAAAAAGAGTAATCGACTTTTTTTTCCACTCAGTCAAAATCCCCTCGCCCTCTTACCGGGAAAACAAATACCGGATTTTTCTTGAAAAGAAATTGGAAAAATTAGGTGCGGAAATTATTGTAGAAAAATCAGAAGAAGGAACAAATCTGATTGCCAGATTTCCTTCGAAATTTTCAAATGACTGGATCGGGCTTTCGGCTCATATGGATACAGTTGAAAATGGAAATGAAAAGATTACCCCTGTTTTAGACGGGAATATGATCTGGTCATCCGGTGAAACGATTCTCGGAGCAGACAATAAATCAACGATCAGCATGTTTTTTGAGGCAGCGAAAACGATTCAGGAAAATAATATCAAACACCGGCCTTTTGAGTTTCTCCTCACATTCGGCGAAGAAAAACATTTGACAGGAGCGAGGCTTTTAAATCCAGAAAAATTTATTTCCAGAAAGATTTTACTCATGGACGCAAGCGGTAAAGTAGGAGGAATTATTGAGTCGTCTCCCACCCATTATTCATTTAAAATCATTGTAAAAGGGAAAAAAGCCCATGCGGGGATCGAGCCTGAAAAAGGTAAAAATGCGATTAAAGCAGCAGCTTTGATTATTACCAGTTTTCCAGATGGAAGAATTTCTCCCACCACTACTTTCAATGTCGGGGAAATTCGAGGGGGCGGCGCAACCAATATTGTTCCGGATGAAGTTGTGATTGAAGGTGAATTCAGAAGTACAGAAAAAGATCAGATTGATGAAATTGTGGAGCAGCTCATGAATTTGAATCTTCAATTTGAAGATATTAAGACTGATTTGGTGCAGGATTATTTAGGCTATAGCTTAAAAAAAGAAGATTCTTTTGTCAAGGAAATTGTTCAGGTGATCAAAAAAACAGGATTGACTCCTCATTTCACAGCCAGCGGGGGAGGAAGCGATGCCAATATTTTCAGGGAAAAAGGTTTGAATGCGGTGAATCTGACTTCAGGCATGATAGAACCCCACACTTACAACGAGTGCATTGCAGTGGATGATCTGATCAAAGGAACAGAAATCATTATCAATATTCTTTCTCTTTCAGAACCGGAA
>MIAO01000109.1 GCA_001829155.1 Spirochaetes bacterium GWB1_36_13 | reverse complement strand
GGTGGATAAAAACATTACGGGCGCATCAATTCAAGCATTGATCGGAGCTTTAAACCGAAGTTTATAACTGCAATTTCGTCTCAATCAATTCTAACCCTGCCTCGTGCAGGGTTAAAGATTTTTAAAAAGAATTTTGTTTCTGAATGCTTTGTGTGTTATTTTTAATCAAATGTGGCATGGATTGAAGAAAAATTCAAGCCGGTAGTGAAACATTACAGTAAATAAAATTAATGGAGAAAAAAATGCATGATTTTTGGAATAATAGATTTTTAACTGAAAAAGAAATTTGGGGTATTAAACATAGTAAAACAGCTGAATTATGTTTAAAATTTTTCTCAAAATATCAAATAAACTCTATACTCATTCCTGGTTGTGGATATGGTAGAAATGCTAAATATTTTATCGATAATAAATTAAAAGTAGAAGGAGTGGAGATTTCAGAAGAGGCCATTAAAATAGCAGAAGCAAAAGGTATATTTTTTAAAATATATCAGGGCAGTATATTAGAAATGCCATTCAATGATAGTATTTATGATGGAATTTATTGTTTTAATGTTCTACATTTATTGCTTGAAAAAGATAGATTTTCTTTTATTGACAAATGCTTTAATCAAATAAAAAATAATGGACTTGTATACTTTGCAGCATTTTCAGAGCAAGATCCTTCTTTTGGTAAAGGAAAAGAAGTAGAAAAAAATACTTTTGAAAGTAGACCAGGTCGACCAGCTCATTATTTTACAGATGGAGATTTACGAAATCATTTTGATAAATATTTAATTCTTGAATCAGGAATTATTGAAGATTATGAAAATCATGGAGAGGAAGGTCATCATACTCATTTGTTAAGATATATTATTATTCAAAAAAAAATTATTGAAACTGCCGATAACAGTGTGTTGCCGATTTAGGGATATGGGTTGTCTTCTTCCAGATTGCCCTACGCTAACCTGTGGCCCATATCAAGCCAGAGTCAAAAAGCTTTACTTGATTAGTCAGGCTGTCGATTATTGAAAACCATTTCCATCAATCAGCTTCTTATCATTGATATTTGTAAGTTGATCAGAAAGTGTCATTGTCTTTTCTGATGCAATCTTTCATCGCTTTATTTTGGTCATTAATCGAAGCCGTACGGTCACTGAGCACAGCCGAAGTGACACCTCGACTCCGCTCGGTGTCCGAGTTAATTCGACAGCCTGAGTATGATTTATCATTTTTAAATAATTTTTGCAGGTATTAAAAATTGTGTTATGATTTTATGGAGTGAAAAAAAAGGGGGGATTGAATGAAAAAGTGGCTGATTCTTATTTTTATTCCGGGAATGATTTTTTCCAATACCGAGAGGGATATGGGGCCTCAGCCGGAGCTTTCTCCCAAAAAAATCCATGAGTGGATTCTCTTTTATACCAATGTGGAAAGAATCGAAAAAAAGCTTTCGCCTTTGGTTTATGATGAAATCCTGGAAAAAGCGGCGGTCTGGCAGGCAGAGTACTGCGCAGGTATCAAAGGGCTTTCCCATACGGCCGATGTGAGCGGAATGAAAACTCCGGGAGACCGTATCCGTCATTTCAACGGAAGCTGGATGACTTATGGGGAAAACCTGACGGTGAGTTTTGCCATGAATATGGCCAAGGTTTCTTATACGATCCGAAGCGATGCGAAAGGAAAATATAAAGATTTCGGGAATAAGGAAATCAGCTGGTATAATGAAAATACTCTGGCTTACGCCATGGTATCGGAAAGCTGGATGAACAGCCCCGGGCACAGGGCAAATATTCTCTCTCCCAAGTTTTATGCTCTGGGAGCCGGGAGCGCAAAAGGAGAGTATTCCAAACAAAAAGAAGCTTATTACGGCTGCCAGGTGTTTACAGGAAATAAAAAATGGGATTTCAGCCTTTTGACGGCAAAGAAAAAAAAGAATCAAATCCGGGTTGATTTTCCTGAAAAAGGGCTGGAAGTAGTGATTCTTTCTTTCAAAAAACTGCCGGGCAATTTTGAAGTGATCAAAGCTTTGAAAAAAGAGGGGACTGAGTCGGTTTTCGAAATTGAGGGAGAGGGCATTTTTTTTATTGCGTGCTTTGATCCTGAAACGGGAATCTATTATCCGGTAAAAAAAATCAAAAATTAAAACTTTAAAATTACAGATTCCGGTCTTTTTTTTTCAGAAACCGGAATCCGATGACATTTGTGTATTTTAAATTAAGTTTATTGTATAATCAGGCTGTCGATTATTGAAAATTAAGAGTTATTATACGCAACTGAATTTAAATTGCAATTTTTTATAAATCCAAATTGTCATTGTCCGGCTTGACCGGACAATCTATTGAATTGATTATCTTTTTCTATAGATTCCCCGGTCAAGCCGTGGAATGACTTGTTTTACACTTCAATTTTTGCAATTTAAAATCATTTCAGTATATCATTGATATTTTCAAGTTTATCAGACAAGGGAATTGTATTTTCTGATACAATCTTTCATAGAGTTTTTCTATGAATCAAAGCATTTTGGTCACTGAGCGGAGTCGAAGTGACACCTCGGCTCCGCTCGGTTTCCGTGTTCATTAAATAACAATCGACAGCCTGAATAAAGTCTATGGAATTTCTTATTCAAAGTATAAATATTTTCACTGAAAATCACTCTGTTTTTTCCAATTTCTTAAAATAATTTCATAATGAAACTCTTTTGTGCTAAATTTAACTGGAACTTTTTTCAAATTACAATCAGGATGAATCAATGGATAAATCAACAATCAGAAATATTGCGATTATTGCCCATGTTGACCATGGTAAAACAACTCTAGTCGATCAGCTATTTAAACAAAGCGGAATGTTCAGGGACAATCAGGTAGTCCAGGAGCGGATGATGGATTCTATGGATCTCGAAAGAGAGAGAGGAATTACCATTACTTCCAAAAACGGGTCATTTCGTTATAAAGATTTTTTTGTCAATATTATTGATACACCGGGACACGCTGATTTCGGCGGACAGGTGGAACGGGTGCTTCGAATGGCAGACGGCGCTCTTCTTTTGGTGGATGCGGCTGAAGGGCCGATGCCCCAGACTTATTTCGTATTAAAAAAAGCGCTTGCTTTAAACCTTCCGATTCTGGTGGTTATCAATAAGATTGATAAACCGAATGCACGATGTGAATGGGTGGTCAATGAAGTTTTTGATCTTTTTGTCCGCCTCAATGCGCCGGATCATATTCTGGATTTTCCTGTGGTTTACGCTTCTGCGCGAAGCGGAGTGGCAACTTTAGACTATCATCACCCTGTAAATAACATGGTGGCGTTATTTGATAAAATTGTATCATTTATCCCGGAACCGGCGGGTGATCCTAATGCGGTTCTCCAGCTTTTAATCAGCTCGATCAATTATTCCTCTTATCTGGGAAGGCTTGGAATTGGAAAAATTACAAACGGAACGCTTAAGGTGAATCAGGAAATTCTTTTAGCGGACGCGAAAGGGGATTCCATGATTTCCAGAGTCAGTAAGCTTTATCATTTTCAGGGAAATGACAGGGTGGAAGTGCCTGAAGCTTCAGCAGGCGAAATTGTGGCTGTGGCGGGAATGGAATATATTACGGTCGGAGATACAATTACCGATAAGGATAATCCGATGCCTCTGCCCGGAATTAAAGTCGATCCCCCTACCATATCAGTCAATTTTATTCCAAACGACTCCCCATTTGCAGGCAGGGAAGGAAAATTTGTTACCTCTCGGCATATTCGTGAAAGACTTTATCGTGAAACGCTTTCAGATACCGCTTTAGTGATTGAAGAGCTTCAGGATGGGGTAGGGTACAAGGTTTCAGGCCGGGGAGAGCTTCATATCTCGATTTTGATTGAAAAAATGAGAAGAGAAGACTATGAATTTCAAGTTACACGACCTCAGGTTATTTTCAAGACTGAAAACGGGAAGAAATTTGAACCTTATGAAGAACTTTTAATTGATGTGGAAGAAACCTATTCGGGAAAAGTAATTGAAAACCTTGGAAAAAGAAAGGGTATTCTTCAGGAAATGAGCCTTGAAAACGGAATGAACCGTTTGAAATATAAAATTCCTACCCGGGGGCTTTTAGGATTCAGAAATGAATTTATGACCGCAACCAAAGGAATGGGGACGATGAACTATATCTTTTCAGGATTTGAAGAGTTTGTCGGAGATATTAAAAACCGGAAAAACGGGGTGCTTTTAGTAAAAGATGAATGTGAAACTATTGCTTACGCTTTATTTAATTTACAGGAGCGGGGCGAACTTTTTATGGGACCCGGCGAAAAAGTTTACGGCGGTCAGATTATCGGAGAATGCAGCCGCGATAATGATATGGTGGTCAATCCTGGTAAAGGAAAACAGCTGACCAATATCCGGGCGGCAGGATGTGATGAAAATGTGATCCTGACACCTCCAAGAAGAATGAGTCTGGAAGTAGCTTTATCTTATATTAACGATGATGAATTGATTGAAATTACCCCTAAATCAATCCGGCTTCGAAAAAAATATTTAAGCGAAGTGGATCGAAAAAGAGCAAGATACGAAGGAAATTAAAAAGAGTTTTAAAAAGTATTTGAAACTCTTTGAGAAAATAGAATGAAATAAAAAGGTTAAAGACATGCTAAGTGTAAAAAATCTCAGTCTCGCATTTGGAAAAAGCATCTTATTCAAGGAAGTCAATATTAATTTTTCTCCTGGAAACTGTTATGGTCTGATCGGCGCAAACGGAGCGGGGAAATCGACTTTCCTGAAAATCCTTTCAGGGGATGTAGAGAAAACGACGGGAGAGATTTCAGTCGGCCCAAACGAAAGAATGGCTGTATTAAGACAAGATCAGTTTGCTTATGATGAATACTCTGTTCTTGAAACAGTTATCATGGGGCATAAAAAACTTTATGATATCCAGAAAGAAAAAGATGAGATTTACTCAAAACCTGATTTTTCTGATGAGGATGGACTTCGGGCGGCAGAGCTTGAGGCTGTTTTTGGAGAGATGGGGGGATATGAGTCTGAGAGCAAGGCGGCTATCCTTTTAAACGGGCTTGGGATCAAAAACAACCTGCATGAAAAAAAGATGAAAGAACTGGAAGGTTCTGAAAAAGTCAGAGTGCTTCTGGCACAGACTCTTTTTGACAACCCTGATATTTTATTACTCGATGAGCCGACCAACCAGTTGGATCTGGCTTCCATTATGTGGCTTGAAAATTTTCTTTTGAATTTTAACAATACAGTGATTGTCGTTTCCCACGACCGGCACTTTCTCAATAAAGTCTGTACGCACATAGCGGATATTGATTATCAAAAAATCTCGGTTTACCCCGGAAACTATGATTTCTGGTATCAGGCGAGTCAGCTTGCCGTGAAGCAAAAACGGGAAGCCAACCGAAAAAGTTCTGAAAAAATCGATGAATTAAAAACCTTTATTGCCCGTTTCAGTGCCAACGCATCCAAAGCAAAACAGGCGACTTCCAGAAAAAAACTCTTGGATAAACTGACTTTGGAAGATATTCCAGCCAGCAGCCGGAAATACCCTTATGTTCATTTTACTCCATTCAGAGAATGCGGGGATATGATTCTTACGATTGAAAACCTCTCAAAAAAAATAGAGGGAACCGAAGTCATTAAAAACTTCAATCTCTCTGTTTATAATGGAGATAAAATTGCGTTTGTCGGGTCAAACAGTTTGGCGAAAACCATCCTTTTTCAAATGATTACGGGAGAAATAGCACCTGATTCAGGTACTTATAAATGGGGAACAACCATCCGGTATTCCTATTTTGCGAAAGAAAATCAAAAACATTTTGATACGGATCTTTCCATTTTAGACTGGCTTAGACAGTATTCTGAAGAAAAAGACGAGAGTTTTGTCCGTGGATTTTTGGGGCGGATGCTTTTTTCAGGTGAAGATTCTTTAAAAAAAGTCAATGTCTTATCAGGGGGAGAAAAAGTGCGGTGTCTTTTATCTAAAATGATGCTGGAGCAGGGGAATGCCCTGATTTTGGATGAACCGACCAACCACCTGGATTTAGAATCGATCACAGCCTTAAACAACGGGCTGATTAAATACAACGAGATTTTACTTTTCTCATCCCATGACCATGAATTTGTACAAACGGTAGCCAACCGGATTATTGAAATCACTCCGGGAGGAATTATTGACAAACGGATGTCTTTTGATGAGTATCTGGAAGATGAAGAGATTCAGAAAATCCGTGATGAGCTGTATCATGGGCATGCAGATTTAACTTTATAAAAAATTAATTTTCATCCTCAAAACAGGAGAAGGAGATTCATTTGAAGATAAAACAACTGGATAATGTGATTCATGCTGGGCAGTTTGACCGGGATATGCTGGAAGAACTTTTTGAAGTGGCAAAAGAGATGGAAAATCTTCCGCGCCACGAACAGCCTTTGAAAAATCAAATCATGCTTTCTCTTTTTTATGAGCCTTCCACCCGCACCCGTTTTTCATTTGAGTCTGCTATGCTGAAGCTGGGCGGTTCTATTATCACCACTGAAAATGCCAAAGAGTTTTCATCCGGGGCAAAAGGTGAAACCCTTGAAGATACCATTCGGGTGCTCAATGCCTACGGAGATGTGATTGTCCTCCGCCATTTTCAGGCGGGAGCGGCTGAGGTGGCTTCTTCTGTTTCAAAAATACCTGTTTTAAATGCAGGGGATGGAGCAGGGCAGCACCCTACCCAGGCGCTTCTCGATATTTATACGATTTATAAAGAACTCGGCCGCATCGATGATATAAAAATCGCCATGGTCGGCGATCTTGCAAACGGCAGAACCGTCCGTTCGCTTTCCATGCTTTTAGCCAAAAACTGTAAAAATGTTTCTTTTTATTTTGTTTCTCCTGCCAATATTAAGATGAAAGAAGATATTAAAGATTTTCTTTCTTCCCACAATGTGAAATTTCAAGAAGAGGATGATTTAAAAAAAGCCGCTCAAGAAGTGGATATTATTTATCAGACCCGAATCCAGAAAGAAAGATTTTTAAGCAGTGAAGACTATGAAAAAGCAAAAGGAATCAATATTATCAATAAAGAGATTATGAATCTCATCAAACCCAAAACCATTATTATGCACCCCCTTCCGAGAGTGGATGAAATTTCTTATGAAGTGGATCATGATGAGAGAGCGGCCTATTTCCGTCAGGCTCATAATGGTCTTTTTATCCGGATGGCGCTTTTGAAGATTTTTCTGGAAAAATAAAGCGCTATTTCAAGAATTGAAAACCATGCCGAAAATATCTCTTTGTCAACCTTATATAAGATAACTAAAGCATTAGGGAAAAAATTAGATATAAAAATTTTATAGAAACGAACCTTGAAATGATTTTGCATTTTAAAAATATGAATGTTTTATTACTCTTTTTAATCCAGAGAAGGCGGGAATCTATTGAAAATAAAATTTGATGCAGAGGAATTTGAAATCCTTGATGCGTATGAAAATGGTTTATTAGTCACAAGCGAAAATGAAAATCAGGAAATCGAAACTGCCAGAAAAACAGCTAAAAATACCCTCACAAAATCGAAACATAATTGAAAGTCTTGTTGGGCTGTTTCTGGTTTGACTCGAATATTCCATATTAAAGATTTTTTCTGATGGGTTCAAATCCAAACGCCTAACCCCTTATCCTTAAATCTTTTAAGGACAAGGGGGAGTCCTCCGTGATTTCATCCGTGAAATCAAGTCGGACGGGGAAACCCTGTGTCGTGCAGGGCTAAAGAAGTAAAAATTAAATTTTAAAAGAGATTTTGTTTCTGAATATTTTGTGTGTTATTTTTAATGAAAAGAGGCATGGATTTAAGGACGATAATCAGCTCAGCATTAAAATGAAGCAGGATTGTTGCTGCGTAAAATACTTTGAATATCGTGGATATATGAAAAGTGTTGAATATCACTCTGAAAATGGAGTGTTTTATAAATTGTGTATATATTGAGTTGTCTGCAATTTGATTTAAAGGATTTTAAATATGAAAAAAATTCGAATAAAAGTTATTAGAATTGGTTATATACCATATGATATTAATTTTCAAAAAATCACCAATAATAATTCTGCTTTATTTGAAGTTGATAAGGAAATAAATGATTACTCATTGCCGCAAGATTCACAAGGTAATAATTGGGAGTATACTGACTCACAATTTAAAGAACTCTTACCATCAGATTTTGAAGGTGATTTCCTGTTTGCAATTTGTAATACCTCATTAGAAAATAATTATTATGCAAGACGTTTAACTGATAACCGAATTATATTTTCACTTTCTACTACTTCAAATATATTAAAGACAGAAAATATTCCTATTGAAAACCTTTTATTAAGAATGTTGTATGCATATAGCTTAAATTTCATAAGATATGACCGAAGAATCCCTTCAAAAACTGAGAAGACTAAATTCGCTCATGATGAAACAAAAGGGTGCTTATTTGATATGAACGGTTATATTCCAGATATTGTCCATTCATGCGATTCCCCAATTATTTGTGACGATTGCAGTGTTTCCCTTTCAAATTCTAAAGTACCTCAAGATATAATAAAAAAGGTTAAAAAAGAATTAGCAAAAATTAAGAAAAATAGATATTATAAAATTCTAACATTTGTGAAAAAACATCCTTTTATTTCTATTATGATAACTTTTGTTTTTGGGTTAATAATAAACATTGTAAGTAATATTATTTGGGAATTATTTATAAAAAAAATTTTAGCAGAGTAAATCAAACAACAGACAACAGCGGGTAAAAGCCGGGCTGAGTACAGCCACATGTCATATACACGCAAAACATTATGTGAAATGCCTTTGGTTATAAATATTAAGGAGATGATTTTATGAGTAAGTATTATGTTTTAAATATCAAGCTTGATTCTGAATTTAGAAAAGGGCCTGAGGCATATATTGAAATAATGAACAAACTATATAAAGAAAAAGTTTTAATTAATATTCGTAATAATAAACAAGTTTCAATTAGGAGAATTTTAGATTTTAAATTTGATGATTATGTTTATATAACAGGGAAAATTTTTAAATGTACAAAATTAGAAAATAATGATTGGATTGATATTCAAAAATTGGAGAGTATTGATATGGAAATACCAGAGAATATTTACCCTAACTTTGAAGAGAATGATTTCTTTTTTATTCCTAATGCACATAGATTATGTATCCCTAAAAATGGAAAAGTATCTATAACTGCTACTCGTGATTTTTTTCTTAAAGCATTAAATCAAGTAGTTAATGATAAAGAGGCAGTTTCAGTTTTTATTGAACAATCTCAAGATATTTATGAGAAAATTTTAAATGCAAAGTATATTAATAACTTATTAATAAAATTAACCCCAACTAATGATGATATAAATGATGAAGCAGTAGAGTTTATGGATCAGCAAATAAAAGAGATGCAAGCTGGGGAAGTTAACATAAAAGTAAAGCCTAACTCAAAAGGAAAGTTATCATTAAGTAGTTCGGTTTTAAATGGATGTTTAGGTTTAGCTAAAAGTAATGGAGAAGTTACAGCAAATATAATAAATCAAAACGATAAAAAGGAAAAGATTATTACTCAAGATCATCCCAAAGAATTGGAAGTAAGTAGCAAAAAAGAAGAAAAAATTGAAATCTCAATTTTTAAAAAAGTTATGAATACTTTTAGAAAGGCTAAGTACTAAATTTATAAGATTTAGTAGAGGTATATAGTTTTATGGAAAGCAATATGAAAACAGAAGAAAAGCAATTATTAGAAGAAATCAAAGTTCTTAATCAGCAAATATCAGATAATAGAAAAACAGGTTTTAAAGGGATTGTTTTTAATTACCCTACAAAAAAATTAAAAAAAAGTAAGATTTTATATTTATCTTTATTTCTTTCCCTGATATTTGCTATCTTAAGTTTTTTTTATTGTACAAATCTTTATGATATTTTTATTGATTTTAATAATCTTATTATTAGTATTTTCCCAAATTTACTAGGATTTACTTTAGGGGGATACGCATTAATTATTGGTTTTGGAAATAAAGAACTATTAAAAAAGTTTACAATAAAAAGTTCAAAATCACCAAATAGCCTATTTCAAAAAATAAATAGTGTTTTCGCATATGCAATTATAATCCAAGTAATTACACTAGGTAGTTCAATTATTATTTTTTTAATTAATAAAATAAAAATTAAAAGTGATTTTCATCAATATGTAAATTCATTTGGCTTGTTTTTGGTTAGTTTTTTTACAACTTATTCTTTATTATTGTTGTATAAAATGGTAATTAATGTTTTTGATTTCGGCCAACTTCATCATTTTGATTTAATTACTCGAAGGCTACATGAAAAAAGAGAAATTCTAAAAGAAATAAAGAACAATAAAAGTTTCGATTAATTTTATCGGCAATTCACATATACTGAATAAATTATAAAATGACCGCCTGTCATTCCGGTTTTTGCTTGCAAAAGACCG
>MIAO01000108.1 GCA_001829155.1 Spirochaetes bacterium GWB1_36_13 | reverse complement strand
AATAATCTTGAAAAATTTTCAATTTTTATTTTATTTAATCATGGAAAATCTTGTTTCATGAGCTTTGGAGGAAGTATGGAAGTAAAAAGAATCGGAAAATATCAAATTGCTGATAAAATTGCTGAAGGAGGGATGGGGGTTATTTATAAATCCATAGACCTGGATACTGAAAAAGTAGTGGCAATTAAGACTTTAAAAGACAGCATTGATATCCATAATGAAACATTTATCCGATTTAAAAAAGAAGCGGAATTATTAGAAAGCCTCCACCATCCCAATATTCTCCACTTTATCGATTTTATCGAAAAAGACGCTCAGGTTTTTATTGTAACAGAGTATCTTCAGGGAAGCAACCTGAAACAGATTATTCAATCTGACACACTTTCTTTAGATCAGAAAATTGAAATTGTGAAAGAAATTGCCGAGGCTTTGGATTATGTCCATTCCCAGGGAATCATTCACAGAGATATCAAGCCGAGCAATATTATTGTGACTGAAGTGAATAAACCGAAAATACTCGATTTCGGTGTGGCAAATCTGATTGATTTTCAGAAAATTTTCTCAAATAAAGAAGGCGTGGTCGGAAGTTTTGCCTATATGTCTCCGGAGCAAAGCGGAATTTTAAAAAGAAACATTGATAACCGTTCTGATCTTTATTCGCTGGGCATTTTATTTTATGAACTCATGACAGGGATTCTTCCTTATCAGGCAAAAGAAGTAGGCGAGCTAATCCACCAGCATATCGCGAAAATGCCGGACGAACCGATCGATATCAATAAAAACATTTCTCCTATTGTCAATAAAATCATCTTGAAACTGATTAAAAAAGACCCGGATGACCGTTATCAGACCGCATACGGACTTGCAGAAGATTTGAAAATCTACCTTTCTCTTTCGGAAGAACAAAAAAATACTTTTTATCTGGAACTGGGAAAAAAAGACAGGCTGAAAAACCTGAACTATCGAACCAGCCTGATTGGAAGAAAAACTGAACTCAAGGCGCTTTTAAATAATCTCAATAATACTGTGCTAGGAAAAGGCTCTCTTGCAGTCTTAATAGGAAAATCAGGACTTGGCAAAAGCAGATTGATGGCTGAGGTGCAAAAATACACCAACAGTAAAAATGCTTTTTATACCGGAGTGGTTTCCAGTGAAAGATCTCAAAACCAGCCCTATTTTCCGTTTAGTGAAACAGTTAAAAAAATTCTTGATTTTCTTTCTAAATATCCGGAAAGAATCAAAAAAGAAATCTATTCTAAAATCAAGAAAACTCTGGGTGAGGAAGGAAAAATTCTTTCTAAAGTAATCCCCGAGCTTTCTTTTATTTTAGGAAAATTTGATCCGGCGATGAAGTTTTCAAGAAAAGAAAATGAGGTGTTTTTTGAAAAACTGAAAGATTTTTTTGTTTCCATCGCCTCTCCTTCTACTCCTCTTGTGATGACTTTAGATGATGTTCATTTCTGGGATCAGGGAAGTGTTCAGTTTTTAAGTTATCTTTTAAAATGTATTGATTCTGAAAGTATTTTTCTCCTTCTGGCAATGAGGGAGGAAGAAACGCAAAACCAGAAAGAGCTTTATAATCTTTTCGTTTCAGCAGCCAAAGATGGAAAAATCAATATCATCAATCTTGGAAATCTCAATTCGGAAGAAGTGGAAGACCTGATTCTGGAAATATTCGGGACCATTTATACAGGAGTGAAAGAAATTTCAGCGAGAATCAATGAGGCGACCCAGGGAAATCCTCTTTTGATTATTGAAAATGTGAAAACTCTGGTGGAAGAAGGAATTATTGTCCAGAAAAATGAAGGCTGGAGCGTCAATTTAGATAAACTGACTCTTTTTAAATTTTCCTCTTCCATTGTGGATAGAATTTTAAACCGTTTGTCAAAAATCAAACCGGAAACACGGAATATTTTAAGCTTTGCCGCTGTTCTTGGAAAAGATTTTGAATTTCATATTTTATTCAAAGTGATTGAAAAAAATGAACATTCTTTTAAAAAAGAGCTTCTGCTTGAACAGCTTCGGGAAGGGATTGAAGCGCAGCTGGTTTTAGAAAGCCTTTCGGAAAAGGGAGAGATCCGTTATTCGTTTGCCCACGACAAAGTGATTGAAACCCTTCTTTCTCAGCTTTCTGACAAACAGCTGAAAGAGACTCACCGGAATGCGGCTGAAATTATTGAAAAAGAGTACAAGGAGCAGGATAAGGTTTATAAACTGGCTTATCATTACCTGATGGGAGACAGGCGGAATAAGGCTTATGCCTATAATAATATGGCGGGAAAAAAGGCGATTGAAAGTTTTTCTTATAAACTGGCGGTCTCATTTTTTTATAAATCCTTGAGTATTATCAGGAAATTCGCTCAAAAAACACATAAAGCAGTCAAAGAAAGAATCAAGCTTTCCATGGAAATTGTTACCCTGAATTTTCAATTGGGGGATCTTCAGGAAAACATTCTCCTGCTGGATGAAATTGCAAACCTTGCCGATGAGATGGATATGAAGGAAGATCTGGCATCTATTTATTACTGGACAGCTAAAACCTATTATTTTCTGGGGAACCAGCCGAAAGCTATGGAATATTATTATAAAGTCATTCCTATTGCGGAATCTCTTAATATGCCCGAACTTTTAGCAATCCCATACGCTGCGATCGGAAGGGCAAACTGTTTTATCGCCAATTTTACGGAAGCAGTGGACTATATTCAGAAAGGTCTTGCTATTCTTCCAAAAACAGAGGTTCTTGAATATATCTATTCTGTCGGTATTTTATCCCAGGCTCTTGCCGCTTTAGGATACAGGGAAGAAGCCCTGCATGCAGTTGATCAGCTGAAAACCGATTTCGGGGAAATAGAAAATGAAATGTTCAAGCTTTATGTCCAGTTTTTTTATGCCTGTGTTTACGCGATGATCGGAGAGCCTGAAATCGGACTGAAGGAATGTCAAAAATCCTATGATATGGCGCGTGAATTAAAAAACCCATCTATTGAATTCAATGCACTTTTCAATATGGGAAGGGCGTATGCCGCAATGGGGAAAATTGAAGAGGCAATTAAAAATGTTTCCAAAGCGGTTAATATTTCAAAAGAACACAATATTTCAGTCGGGCTTGCCATGATTATCTTTAATCTGGCCGAGTATTATGCCTTGATCGGAAATGTCCGGATGGCACGGGATACTTTGATTGATGGCGAAAAATATGTCGGTATCAGCAATCCTGACCTGATGCAGCAGTGGAAACTCAGACTGGAAGCGCTTTTTGAGCTTTTTTCACATACTCCTACGCTTTTCAATGCCTTGTCTCTGATCGATACAGCTCTCGAAATTACAGACAAAATGGGAGACGGGTATTATTATTTCACAATCAATAACAAACTTGTGAAAGCGGCTATTCTCTGGAAAATGGATAGAATTTCAGAAGGAGATGAGTTGTTTCAGGAAGTGATGAAATATTTTAATGAGCATGCGCTTCAAAATGATATCCGCTATGCTGAAAGACTTGAGGGGCATTTTTCTCCTCATGTCCAGAGAACAGAAAATAAATCCGGTCATGATAAAATTTTTGACGCTTCTTCTACTTTTACCATGACTTCAACTCAGACTGAATTTTCGTATCAAAGACAGTTGAAGTATCTTTTAAAACTTTCCGAGCAGATTTCAAAAGTCCATGAAATGGATACTCTTCTTCCAAAGATCATGTCATTGGCAATTGAAGTATCGGGAGCGGAAAGAGGGATTCTCTTCTTATATGAAAATCCGGATGATTCAGCCAGCGAACTTTTTATCCGTGCAAAAAAATCTGTGGACTCTAAAGAAGAAAAAGGAGAAATCATTTATTCAGAGGCGATTGTCCGAAAAACCCTTGAAACTAAAAACGGCGAGCTGATCATTGATGCCGAGAAAGAGCTGGAAGGCGATGAATTGGTTCAAAAATACAATATGAAATCGATCATAACCGTTCCCCTGATTACTTCAGGAAAAACCCTGGGAGTGATCTACTTGGACAACCGCCAGGTAAAAGGGCTTTTTACAGAAGAAAATTTTGAGCTTTTAAAAGCCTTTGCCACTCAATCAGCGATTTCGATTGAAAACGCAAAACTCTATCTTCAGGTTCAGGAAAAAGCAAGGGCTGAGCAGGAAATGGAAATCGCAAAAGATATCCAGCTTTCTATCCTTCCCTTTGTGAAAGATACAGATTTTTATGAAATCGCCGCTTTTATGCAGACTGCGACCGAGGTAGGGGGAGATTATTACGACCTCTTTTTAAAAGAAGCTCCCTATTTCGGAGTTTTTGGAGATGTTTCAGGGCACGGGCTGAAATCGGGTCTGATCATGATGATGGCGGAAGTGGCCTTCAATGCATTAATGAAAGATGATTACAGCAGAAAAAAACCGATTCAAAATATTTATCAGCAGATTAACGAAACCCTGTATGAAAATATTCAGGAAAGGCTGTCTTTAAAAAGCAGTATCGGAAATCAATACAGTCATATGTATATGACTTTCAGAATGTTTCGTTTTGATGATGATGGAAACTTTGAAATGTTTGGAAACGATCACGCAGAGCCTTTTGTTTTTAGGTCTAAAACAAATGAAGTGGAAGAAATCTCATCCAGCGGTTTTCTTATCGGGATGATGAAAGACGCGATTATGGGGAATGACAGCTATTCTTTCCATCTGGAGACGGGGGATATGCTGATTCTTTATTCAGACGGAATCACTGAAGCAAAAAATGAAGCAAAAAAGAAGATATCCAGAAAGAATGAAGAGCGGCTGATGTATGGTGAAGAAAGGCTCTATGATGTGATCCGGGAAAACAAAGATAAAAAACCCGAAGAAATTATTCAGGCTGTCATTGCCTCTGTTGATCAATGGATGATGGAACAGGAAGATGATATCACGATTATGATTTTAAAGAAAAAGTAAGAGGTTTGGATTCATTCTTTTCTTATATAATGAAATGAATTTAAATTGCAAAAAAACGACTCCTTTCTGTCATTCCCGCGAAAACGGAAATCTATTGACAATAAGTATTTTAAATTACAGATTCCGGTCTTTTGCAAGCAAAAACCGGAATGACAAATTTTGCAATTTATATTCAGTTGTGTATAGATAAATTCAATTAAACTTAAATCAAGATAAAAGGATTTCAAATGAAAACAAAACTGATCTTATTTTCTTTTCTCCTTGTGCTTTTTTCCTGTTCTTCCGGTGGTGAAAAATTAATTCAGGCAGCGAAAGAAGGAAACATGGGGGAACTTGAAAAACTTTTTCAAAAAGGCTATGATCTGAATTACAAGGATGAAGCGAAATTAACACCCCTTCTTTGGGCAGTGATCTCTATCCGCAACGATGCAGCCGCTTTTTTGATTGAAAAAGGCGCTGATATCCGTGTGAAATCACCCGATGGAAAAACACCGATTCTCTGGGCAGCTTACCACGGACAGACTGGAATTGTGGATCTTTTGATTACCAAGGGGGCTTCTCCCGATGAGCAGAATAATGATGGAATGACCGCCCTCATGTTTGCGGCTCAGAAAGACAATCAGGAAACACTCCGTCTTTTAATCAGCCGGGGCGCCGATCTCAATTTAAAAAACAAGCAGGGACTGACTGCTTTGAAACTGGCAGAGGGGAACACAAGAAATGAAATAGTTAAAATCTTAAAAGAATCTGGAGCGGAAGAATAAACACTAGGGCAGACAAGTGGCGCTGACCCATGCGCTGTATTCGGTCAGCTCCGGCGTTTCCCAGCTTCCGCTGCATTCACAATAACTGGAACAGGTTTCAGAAGTTGTAGAACAGGTACAATCCGATGAACAGTTCCATGTTTTTTTTGCTTTTGCAGCCCGGTAGTAATAAGTTTTTTGCCGGGCAATCTCATCTGCGGTGCAAAGATCGTCCAGAGTATGCACTCCAAGGGAAACCGGTGTATAGACCTCTACGCTTCCGCCGGTAATCTGCCTCTTGAAGCCTGAAAAAGTATCTGTGGAAGTGAAAAGAGACAGGCTGATATTGGAACGGGCGTTAAAACCTCTCATCTCATGGTCTTCATAAGGGCTTTTACTCCGGTAAATATAATACCCCCAATCATATTTATATTCAGTAATTTCTGTTTTTTCAAGAGTTTTTGTAGTTTTACCCGAACTGTCTGTTTCTTCTTTATAAGTATGGTCATATTTAGGACTTCTGCCACCGGAAGTTTTCCGGTCGGGGTCATTTACTGTGATTCTGATTTTCCCCCCGCTTAAAGAAGCAGCTTCAATATTAAATTCAGGACGGCTGCCGGTTGTAAAATAAACATCCAGAAGAGAAGAACAGCCGATTAAAAACAAAATGAAAGGCAGGATTTTTTTTATCTTCATCATTTACCTCTTTCTCAATAACTCAGGCTGACAGAAAACTCATAATCGCTTTTATCCACCGATTCAATCAGTGTTTCCAGTTTCGAAGCGTAATTATAATAATAATGAAAATCAAAAGACAACCCTAAATATTCCCACGACCAGAGGAAACGGAAGCCCAGCATAAAGCCTGTCATTCCGGATTCGTCATTTCCAAAGGAAAGGCTTCTTGAACTGTTGAAATAACTTGCCCCAAAAGAAAAAATAAAATAATAGGAAAAAATGCTTTGCTCATTTTTTTTCATCAGAGGGGAAGGATTGCCCAGAATATAATCCGCTTCAACTATTATTTGGTCAACAATTTTGTTTTGATCTGCTTTTTTTTCAGACTCCAGAAAAAAAGAAAATTTATTCCGCAGGGTAAAAGGGAACAAATCAGTTTCTGTTTCCAGAAAAAGGGTTTGTTTCGGTCTGATTTTTTCAAAAAAAGCGTATTGCGAGACAGTGCTTCGGCTCAAGGCATAACCAAGAGCCAGTTCAGGAAAAGTCTTTTTCCATAAAGGATAACCCGCAAGAGCAAGCAATGAGGAAAAATTAATTTTTTCGTTCAGGGTTTCCGCTTCGCTTGTTTCAGAATTAAAGATGAAACGGCTGAATAAAAATCCTCCCGCTTCGGCGTGAAACATAAAACGGCTTTTCAATTTCCGGTTGATATCATTACCATCCCCGATAATTCCATTGACAGGGTCTACTTCTTCATTGATAAAAATACCCGCATGAACCACAAACCACGGTTTAGAGTAAACTGAAAACAAAACTAGATCATCATAGATTTGAGTGAAAAAAGTATCCGTCATCGAGCTGTTATCCGGGAACCCGTCTTCTATCTGAGAAGATCCTGAAAGATCAAATTCTTTATAAAGACCGTAGCGGGCGCCTGAAAGACTGAAGACAAAGTGAAGATCCGGTTCTTCAATATCCAGAAACTGGAAGATAAAAACTCCATAGCGCTTTCTCAAATTCATGTTCGAAACACCGAAAGGCGTGCGGACAGAAAAATCCAAAATAGTTTCCTGATTAAAGTAAAGATCGACACACTGAACAAACTCGCCTTTTTCCAGATTCTGATAAAGGTCTTTTTTCAGCACCTTGTCCTGTTTAATATATGAATGCTGGTATCTTTCCTCTCCCTTGGGACTCTGATAAAGCTTTTCCCAGCGTTCCAGAAAAACTTCCATAATGCTTTTGCTTCTTTTGGCGGAATCAATCAAGTCTCCGGGATCATAGTCTGCAAAAACAGTATGAGAGAAAAAAAAAATAAAAAAGAAAAGGAAAAACTTATGACGCACAAAATTACTCTTTAATCAAATTTTAAATAACAAAGATTTCATTATAAATATAACGAAGGATTTTTTAATTGCCAAAAAAAATATCGGCACTCTGATTTTTCACTTCTTCCAGTGTTTTAACACAAGCCCTGCCTATAGGATAAAGCATTTTCCCTTTATTAAAAAGAAGATAATAAAGCCTGTTTTCTTTTTTTTCAAAGTTATCCTGATAAAAATAGACCTGTGTTTTTCTCAGTATTTTATGATTTGTCACAATATGGCGGGTCGTGATTTCTTTTCTAAATTCCAGTTTTTCCTCAGATAATTCTTTTGGAATGCCGGCAGGCAGATCATAAAGCCCTTTTCTCCATTCTTTTTCTGTTTTTTTTTCCAGCAGGACGGAATTGGACGCATCAATCATACAAAAAAGAATTTCTTCTGTTTTTTCCCATTGTTTTGTGTTTTTTCCTGGAAAAAACTTTGTTTTAGCATTTTTTTTCGATTTGCAGACAAAAGAAAGAGGGCAAGTCTCACAGATTGGATTTTGAGGGGTGCAGACCAAAGCTCCCAGTTCCATCAAGGCTTGGTTTATACCAGATGGAGGAAAATGAAAATAACAGGCTTTTTGGATTAAAAATCGGGATAAATTCCAGAGTCTTTTCTTGAAACGGGGTGCGGATTTGTGAATCATGCGGATTCTTGCAAAAACCCTCTCAACATTGCCGTCTAAAATCGCTTCACACTGGTTTAAAGCAATGGAACAGACTGCCCCGGCAGTATAAGAACCCACTCCGGGAAGAGACTCCCATCCTTTACGGTCTATCGGGAATCCTTTCTTTTGAACAATGATTTTTGCCGCTTTCAAAAGATTGGCCGCTCTGGTGTAATACCCCAGCCCTGCCCAATAAGAAAAAACCTCTTCTTCATCTGCCTCTGAAAGGATTTTGACATCTGGAAATCTTTTGATAAAGCGGTTGAAATAGGGAAGAACTGTTTTAATCTGCGTCTGCTGAAGCATGATTTCTGAAATCCAGACAGCATAGATTTCCGGATTTTCCCTCCAGGGAAGGCTTCTTTTCTGCACATGAAACCAACTTAAAAGCCTGTCGAAAAAATCAGGAAACAACTGTTTTTACCAGTAAATTATCAATCAGCCTGACCTGTTTGATAAAAACAGCAAGGGCAATCAAAGTGGATGAAGGATCGATGATTTCCCTTTCTTCTAGAGTTTGGGCATCTGCAATGGATATATAGTCGATTTTCGCATTTTTTGATTTTAAAATTTCTTTTTCAATCAATTGATAGATTGTTTTTCTGTCTCTTTCTCCGTTTTTCACCCTGTCTCCAGCCAGTTTCAAGGCTCTGGAAAGACAAAGCGCCTCAAGACGGTCTTCTGGAGAAAGGTATTTATTTCTGGAACTCATGGCAAGTCCGTCTTCTTCCCGGATAATCGGCATAGGCACTACCTCTACCGGGAAACGGAGGTCTTTCACCATTTTTTTAATCACCAGCACCTGCTGATAATCCTTTAAACCGAAATAAGCCCTATCGGGCTGAAAAAGGTGAAAAAGCATTCCGACTACGGTAGAGACTCCTTTAAAGTGTCCCGGTCTTTTGGCACCGCAGAGTTTATCTGTAAAATTATTTTCCACATTGATATAGGTTCCGTATCCTTCAGGGTAGATGGAAGACGCTTCAGGAAAAAAAAGAATATCTGTTTTTTCTTTTTCCAGTTTTTCACAATCCGCCTCAAAAGTCCTCGGATATTTTGCCAGATCTTCATTCGGTCCAAACTGAATCGGGTTCACAAAAATAGATGCCGCTGCCACATCGTTCTCTTCCCTTGCTTTTTTCACCAGTGAAAGATGCCCTTCATGAAGAGCGCCCATGGTCGGTACCAGCCCTATCTTTTTTCCTTGAGCCTTTAATTTGAATATTTCATTTTGAAGTTCTTTTTCATCTCGAATAATCTTCATTTTTTCTCCCTGTTAAAAAAATCCGTTTTGTTTTAAAAACTCCAGACTCAGCCCTTTTTTTTCCTGATTCTGTCTTTTTAAAAAACTCACCACATATTTTCCCAGCATATCGGTTTCCAGATTGACTAAATCTCCCGGCTTCCTGTCTTTTAAAGTAGTGCGTTCAAACGAAAAAGGAATCACGGAAACGGTAGCCTCATTCTCTTTTAAATCATAAACCGTAAAACTGATCCCGTCCACTGCGATAGAACCTTTTAAAACAACAGTTTCCAATAGATTTTCAGGTATTTGGAAAGAAAAAAGATACCCTTCACTCTGTCTTTCTACTTTTATCACCTTCCCCGTTCCATCCACATGACCTGAAACAAGATGCCCGTCCAGTCTTGCGCCAAACGAAAGCGCTTTTTCTAAGTTTACCTTTGCCTGGTTTTTTAACAAATTCAGATTAGTGAGCGAAAGTGTCTGGCGGGACGAGAAAAAAAGAAAAGACTTGGAATCCAGTTTTGTGACTGTTTCGCAAGCCCCATTGACCGCAATGCTGTCTCCCGGTTTCACTCCTTTCATGAAAGTTTCGGAAGCAGAAATTAGAAATTCCCTTCCCTCGCCTTTCTGACTCACTCTCTCTATCTTTCCAAGCTCTTCGATAATCCCTGTAAACATTTTTTTCCCTGAAAATTATTATAGGCGGGTTCTAAAAATTAAATTTCCCGTCATTTCGAACAAAGTGAGAAATCTTAAAATATTGATATTAAAGAAGATTTTTCTTCGCTTTACTCATCGAAATGACGATTTTCTCTATTTTTAAAACTTTTCTCTCTCTAAATTTAAGCCCAATTCAGAAAAAGATTTATATTTTTTCTCGGGATTGAGTTGAAATTCATTAAATTTTATACCGACAGATTAAGAGGCAATAGAACATGGTTATAGATATTACTTGGTACGGGATTATTATTTTTTTCTTCACAGCATTTGCTTTCTCTATGGTTGGTCTGGGAGGCGGCAGCGTTTACGCCCCTATTTTAAACATGATGGGTCATGATATCAAAGCAGTAGGTGTGCCAGGAGGTAATTTTCTGGTTTTTATCACTGCATTTTCTTCTTCTATCAATTATATTAGGAAAAAATTGGTTAATTACAAAATGGCTTTTGCCATTCTTTTAGGTACTATTCCTACTTCTTTTCTGGTTCAAAATTTATTTTACCAAAAAGCTTCATTTGAATTTATATGGATTCTTTTAGTGTCTGTTGTTTTGATTTCTGGAGTCAAATCACTTCTTTTTTCTGATTTTTTTTCTGATTTTAAACTTAAAAAAGAATTCTATGAATGGTTGGTTGGATTTTTTACGGGAATAGTAGCAGGATTTATTTCTTTTGTAACTTCCATAGGGGGAGGCTTTCTTATGGTGCCTGTCCTCATGCAAATTTCCTATGAACCTAAAAAAGCAGGAGGCACTTCAGCTTTTGTCATTCTCTTTACTTCAGGAATTAATTCGATTATTCATTTTGTTTATAATTTTAATCAAGATTACACTTCAAATATTTTAGTTTATTCCATTGCAGCCTTTGCGGGTGGACTTTTCGGTTCTCATGTTTCGATAGATAAATTTCAGTCGCACCATGTCAAAAAATTAATTGGAATTATTTTAACAATTATTGGGGGCTATCTTTTTATCAAAAAATTTCTTATTGGAGGATAAACTATGAAAAATATTTTTAACACTTTTTTTACAATTTCTATGATTCTGTTTTTGAGCCAGTGTTCAAAAACTTCTGTTGATGACCAGCTTATCGGGAAATGGCAGATTGTACAGGTAGAGCTTGCCAACGGGCAGATTCAGGACACCTCATCTTTGAATAATTTCTATGTTCTTTCAAAAGATAAAAACTATGAACTGATTTTTCAGGGCGGTAAAATGTCTTCCGGAAAATGGGAAGCGAAAGACGGGAATTTTATTCTGACAGAGACTACTGGCGAAGTCGTGAGCTTTAAAATCAAAGAGTTAAAAGATAAAAAAATGACGCTTGCCACTGAAAAATCTTTTGCCGTATTAGAAAAAATTCAAAATTAATTGTCTGACAGAGTAAAATTTACTCAGGCTTTCGATTGTTATTCAATTAACACAGACACCGAGAGCGGAGCCGAGGTGTCACTTCGGCTTCGCTCGGTGTCCAAAATAAAGCTATGAAAGATTTTATCTGTAATCCTGATTTTTTTTCAGTAAATTTAAATCGGCAGGAAAAAAAGCTTGCTTCTTCCTGAAAAAGAGAAGAAGAGGAAAGTCCGGACTTTACGGGATAGAGAGCCGGGTAATACCCGGGGGTTTTATTTTAAAACCACGGAAAGTGCAACAGAAAAAAAACCGCCTGAAAAATTTTTCAGGTAAGGGTGAAATGGCGGGGTAAGAGCCCACCGGGCAGCCGGGCAACCGGAAGCCGCAAGGTAAACCCCTCTTAAAAGCAATGCCGAAAGCGCAATACGCCCGTTAATTTGCCAGGTAGGCAGCTAGAAAAAAGAATGTAAATTCTTTTTCCAGAGAAATAGCTTATAAACAGAATCCGGCTTATTTTCCTGCCTTAGACTTGATGAATAATCAATGATTTCACGCCCATGTAATCGGATTTATAAAAAATTGCGATAAATTCAGTCATTTCATCCTGTTTGATATTAATAATCAAGTTGTCTATAATATTTTTCATCAGAAAAAAGCCCCGTCCGTGTTCCAGAGGAAGCTTATCGTCATCTTCCAGTCGTTTGGAAAGCCAGTACATGATAATATCACGGTTTAAAGACCCTTTTTTATCGGTGACAGAAAAAAGAATTTTTTCACTGTCCTCGGCAAAGGAAATATAAATCGGATCTTTAATATAGGCTTCTTTTCCTTTTTCAATATTATGGCTGTGAAAAAAAGCGTTTGAGACGATTTCGGCAAAAGCCAGTTTCAGCATAATCAGCCTTTCTTTTTTCAGGAAGGGGAATAAAAAATTAAGTTTGAAATTGAGTTTTCTCATTTCAGAGGAATAATGAAGAGGAACTGTTTCTAAAAAAATAGGATATTCCATATAGTGATTGATGCCGAAAACTTTATTTTTACAGAGATTTGAAATGAGTTTAACAGAAGTCAGATAATCTTCAATGAGAAGCCCTTTCGGAAAAACATTGGATATTTCATTATTTTTTAAATGTTCAATATATTCAGTATATTCAGCATCAGTAATAAAGACAAACCGGAATTTATTTTTAAATTCCTGATAAATCTGTATCACTTCATTTTCCTGTCCATCCAGATCACAGATAATTAATTGATAATCTGAGTTAGAAAGACATTCTGATTTGAGAAAAGAAATATCTTTTATCACCAAATCAATATTTTTAAGAAGCGGAGCATACTTCTTCTTAAAAAGATTTTTAATAATTTCGTCTTTAATGATCACCAATGCTTTCATTGTTAATATCCATTCGAAGAATTGATTTTTTCAATCCCCCGTAGGATCTCCCTCCAAAAATATAAATACTGTTCTTATCCGCTACCGCTCCGAAATTTGCCAGAGGATAGGGAAGAGATTTTAATTTTTTCATCGCTTTTGCATAAATCAAATAAATATAAACATCGTCATAGTAGTTTGAACCGCTTAAATTTTTAAAACCCCCTACAATAATAATACTATTTTTATAGCTTAATGCAAAGAAACCAAAACGGTTTATTTCACTTCGATCATAAATTGACCATGTATAAAAGGGAGAACTTAAGACCTCAATCGTATTTGTCATGCTCAGGCTGCTTTTTCCTCCGATCACAATGATTTTTTGACCTGAATGAACTGCAGAAAAAGAATCTCTTCCTTCATTCAGCTCCGGTCCGTCTTTCCATCCGTTCCCGTTTGGCTCTAAAAATTCAGTACTCGTTTTTCCCACTCCCCCGATCGCATAGATCCGGTTATTTAAAATTACGGTTTCGTGTTGAAACCTTTCTGTTTTTAAATCAGGACCTTTTTCCCATTTTTTTTGGGAAAAATCATAAATGTCCACTGCTTTTAAAGCGCCTTCCTGATTAATCCCCCCGATCGCATAAATCTTTCCGAAAAAAAATACAGCGCTGAACCCGGCTCTTTTTCTGGGCATGGGAGGAAGTTTTTCCCATTTATTGGTAGAAAGATCATATTCCCAAAAACTATCTGCATAGCTTTTTCCTGTAAAGCCGCCAAGAATATAAACTTTTTTTTCTATCTTGATAATAGCGAAAGCGTTGTTGGTTTCAGGCATTTCTCCGATTTCGCTCCAGTTGGAAAGATATTTGAAGTATTCTTTTCCTTCCAGATCAATTTCCAATTCCCTGTCTTTCAGGTTGTTTTCTTCATTTTTTTTCTTTTCTTCTTCGCTTTGCACTGTATTATCAGTTTTTTTAGAAGGATTATCCGTCATAGGGGTTTCATTTTCTTTTTTTCCGGTTTTTGGGTCAGTGTCCTGCTCAGAGCCTTGTTTGTCTTTTTTTTCAGAAGTTTCAGATTCTGTGTTGCTTTTCTTTTGTTCAAAAGTATTGTTTTTTGAGTTTTTCAAGTCTTTTTTTTCGTTATTGTCCTGATCTTTAGGATTTTTTAGATTTGAATCGCTGTCTTGTGTTCCTGATTTTCGGGTTTTTGAAGACTCCGAACCGTCTTTTCCCTGATTTTTGTCTTTTTCTTCTTCCAGCTTGTTTTTTTGATTATCTTGTAAAAATGGATTCTTTTTATCGTTTTCCGACTGATTTTCCAGACTTTTCTTTTCCTCAGAAGCATTTTCTTCTGTTTTAGACAAAGAGGATGAAGAACAGGAAAATAAAAAAAGAAGTATCAGAAGAGAAGCAATTTTTTTCATCATTCACCCGAATTTATTGTCTATGCAGCTAGATGCAGAATATAGCCGCGTCATTAATTTGTATCTTAAACACTTATTGCAAATAGATTCCCGCCTTCGCAGGAATGACGGAAAGTTGTTTTTGCAATCAGGCTGTCGATTATTGAAAACTATTTCCATCAATCTTCTTCTTATCATTGATATTTGTAAGGTGATCAGAAGGTGTCATTGTCTTTTCTGATACAATCTTTCATAGCTTTTTTTTGTTCATTCATCGAAGCCGTGCGGTCACTGAGCACAGCCGAAGTGACACCTCGACTCCGCTCGGTGTCCGAGTTAATTTCAATAATAATCGACAGCCTGAATATAAAATCATTTCATGATAAGAATCGACTGAAACGCTTGGATTCTTTATGAGCTTTGATGAATTTTTATGAAAGGGCAGGCAGATCAAAATCTGCCTGCCTGATTGTTCAGTTTTGTTAATTGTTGAGCCTGATAAATTTAGCTGTAGGAGAGTTATGATAAGTGCTGAAATCCCCCTCCGGTTTTTCCAGAGAGGGGGATTTTGGATCAGGGTTATTGAAAAAAACGAACAATATGGTAAGGCGAGAATTGTCCTCCGATTAAGATTTTGCCGTCAGCCTGGACAGCTATGGAATAGAGGGACTGATTAAACCCTTCGCCGGAATTGAAAGAAGTATCCAGAGACCCATCTGTATTGAGCCGGGCGATGCGTGCTAGTGTATTGTTGTTATAGGAGGTGAGGCTTCCTCCGATTAGGATTTTGCTGTCAGTTTGGAGAGCTATGGAATAGATAATATTGTCCGCCCCTGCCCCGCCGGAATTGAAAGCGGTGTCCAAAGTCCCGTCTGTATTGAGCCGGGCGATTCGCATTTGAGAAGTAGCGTTATAAGAGTAGAATCCTCCTCCGATCAAGATTTTACCGTCAGACTGAAGAACTATAGAATTGATATCGCCGTTTGCCCCTGCCCCGCCGGAATTGAAAGCGGTATCCAGAGTCCCGTCTGTATTGAGCCGGGCGATGTATCCTTGAGAAGTAGCGTTATAAGAGCTGAATCCTCCTCCGATCAAGATTTTGCCGTCTGTCTGAACAGCTATGAATCTGACATTATTGCCTGCTCCTGCTCCTCCGCTATTGAAAGAGGCATCCAGAGTCCCGTCTGCATTGAGCCGGGCAATGCGTCCTTGAGAAGTCCCGTTAAAAGTGGTGAAATCTCCTCCGATTAAGATTTTGCTGTCAGCCTGGACAGCTATGGAATAGATATAACCGTTTGCTCCTGCCCCGCCGGAATTGAAAGCGGTGTCCAAAGTCCCGTCTGTATTGAGCCGGGCGATTCGCATTTGAGAAGTAGCGTTATAAGAGTTGAATTCTCCTCCGATCAAGATTTTGCTGTCAGCTTGGAGAGCTATGGAATAGACAGTATTACTCGCCCCTGCCCCGCCGGAATTGAAAGCGGTATCCAGAGTTCCGTCTGTATTGAGTCGGATGATGCGTTCTTGAAAAGTCTCGTTATAAGAGGTGAAGTATCCTCCGACTAAGATTTTGCCGTCTGTCTGGACAGCTATGGAATTAACAGTGCCGCCCGTGCCGCTCCCGCCGGAATTAAAAGAGGTGTCTATACCGCCGGATGAGGCAGAAGAAGTGGTTACTGAGTTTTTGGTATAAATACTTTTATTCCCCGCTGAGTCTTTGACGATAACAGTATAATAATAAGTGGTAGAGGCTGTAAGCCCGGTAATGGTTTTAGAGGTAATGCCGGGCTCATAGCTTCCGAAAGCAGTTCCGTTGGCTTCGGCATCGGCTACAGTGGAAATATTGTCGCTGGTGGAGGTATAGACCAGATACTGGAGGTTTGTATCGGTATCGGTCGCCGCTGTCCAGCTTACGGTAAATCCGGTTGAGCTTACGCTGGATGAGGAAAGGGTAGAAGTAGAAATGACAGGAGCTGTGGTATCGGTCGATACGGGAGTGGTTATTTTTTTAGTCTGGTAAATCGATTTGTTTGCGCTTGAATCTTTGGCAATCACGGCAAAATAATAGTCGGTAGAGTGATTAAGACCGGTTGCGGTTGCACTTGTTGTTCCTGCGGTGTAGTCCATCACAAGATCCGTACCGGTAATAGCGTCTGCTTCTGCTACCGTATCAATCAATCCTGCCGAAGCCGCTTTCACTACTTTGTAAGAAATTTGAGCCGCTGTATTAGCGTTGTCGGTTGCCGGGCTCCATGAAATCTCGGCTGATGAAGAAGTGACCGTCCCTTCGGTCAGAGTGGAGACGGCAGGAAGAACCGGTGCAGTCGTGTCGGTTTTGGTGGTGAGAGTCTGGGTAGTGTAAACGGTTTCATTGCCTCCCTCATCCCTTGCGACTACAGTGATATAATATTGTGCGCCGGGTAAAAGACCTGTTACGGGATAACTGGTGATTCCCGCCACCCACTCGCTCATGGCCGGGGTTCCGTTTTGTTTTGCGTCTGCGGAAGTGGTCATATTATTGCTGGTGGAATAATAGACCTTGTATTTGAGATTGGAAGCAGCGGTTTCCGTATCCGTTGCGGCAGTCCATGAGACGGTTACATTGGTTTCTGTAGGAGTGGTTGTTCCGAGGGTTGGGGTGGAAACAACCGGTGCGGTCGAATCAGAGGTCAGGGTTTTCACTTCTTTGACCGTATAAAGACTTTCATTCCCGTCTGTGTCTTTGACCACAACTGCATAATAATACGAGGTTCCGGCTGAAAGGCCTGAATCTGAGAAAGTAGTGGTATTGGCGGTATAGGTCATCACTTCTGTTCCGCTTGAAAGGTCAGAAAGTCCTGTAATCGGGATAGCGGATCGGATGACTTTATATGAGAGGGTTGCAGAATTTGTTGTTTCTGTATCGGCAGCGGCTGTCCAATTGAGAGTCAGGGCTGTTTGTGTCAGGGTGCTGTCGGGAATGGTTGGAACTGAATTCGATAGACTCGGAGAATAGCCTGCCGCAGTAGAACCCAGAGTCTTGACCTTCGATTTCTGGTAAATCGATTTATTGCCCGACTGGTCTTTGACCAAAACATTGGCATAATAAGAGGTGTCAGCTTCAAGCCCTGTGATCTCAGCCGAGGTGATCCCTGCTGTCCAGTCTTTTTTCACGGTTCCGTACTGTTCGGAGTTTAAAACTGTATTCAGGTTGTCGGCAGTGGAAACGACTACTTTGTAAAGCATATTTCCGCTGAAAGAAAGGTTGTCTAAAGCCGCCTGCCAGCTTAAAGTGAAACCGGTGGTGCTGATTTTAAACCCTGAAAGCCTGGGAATAGCGGGAAGGGTGGGACCGGTTGTATCGCTTCCTTTAATATAGTCTGTGTTTTGTTTATTGATACAGCCGAATAAGCTTATAATTAAAACTAATCCTAAAAGTGTTTTTTTCATTTTTCTGCTCCTTTGTTAAAGTTCGATCCGGTAGGTGATACCGAAAATTAAGGTCAGTAATTGAGTGTTGAGTTTTTCTAAAGAAGAATCGTTGATCCCGTCCCCAATGGTCATGGATTTCAAGTTCGGGTTATCATAAATCTGGGTGAAAGCAAAATGAACTCTTATTCCTCCGAATAAATCAAGCATCTCGTCAATGGGAAGCCTGACCCCGAAGTCTCCGTAAAGCCCGATCTCGTTTTTAAAGTTTGCAGAATCAACCGTTTTATCCAAAATCTTGGGTTTGGAAACCGGCATCCCGATAAAAAGCCCGCCGCCGGCATAAAAGATTTCCATGAAATGGTATTGACTACCAAGACTTGCATTGAGAAAACCGAATCCGGCTGAAGAAGAAAAGGTTGAACCTGCATATTCTTTATCGATTTGAACGGATTTATTCAAATAAAGAAGATCCAGATTCAAAGAAATATCGGGCATCAGATAGTATCCGCCGGTGATGCCGAACTGCCAGGAAGCGCCTGCTTTCACATCCAGTTTGCTGGAAGCAAATTCATTATCGATAAGGATATCATTGATCTGGTACTGAAAGAGGCTTATTCCTCCTGTAATACCGGCTTCAATACTGTTTGTTTTTTCAGCTGCAAAGAGCTCTGCTGAAAGTAAAAAAAGAAAAGCTGAGATTATTTTTTTCATGGTTTCTCCATATCTTTTTAAAGATGTTTAAAAAATAATATATTTTGATAGAGCAAACAAAAAAAATAAAGCAATAAGATATGGAAACTTACAATAATTAATAAAAATGTTATGAGAATATAAAAAATAAAGCAACTTATTGAATTTGAAATAATTATGTTTGAAAATTAGTTTTTTAATTTTTCCTTTGTTGATATGTAATGAAATGATTTTAAATTGCAAAAAAACGAACAATATGGTTCGGGGGGGGGGGGATCCAAAAAAACATTGACATTTTTCATAAAAATGATTATTTATATTAATAAAGAAAAGTGTAATTCTTCGGTGATTAGCTGAGCAGAGCCGAAGTATGACCGGGGAATCCATTAAGAAGATAATCAATTCAATGGTTTGTCCAGTTAAGCGGGATAATGAAAATTTTGGGTTGAAAAAAATTGCAATTTATATTCAGTTGCGTATAAAATGACAAGGGAGTAAATGATGTCGGTGAAAAAAAAAGCAGCAGTTTTTATTAAAGGGTTGATTTTAATATTACTTGCAGGTTGTATGCCGGCTCAGGATAATTTTATCTCGGGTTCGTATTCGGTTAAAAACCTGCCTGTCAATTTTACAGTGCCGAGACCAAACTCTATTACCCGTGTGACGAGGATAACCCGTGTTACAAGAATTACAAGAGTGACCCGAATCACCCGTGTCACCAGAGTGACTCGGGTTACAAGAAATACAAATCTGGTTTCCAATCCGATTTACGATAAACTCTGCGATATGAACGATGCCGTCACTTTAAAGCAGGGGCTTGCGGCAAAATGGTATATTTTAATTGATGCAATGATTTATGAGAATGAACTCTCTCCCTCAAGCGGGAAACAAAAAGGTAAAATATTGAACCTCAATAATGCTCTTATTAAAAAGCTTGAAGAATTGACTCCCGAACTTGTCAATCCTGATAATCAAATTGAATCTTACAATCAAAGAGGCTATTCTTTTGTGACCTTAAGTTATCCAAGCTCTCTTTTCTTTCCTGATTTTATTTATGAAATCGTGACAGGCGATGCTCTCTACAACCGCAAGTTTGAAATCACCGTTGTTGAAAAAGATATTGAGGAAAAAGACCGGAGTTTTTTAATCAAAGTTTTTTGGCACACGGAATTAAAAAATGTCAAAACCGAGATCAAAGACCTCGCAAATAACGATATTTACGAGTTTGGTTTAAATGGAACCACCGGAAAAGCGTTTCTCAATTTTAGAAAAGCAGACGGAAGTGAAACTGGAGCACTGGACATCAAACCTCAACCCGATAAAACGGCGAATACCTCACTGATTGTTTTAGACTATGAGACCCCTCAAGCAAAAATGACGGTTCAAAGCGTGTCTGACAATACCGGAGGTTATGCCGAAGCAAGCTATAAACCTGCCGGAGGAGAATCGGTGTCAATTCAAATCGGTTTTTCCAAACCCGATGAAACAGGCACTCAGGAAATCACTTATCAGGCAGGTGAGGGATTGGCTCTTTTGAACCTGACCCCAAAAATCGATACTCCTCCTACAACTTATCAAACCATTTATAATGAAAAAGAAACAGAAATACTCACCCTCAATCAGCCGGAAACAGGAGAAACCCCTGTTCTTTCTTCAAACGCTCTTTTAAGCGAATTAACGGTTTCAGCCGGCACACTGACTCCTTTTTTTTCTAGCTCGGTTATTGCCTATACAATGACTGTTCCATACACAGTATCTGAAATCAGCCTCACCCCTGTCAAAGCTGACTCAAATGCATCGGTTCAATTAAAAATCAATTCCGGGACTTGGTCAACCGTACAAGGCTCGGTCGCTCAAACCATTAGTCTCGCTGAAGGATTAAACACAGTTTCTCTCAAAGTCACGGCAGAAAATACTCTGACTGTCAAGACTTATACCCTTGCAATCACGCGCGAAGCCCCTACAATCCTTTCTTTTTCCTTGAGTTATGACAGCAACGGAGGAAACGGAACAATGAATCCTCAAACTTTAGCTCAGGGACAAACCATCACTCTTGCTGAAAACACTTTTACCAAAGAAGGATTTCTTTTCGGAGGCTGGTCGGTTGTCCAAAACGGTTCTGTAGTTTATTTAGACAAAGCTTCTTTTACAATGGGCGCCTCCAATCTGACTTTATATGCGGTATGGGGAATTCAACAAAGTATTACAGCAGTGATTCAAACCGAAGGGGAAGAGCCGATCACTTTTACGCCTAATCCTGCCACAGTTTCAAAAGGCACAAGCCTAAGTATTGGAGTCGAAACAGGCTATGATTCTTATCAATGGTATCTGGACGGAGTGCTTCAAAATAACCAAACCTCAAATACTCTCAATATCAATACGGTTAACATGACGGCTAAACAGTATGAAATCTTTTTAATCATTACTCAAAACGGCGTCAGCACTTCGGGAAGATGTTTATTCACGGTTACAAACTGAGGGGGATGAAATGAAAAAACTTAAAATCTTGTTAGCTTTATCTGTATTTTTTCTCTTGAGCTGTCAAAATTCTTTTGAGCCTTCAGAAAATCTTCTCTCTTCAAAAGTTACTCTTCAAATCAAAGCAGATTTGACTGAAAAATCCCGAACCGTTTTACCGGATGATATTTTGCCTCAAATTACAGGTTACGAGCTTTATGGAACTTGCAGCAGTGCAGCTTCCAATTTGCTAGGGAGTTTTAATAGTCTTACCAATGCTTTTGTTACTCTTGAAACAGGTGTTTGGTCATTGACTCTCCAAGCCAAAAATTCAGAAGGCATGGTTTTGGTTGAAGGCAGTCTGTCCTCTGTTTCGATCACAGCCCTCTCTGTTGATCCTCTCAGTTTTATTCTCACTCCTCTTTCTTCAGGGACGGGTGAAATAGATATAGCCGTCACACTTCCTTCAGGACACCCGGCAGTTTCAGTAGAAACTGTCTTTGGAGGGGAAACCATCTCTCCTGAGCTCTCTATTTCAAACAACCAAGTTGTTTTTCAAAAAAATGGAGTCAATGCAGGCGAATCCATTCTCTCATTTCGATTCAAAGACACAGCTGACCAAACTCTTTTAATTGTCTCAGAACTTGTCCGAATCAAACCCAATTTAAAAAGCTCCAAGGTCTTGATTCTGTCATTGACTGATTTCAATCAGCCGCCTTCTCTTCCCGCGACGCTTTCAGCCGTCTATCAGCCAGGTTATGCCAATACAGGCAGTATCTTACTGACCTGGACGGATACATCAAACAATGAAACCGGTTTTGTGATTACCCATACAGGCGGCACAATCACAGTGGAACCGGGAGTCCAGTCCTATCTTTTTTCAGAAGCTGTCCGGGGTACTTCTTATTTGTTTCAAATCAGATCGGTCAATGAGTTTGGAGCTTCAGATGACACTTCCCCTGCCTCTTCGATCCCCGTTCCTTACCTCGTGGAATTTAATTCAAACGGCGGCTCCGCTGTCAGCTCTCAAGAAATTGCTCCTGGATCGCTTATCGCTCAACCCGCAAACCCTTCCAAATCAGGCTATACCTTTGACGGATGGTATCAAGAAGCCGGATTGACAACGCAATGGAATTTTAATAATCCGGTCACAAGTAATAAAATTTTGTATGCAAAGTGGACGCTACCTCCTTTTTCAACATCTCAGACAATTGGTACTGCAACTTCAGGGAATTTTGGAGCAGGGGATTTAAATAATGATGGAAACACTGATTTTATCAGTTATCAAGGAACTGCAAACGGAATCAAAGTGTATCATCAGTCTCCTATCGGTACTTTTACAATCAACCAATCTCTCAGTACAGAGGTAGATTCAATTGCAAAAGAGATTTATGGAGCTGATCTAGGAGATCTCAATAATGACGGATATCCAGATTTTGTGACAGCTGGTCCGAATGGAGCAACTACGAGTTTGAATGCTGTTTTTAAAAATACTACAGGCACTTTTGATCCAACTGGAACAACTACCTATACCTCAAACTCGGTCTTTTTTTATGGAAGCAGAGTCAAAACAGGTTTATTAGATGGAGATTCTTTTACAGATGTAGTATGGTTTACATCAGATAAAATTTATGTTGGAATCAGTAATGGAAGCGGAGGATTTACAGCTATTACTCCCTATACAGTAGTATCGGGCAGTATATATGGAGTAGATATCGCGGATGTCAATAATAACGGAAACTTAGATATTGTAAGCTCAAGATCGGCAGCGGCTGGAAGTGATGGGACACTTGTTATTTTAATAAATGATGGATCAGGTGTTTTTACATCTTTTAATATTGTAAAATCAGATTATTCAAGCAATTTTCCAGTAAATTTTAATCCTTTAGGTGTTGTAGTAGAGGATTTTAACAATGATGGGAAAAACGATCTTGCTTTTTACAACAATACGAATGAAAGCACAAAAGGATTATGGATTGGGCTTAGAACAAGTGAAAATGGAGTTGATCCTGTTTATACCTTTCATATGATCACCAATTCTTATTTAAGTACATCTTTATCCCTTTCAATGAATTCAAAAGACTGGAATGGGGATGGAAAAAAAGATCTTCTCATTGCTCATCAAAACGGGCTTCTTTTGTTTACCGGAGACGGCACAGGCAGTTTTACTCAAACGGTCATCTCTTCCAGTGGATTTACTTATAAAGCATTCTTTATTGATGTCAATAATGATGGAAAACTGGATATTGCAGCAGATAGCGGGGGCAGTTTAAAAGTTTTTTACCAGTAGTTTTTAAAGCTATCGTTTCTAACTCGATCTTTATCTTTAAGCCTTTATGAGAATAAAGGCTTAATTTTTTGGAATTGCCCGTTGCAGGAAACCATGATATTTCTACTGAGTTTGCGGTAACGGTTCCTTCGGTCAGTGTCGTAACAGAAGGAAGAACCGGAGGAGGAGTAATAGAAATAATAAAATTTTCTATTTTTGAAATTACTCAAAAAAACAGTTTAAATCTTATTGGCTGAAACACCGCTTTTAACCCAACTTCAACACTAAATATTCTAAGTGTTTAATAAAGAATTGTATAAAAAATTCATGGG
>MIAO01000107.1 GCA_001829155.1 Spirochaetes bacterium GWB1_36_13 | reverse complement strand
TGCCCTATGAGAGCGAAAAAGTAACCCCTATTCTTCTTTTTAAAAGAATCAAAGCTTTTTATTCGATTCTCTCAAAAGAAAAAAAAGTTTATACTGTCCCTTTAAAATCATTTCTTTTTCCCCAGGTTTCCGCTTCTTATTTTAATCAAAAAGGAAGTTTTTTGATCCGGCAGGGAAAAACAATGAAACGAAACGAGTTTATCCAGTTTCTTACTTTCTCGGGATACACCCGAATGCCTCATGTAGAACGGATCGGCGATTTTTCGGTGAGGGGAGAGGTGATTGATTTTTATTGTTTTTACTATGACCATCCGGTACGGATCGATTTTTTTGATGAAGAGGTTGAAAAAATTAAATTTTTTAATCTTTCTTCTCAGACTGCTTTAAAAGGCAGCGAAAAAGATGAAATCAAAGTCTATGCCCATCTTGATTTTCAGGTTCCGGAAGAAAAAATTGAAACTCTTCTTTCTTCATTGGCCTCTACTTTCACGCCTGCAAGCATCCGGGAGTTTCGGCTTTATCTCAAAGAAAATCCAAACGATATCCATCTGATACCGTTTTTTTATAAAAAGACTCTTTTAGAGTTTTTTGAGTCGAGTGAAAATCCTGTTTTTACTGTTTCGGAAGATTTTTCAATCCTTGACTCATCTTACAAAAATCTGATGAGAGAACTGAAAGAAATGTATTTCGGAAGTTTTAATATCAGTAAAATGAAAGCAGACCCGAAAGATTATTTTAAAGAATGGGATTCTTTTAAACCTGAGATAGATTTGCAGTTTAAAATTATGACAGAAGGGGAGAGCCTGTCTTTACTGGAATATTTTACCCCGACGCCCTATTATCAGGGAAAGCTTGAACTTTTTAAAAGCCACCTCAAAGAATGGCGGCAGCATGAAATTATCATCGGGTGTTCCTATGAAGGGCAGATGGAACGGGTGAAAGATATTTTTCCGGAACTGAAAGCAGTGTTGTCGGGAAGCCTGGAGCAGGGATTTATCAACCATCCGGAAAAAAAAGTGTTTGTTCTGGAGCAGGAAATTTTTGGAAAAAAATACCTGACCAACCGGAAAAAGAACATTTTGCTGGCTTCCAGCCCGATTGACAGTTTTTCAGACATGGAGAGGGGAGACTTTGTGATTCATATCAATCATGGAGTGGGGCGGTATGAAGGAATTGAAAAAGTAGCCGTACTTGGAAAGAATAAAGACTATATTAAAATTGCCTATGCTGAGGAATCCAATCTCTATGTGCCGATAGAACAGGTTTTTTTGATTCATAAATATATCGGAAGTTCAGAAAATCCTCCCAGACTCGACCGGATCGGCGGCAAAGCGTGGGAGAGCCGGAAAGAAAAAGTACGCCGCAGAATGGAAGAAATGGCGGAAGAACTGGCAATGCTTTACGGAAAAAGGCTTGAACTGAAAGGCTATAAATACGAGGCGGATTCGAAATGGCAGCATGAATTCGAGGCGGGTTTTCCTTATGAAGAAACCGAGGATCAATTAAAAGCAATCGAAGATATTAAAAAAGATATGGAATCGGACAAACCAATGGATCGGCTGGTCTGCGGAGATGTGGGGTACGGTAAGACTGAAATCGCGATGCGGGCATGTTTTAAAGCGGTTTCAAACGGAAAGCAGGTTGCGGTTCTGGTGCCGACCACTCTTTTAGCGGAGCAGCATTACCAGAGCTTTTTAGAACGGTTTGATAATTTTTCTGTCAATATCAAAATGCTTTCCCGGCTGGTGCCCCAGGGTGAAACGGTCAAAACTCTGAAAGGGCTGAAAGAGGGGATGATTGATATTGTAATCGGAACCCATAAAATACTAGGTGATCAAGTTGTTTTTAAAGACCTTGGTTTATTGGTCATTGATGAAGAACAACGGTTTGGAGTCAAGCATAAGGAAAAAATTAAAAAATTTAAGGCAAGTATTGATGTATTGACTCTTTCTGCAACGCCGATACCCAGAACGCTTTATATGGGACTTTCAGAACTCCGTGATATGAGCCTGATTACCACTCCTCCTGTGTCGAGAATGCCGATTAAAACCTTTGTCATGCCTTTTAACGACAATCTTCTGATTCAGTCCGTCAGACGCGAATTAGAGCGGAAGGGGCAGATTTTTATGATCCATAACCGGGTGAAAACCATTCATCAGTTTGCCGGTTTTATACAAGGGCTTGTGCCTGAGGCGAAAATAGTGGTCGGGCACGGGCAGCTGGAACCCCATGAAATAGAGGATATCTTTTTAAATTTTATTCATGGGGAAAACGATATTCTGATCGCCACCACGATTATTGAAAATGGAATCGATATTCCGAATGCCAATACCATTATCATTGACAGACCCGAACTCCTTGGTCTTTCTGAGCTTTATCAGCTGCGCGGACGCGTCGGGCGGGGGGATAAACAGGGGTATGCCTATTTGTTTTATGATCCGGTCAACGGACTTTCACCCGATGTTCAAAGAAGACTGGAAGTCATTGAAGAAAATACGGAATTAGGAAGCGGTTTCAAGATTGCCATGAAAGACCTTGAAATCCGGGGAGCTGGAAATCTTCTGGGACGGGAGCAAAACGGATTTATTGCCGATGTGGGGATAGAGCTTTTTGCGAAGCTGATGAGAAAAGCGGTTCAGGAAGTGAAAGGGCAGATTCAGGAAGAAGAGATAGAGCCTTTGATAGACCTCTGTTTTAATGGATATATTCCTGACAGCTATATTTTTGAGGAAAAAGAACGGTTTTCTATCTATAAAATTATAATGAGGGCAAACGAACTGGAGGAAGTGGACAATCTTACCAAACAGATTGAAGACAGGTATGGGCGGATTCCGGAAATTGTTTCTCAATTGCTGTTTGTCAGTAAAATCAAGGTGGTTTGTAAACAAATCAGGCTTCGTGAACTGAAAGAAAGAACAAAAGACTATCAGCTTTCTTTTATTAAAAATGACCATATTAAAATGGAAAAAATAGCGGGGTTGCTCCAGAAGAAAACAGCCAGAATCGACGGGGAGAATCTTTTGATTCAAAAAGAGTTTTTTCAAAATGAAAATTCCCTTGAAAGTATTTTAAAATTTTTATCGGAATTAAAAAAATGAGTTGTTTGGTTTTTATGAATGATAGAATTAAATTTATTGAACTATGGAAGAGGAAAATGGAAACGAAATTAGAAACCGACCAGTGTGAGCCTCCGGACGGGGCATTTCTTGTTTTAATGTTTTTTTATTCTGTTTTTTATAATCCTGTCTGGATTATTAATAAAATCATATCACTACTTCATTTTAATTTTAAAATACAACGAGGGAACATCTAATGGGTATCTTTATTGTTGTCAACAATCCGAAAAACTGGTCTTTTAATATCCCTGGAGTCAATGTTATTTCAGCAAAAAATTATCTGATTGATCAAAGCTATTCTCAGATAAAAGGGGCTAAAATCTTTAACCTCTCCCGTTCTTATTCCTATCAGAGCATTGGTTATTATGTGTCTCTTCTGGCGATTGCCCGAGGGCATAAGGTTATGCCGGATGTTCCAACCATTCAGGATATGAAATCTCAGGCAGTGGTTAGAATTATCGGTGAAGACCTTGAAAAACTGGTTGAGGAAAATCTGAAAGACCTCTCAGGAGAAAAATTCAGTCTGAATATTTATTTTGGGAAATCAGTGGATAAAAAATATGAAAAACTTTCTCTTCAGCTTTTTAATATGTTTCCAGCGCCTCTTTTGAAGGCTTCTTTTGCGAAAAACAGCGGTAAATGGGCATTTCAAAATATCAGCCCGATGCCTTCCAATGAAATTGTTCCTGAAGAAAAACTCTTTGTGGAAGAATCAGCGAAAAAATATTTTTCAGGAAGAAAGTTTTCAGTTCCAAAAAGAAATGTGGCTCCCTATGATATGGCAATCCTTATTAACCCAGATGAAAAAGACGCGGCGCCTTCCGATGAAAAAGCTTTGGCAAAGTTTGAAAAAGCGGCCGAGAAACTGGGGTTTAATGTTGAGTTTATCACCAAAGACGATTACAATAAAATAGCAGAGTTTGACGCTCTTTTTATCCGTGAAACCACCAAGGTCAACCACCACACTTTCCGTTTTTCGCAGAGAGCTGCGGCAGAGGGGCTGGTTGTGATTGATGATCCGATCTCTATTTTAAGGTGTTCAAACAAGGTTTATCTGGCGGAGCTTTTAAAAATGCAGGAAATCCCTGCGCCGAAAACCATTATCCTGCATCAGGACAATGTAAACTCTGTGATTGACGAGCTTGGGTTCCCCTGTATTTTAAAGCAGCCGGACAGCTCATTTTCACTAGGGGTTGTGAAAGTCAATACTAAAAAAGAGTTTCTGGAAAAAATGGAACAGTTGATTAATACTTCGGATCTGATTGTGGCTCAGGAATTTCTGCCCACCGAGTTTGACTGGCGGGTGGGGATTTTGGACAAGGAACCTCTTTATGTCTGCAAATACTTTATGGCTCGGAAACACTGGCAGATCATGAACTGGAAGGAAGACGGGAACAACCGTTACGGAAAATATGAGGTGATGGTGCCTGAGATGGCGCCCCGGCAGGTGATCCGTACAGCCTTGAAAGCGGCAAACCTGATCGGCGACGGGCTTTACGGCGTGGATCTGAAACAGATTGGGAAAAAATGCTATATTATTGAAATTAACGATAATCCAAGTATTGATGCGGGAGTGGAAGACAAAATCCTCAAAGATAAGCTTTATAAAACCATAATGGAGTCTTTTCTGCGAAGAGTGAGGGAAAAGAAAGAGGGAAGCCACTGATAAAAAAGTCAAAAAATTAATCATCCTATCCGCTTTTGATCCGAAATTTAAGGGTATGAAAACAAAAATTCTTTTTTTCGCATTATTTTTATTGTCTGTTTATATTTACCCTCAAAATACATGGGTTTACCGTGAGTCTGATAAAATCCTCCTTTATGGGGGTCAGCCTTTTCCCTTTTATTCTTTTGTTTTGAATTCTCTGGGCTATTTCGGATTTGCGAAGAAAACGGAGAATATTTTTCAAACCCAAGGGTGGATCAAGCAGGAAGAGTCTTCTTTTCCGATACAGGAAGGAAGCGCTCTTTCTCCCGAAGAAATGAAAAGAGGGTGGGTGTTTAGCGAGAAACGGCCGTCCAACCTGAGCGCTGAGTGGATTTTTTTTCCTGAAAAAAAACTCTGGGCAGTTCCTGAATCTTTTTTTAAACTTTTCCGTCTCTGGGATGAGTATTTTGAAAATATTCAACTTATTGACAATTCAATCTATTCTCTGATAGAGCCTTTTCAATTTTATAGGATTGAAACGCTTTTTTTAAACAAAAAAATCAAAAAAGTGGAAATCAGGGTGCCGGATAATTTTGTTCTAACCTATGAAAAAAATATAAAAAAAGACGGAGTGAGAAAATTTTTTATTCTCTATTGTTTTGAAATTCCTATCTCTAAAAAAAATAAAACGGACTGGATTCAACTGGACTATTTTTACACAGACGGAAATATATCCCGAAAAACTTATAAGATAATATATCAAAAAAACACAGCTCTCTCATTTTCGTAATTTTTCACTGAATTTTATTGACACATGCTTTGTTTTGAGAAAATAAAATGACACAGTTTTTTTACTCTTTCTTTCCTGTTTTATATCAATCGTATTATTCTTGTGGATAAACCAATAACAATACCCTATCTCTCAGAATTTTTTTTACTTACTATTTATTTTAAACAACATAAGTGTTTATTGAAAGTAATTTTTGTTTTCGAGTCCCAAAAAAGAAAATAATTTTTAACCAATTTTATAATTGGCACATTAAATGCATAATGTTATTAACCGAATAAAAAAACCTTAGGGGGATAAAATGGATATGAATGCAAAACTTCAAGACTTATTAAAAGGATCAAGAGAAAGCTACTTAGAAAGCATCAAAGCTCTTTCTAAACTTCAAGAAGAGACTGAAAAAATTCTGGCTGCTCTTTCTGAAAAAGGAGCTAGCTTCAGAGACGAAAGTATGAAAATCATCCAAACTTGGATTGATTCTTCTAACAAAATCAGAGACGATTTTCAAAAAATGGTTGAAGACAATATGAAAAAAGGCGGAGAACTTCTTCCTAATTTCGTAATGGAAAACTTCCCATACAAAACACAATTTGAAGATATGTACAAAAAAATCGAAGAGAATGTTCAAAAATTCTTTCAAGTATTCACAATTAAATAATAAAAGCCCGCTTTTGCGGGTTTTTTTTCCTTATTTTGTCTTATAGTAAATCACGCCTCTATTGTAAATCGCTTCTGAATAATTGGGATTAATGACTAAAGCCTGATTAAAATCAGAAAGCGCTTCATTGTATTTTCCCAGTTTATCATAAGCCATGCCTCTCTGATTGTAAGCTTCCGCATAAACCGGATTCAGTTTAATGGCAGTGGTCAGTTCTGATACAGCTTCCTGATATTGGTTTCTTTCGTAAAGAATGAGTCCGATATGATAATGTGCATTGGCGTAGGGTACACCTGTCTCCACTGATTTTTTAAAAAATTCGAATGATTTTTCTTTTTCTTTTTTTGAGTAATAAATAATTCCGATTTCAGTGTAAGCTTCAGGAAAGTCTTTTTTATATTCAATTGTTTTTAAAAAATCATTCATGGCTTCTGTTTTGCGGTTCATACTTTTATAGACGAGACCTCTTCTGTAATAAGCCTCATAGTAATCTTTTTTCATTTCGATCGCTTTTGTAAAGTACTCAAGAGCGTCTGTATATTTGTCTTTTTTATCAAAATACACCATTCCGAGCCAGAAAAAAGCTTCCGGATAACTTGGTTTTAATTTAAGAGCTTCCTTAATGTCTCCTAAAGCAGCCTGATCGTCTTTCATTTTCTGGTAGGCAATCCCCCGTTCTAAATAGGCTTCCGCAAAATCAGGGATTAGCTCAATCGCTTTTTTAAGCGCTTGAACAGCCTGATCATGATCATTTTTTTTCCTAAAAGCAATCCCAAGATAATAAAAAGCTTTTGCATTTTTCTGGTCTTCTTCTGTCGCTTTTTTAAAATAAAGAATCGCTTCATCGAAGAAATTTTCTTTTTCTTTATCCTGACCTTTTACAATATATTCTTCAGATTGAGAGAGGTGTTTTTTTTCTGTCTTGTTTTCTTCTGTATTGTTTTTACCAGATTCTTCTTTGTTTTCACCTTGAACAGTTTCTTTTTTCTCCTGAGAGTTTGACGATTCATCTTTCACGATTTTATTTTCAGAGCAGGAAAACGAAAAACAGAAAACTATGATCAAGAGTAAAAAAAGTTTTAATTGAGTTTTATCAAGCTTCATTTTCTTCACCTCTTTTACCTCGCGTTTTAAAATATCATTGTTTTTAATAATCGATACTTTGAGAAGAAAAAATGAATTTTATATTATTTTTTGATCACTTGAATCTGAATTTCAGAAAGAATCTTTTCTTTTTTCCTGACAAAAGCAAGGCTTTTGATATATACTTTCATGGGCATGCCGATCGGTTGATAACCATGCGCCTGAATCCAGGCAAGGAGTTGTTGATAAACAGGAAGGGATGAAAAATGATCTCCTTTATGAACCGCTGAAGCATAAAACCCTTCCGGAATTTCTTTTACCGGAGTTTTGGAAGCTTCTTCCGGGCGGGAAATAAAGGTTCCGATTTCCATTTCTGTGTCATCCGGTTTTTCATAAGATTCATGAAAAATGATAAAATACGCCCCCTCGATTTTATTGTCAATCATTTTTTGAACCTGAGTGACTTTTAAAATGATTTCGCGGTCATTGAAGCCCATGCGGGATTTTATAGAAAGCGCCTTTCTTCTTGGATAGTATTTGAGCTGGAAACGGGTGTTAAAATTTAAATTTTCTTCTGCCAGAAAGATTTCCTGAAAAAGATTTTTTCTAGAAAAAAGCCTTTGTCTGCTTTGAGACAGTTTAGCAATTTCATTTTCAATCTCGTTGAGTTTGTTCTGATAAAGCTCCTGAATATTTTCAAAATTTTCTCTTTTGAGGGCTTCTTCGATTTCTTTTAATGAAAAATCAAACGATTTTAAATCCTGAATCAGGGAAATTAAAAAAATCTGGCGCTGGGAGTAATATCGGTACCCTGAATCATGGTCGATCCAGGCCGGTTTCACGAGTCCTAATTCATCATAGTATCTTAAAGTCCTTTGAGAAACCCGGCATATCTCTGAAATTTCCCCGATAGTAAACAAATCTTTTTTAGTCATTGCATTGACCTTGAAATTGTATTTAAAACAAATTTAGCTTTTTATCAAGATAAAAAGAAAAAAAATAAATATTGTTTTTTTTTTGATAAATTTTATATTTATACGGAAATGAATTTAAATTGCAAAAAAAACGACTCCTTTCTGTCATTCCCGCGAAGGCGGGAATCTATTGACAATAAGTGTTTTAAATTAAGATTCCGGTCTTTTGCAAGCAAAAACCAGAATGACAATTTTGTATTTTATATTCAGTTGTGTATATTTAGGAGTCATGTTGGTGGAAAAAATAGAAGAGATAAAAAAAGTATTAAAACAATATCAAAAACCGATAAAATATTCTGCTGTTATTGAATTTCTTGAGGAATCTGGTATTGATTCAGAAGAAGAATTGGAGCAAATTTTTGATTTTTTACAAAAAGCTGATTTTGTCATGACTGATAAAATGATTGTTCCTAAGAACTGGTTTTTAAAAGATATTGATATTCGAATCAAGCTGACCCCTCTAGAAGTAAATGAAAAAACACTTATTTTAGGGCATCGTATTCTTTCTTTTGTGAAGTATAGTTTTGACAAAATGCCTGTTTTACTGGATTTAAATAATAAAGCTTTGAAAATAAATAAAATAACTAAATCGTATGATGAAGTGGAGATTTTTTTTTCCTTATTTATGCCGATAGAAGTTCCATGTGAGTATCAGGATGAATTAATCCTACTGAAAGGTTATGATTTATCATCTATTTTAAATGAAGATGAGTCTGATGGGTATATTGTATTAAAACCCATTGATTTAGAAAAAATGATTTTTCAAATCTGTTATGAACCGCATAAAAAAATAGTAGAAAAATCTTTGGTAATGAAAAAAAACGATGATTTATTTTTTAAATATCTTTTTCAATTTTTAGAAGAAAATATAGATAGTCTTTCTGAAGTATCTCTTGATAATCAGATGCTTTCAGCTTATTATAAAACTCATCAATCTATAAAAAAACAAAAAAGAGAGATACTATTCAGTCCACTCGGACCTGCTTTAGAAAACTATAAAGCTGTAATCCACCGATTTCCAGGTTCCATGCTGATCGTTCCATTCGATCGATTGGAAGAGATTCAGGAAAATATTATTGAGTCCTATCAATTAAAATCAGATAGTAAAGAGCTTGATTTAAATCAATTAGAGGATTATTTAGAGTATTTGGATCTGAATATTTCTGTTCATGAAATTCGGGCTCGGATGATCGAGCAGATACAGAAAAATATATATAATTCAAAATCTTTTATAAAAGTATTGATAGAAGGAAGAAATCATGTTTTTGAAACCAAAAAAGAAGAAAAAGATTTAATCAAACTGATCGAAAAAGAACATCAATTATTAATTCATTCTGAAATTATAAAAAATACTAACATGGTTGTTCTTTATCAACGGAAAATAATATTAGATATTCTTTTTAATATTAGAGAATTTATCAGGAAAATTGATAAAATGAAAGTAGATGTTGTCGAATTTCACAAAAATCCAGCTGTAATGGAATTGGTTCAATTAAACGGAATGCTCGACGGTTATTTGGAGATTCTTGAAAATCCAAATAAAAAAGATATGCTTGAATTTAAAAAAAATCAAAAAAAAATTGAAGAGATTCATCTTTCTATTCCAAAAGTTATTCAACAATTGCTCGAAGATTTTAATCAGTAATAGACAAAAGCGGGAATCAATCCCGCCTGGTTCTATTTTGCTATGGTCCGGTTTCCGTAAAGCACGCCCCCTGTGATTTCAAGGGTAGTAGCGTCTAAAGCGTCGTTTTCAGCAGCGACTTTCATGAGTCCCGTGATTTCTTCGGGTTCAATGAGTCTTTGAATATGCACATCTTTTAAAATTGTATCCAGAGCTTTCTGATTCATGTTTTTGAGAATCGGAGTGGCCACATATCCCGGAGCAATCCCGACAATGCGGATATGGTGAATCCCCTTCATATGAAACTCGCCTGAGAGGATTTTCGGCCAGAGGGCAACGGATGCCTTGGTAGAGGAATAGTTTAACTGCCCCACCTGGCCTGTCTTGTTGATGGAAGAGACAATGAGGAGGAGTCCTTCCCATTTGTTGTTGACCATACGGACAGCGCCCTCCCGGAGAGTCAGAAAACAGCCTGTCAGATTGACATCCAGTACAGACTGAAACTGTGATAGGCTCATGATTTTTTTGACCTTGCCCTCTTCATCGGTTTGAATCATCAATCCGTCGCGGATAATCCCCGCATTGGCAATCACAATGTTTAATGCCCCGTAGGTTTTTACGGCAAAGTCCATGAGGCTTACAACTTCTTCTTCTTTTGTAATGTTGCAGATATGATAAGCGGCTTCAAATCCTTCTTCCCTGATTTCTCCCACTACGCGAAGGAGTTCTTTTTCATTGATATTCTAAAAATTTTATAGACTGTCCGGTTGAAAAACAATAAATTTAAATCATGGGAAATTTTACACTTAGCAAAGCAGAAATTGAATTTTTAGAACA
>MIAO01000106.1 GCA_001829155.1 Spirochaetes bacterium GWB1_36_13 | reverse complement strand
TTCTTTCAAGCCGAGGAGACTATTTAACAAACTGATTAAAACTTCTTTTTTCTGATCATTGCCGAAGATTTTTTTAAATGCCACATCGTTGGTGGGGTCTAAGAATTTCATAATGGACTCCTAAAAGGTCATAATTTAAATTTAAGCATTTTAGGAAGGGGAATAAACTAAATCTGACAAGACTTTCAATTATATTTTCGGATAAAGATGAGGAAAAAATTTTACCAAGAAGAGGCAGGTTTACACCCACCCCTTCCTGAGGAATTGATAATTTCTTATTCATTTGATTGTTTTATGATTTCACACATCCATCCACATGCTGTTTGTCCAGCGGTTTTGAAAACAGGCTGACAACAATATAAACAACAGCTGATATTGGAAGCGCTACTAAAAGCGGGTCAACCATAGACCAGACGCTTTTTCCAAAAATACTTTTTCCACCCCATTTGCTGATAGTGAAGACATGCACCAGAAGAAGCCAGAAAAGGCTCACTGCAAACCCAGTGATAATACTTGCAATGGCTCCGGTACGGGTCGCTCTTTTCCAATAAAGTCCTCCGACATAGGCAGGGAGGAAGGTAGCGGCACAGAGGCCAAAGAAAAGCGCAGTTCCTGCGGCAATATACCCTTCAGGAAGGAAATATCCGATAATCACAGTGATTAAAAGCATTACTGCAATCCCGACTTTGGTAATGACAATCGATTTTTTACCACCCACTTCTTTCACAAACCCGAGGGTTTCAAAAATATCCCGGCTCAAGGCTGTGCCCATTGCGTGAAACTGGGAAGAAAGAGTGGACATGGCAGCTGAAAGTAAAGTCAGCATAAAAATATAGTTGAACCAGGATGGAAGAGCCGAGGTCAGGAAGGTAGGAATAATCAAGTCTCCGTTTCCTTTGGCTGCAATAATCGAAATCATCCCTTTTGTATTCGGATTGACATCGTAAAAATAGACATTGGAAAGCGCTCCAACAATAAAAGCAACCCCCGTCATCACCAGAATAAAAATACCGCCGATCAAGACTGCCCGGTTCAGTTCTCTCTTAGACTTGACCGTCATAAAACGGACAGAAAGCTGAGGCTGAGCCAGAACGCCGATACCGACTCCCATGATAATGGTGGATACCAGAAGCCACCAGAAAGGAGATCCGCCTTTCGGCATTTTTGTCCAGCCCTGATGTCCGGAATCTTTGAATTTGGAAAGGGCAGCCAGATTACCCAGATTTTTTTTGTATTGTTCACCCATGAGTTTAACAGCAGGTCCAAAGTACTCTCCCAGTTTGATCCCGGTTGCAGTCTCTGCATCCTGAAATATTTTTCCTGAGATTGCTTTTTTATCTTCATCTGATTTATCTTTAGTCTGATACAAAACTTTTCCAAAATATGGAACCAGCTCCAGAGCTTTGGCATCATCTAAAAGAACCGCCGCTCCGCTGGCATTATAAGCGTCTTTAAAGGCGACCACAGCCTCTGCGTAAGCTTTTTCATTCAGCTCAGCAAGTTTTTCATGCCCTTCCTTGACTCCTCCCACTTTTGAAAAAGTGAGGAAAAGCAGAAGAAGCATACCGATAAACATGATGGTTCCCTGAAATGCGTCTGTGTACATGACCCCTTTCATTCCGCCGGCGATAACATAAATAATAATGATCAGCGCAAAAATGAAAAGAGAAATATCAAATCCGATTTGAAAAGTCTCCTGCAGATATCGCGCTGCTCCGATTAAGACGACAGAAGCGTATAAAACCATGGTCAGGATAATAGACCCTGAAAAAATCTGAATGAATTTTGATTGGTATCTTTTTCCAAGGAGTTCCGGGAAAGTGTGCGCATCGAGATGGTGTCCCATGCTCCGGGTTCTTTTTCCCAAAAAAATAAAAGCAATAAAAATCCCGACAAAAATATTTAAAAAAGTCAGCCATAAAAGCCCGAGACCAAAAATACCCGCTGCCCCTCCAAATCCGATAATCGCGGATGTGGAAATAAATGTGGCTCCATAAGACATTGCCATAATGTAAGGATGCGTGTTTCTTCCAGCTACCAGATAGTCGGCTGCTGTTTTTGTCTGCTTATAACCGATCCAGCCTAAAAAACCGAGGATCAGAAGGTAAGCTATTGTAACAATAATCATTGTGATCATTTTTTCCTCCTATTCAAACTCTTGTTCAATTTTCTTTTCTTCTTCTACCCAGTGCTTATCTTCTTCGGTCACCACATCAGCGCCTTTGTTCCAGTTGATAATGCCATAGACTACACAGGCAATGCTGGAAAGGATCATCAGAACATAAACCAGTATGATTTCAAACCCCATCGTTTTCCTCCAATTTTTAATAAAACCGTTTCTATCAATAGAAATTTAATTTTTTTATACTAAAAAGAAAAATTATTTTAATGAAAATACTTTTTTTTTCAATCTATTACTTCCCTTTTCTCCTGATACCTGAAAAAAACTGAAATCCTGACAAAATCTCCGAGACAGAAAATTAAAAAATTTTACTTTTAGTAAAATTTTTTCATTATTATTCAATAAATATTTTTTTAAAAAGGAGGAAAAATGAAAAAATTATTTTTTCTGAGTTTAATGTTTTTAATAGGAGGGATAGTATTTATGGGATGCGGAAGCAAAAAATCAGACAATCCTTTAGTGGGAGAATGGAAAATTGTAGAAGCAGAAGGAAGTATGGCAGACTTAAATAAAGGAGTCATCTATACTTTCAATGACGATGGAAGCATGACAATCAAAGGAATGGGAATTACCACAAAAGCAAAATACACTCAGGAAGGCGAAAAATTAAAAATCGTCTTTGAAGTCGGAAACATGACTTTTGAAGCAAAAATTGAAATCAAAGACAAAACAATGAAATACGAGCTTTTAAACAGCGACCAGAAATTTGTCATGGAAAAACAGTAACCCTATCTTGATTTATGGAGAGAGAATTTAAATTTTTCTCTCCATTTATACTGAAAAGATTTTAAAGTGTTTCATCTATAAAAACCTGTTAAGTTCAGGAAAAAAGTGTAAAAATGTCCGATTTTCATTTATTATTAAAAAAAACAGCTCCGATTTTCGGAGTCGGCTCTAAAATTCAATTTAACGAACATGAAGAATATCTTTTAAATCGGGAAATCAATCAGGAAAATATTGAATTTGAAGGAAAATGGAAGAAAAAAATGGATCTCAGGAATAGCCTTCCAGAAGTTTCTTCTTATCTGGTATTCGGTTTCCCCTATCCTGTTTTTCAGCCTAAAATCCAAAAAGCTTCTTTTTCTGCCTACGCCTCCATCAATGATTACCATCTAGTGGTTTCAGAAAAATTAAATCAATGTGTTCAAATTTTAAAAAAAAAGCGCCCGGAAGAGACTTTTCTCCCTCTTGTTGACTCAGGGAAGGTTTTTGAGAAAGAACTGGCTATAGAGGCAAAAATCGGCTTCAGAGGCAAAAACACACTGGTGGTCAATCCTGAATACGGCTCTTTTTTTTTTATTGGAATCATTCTTTCATCTTTACGATTTGATTCTTTTTTTTCTCACTCGATTCATACAGACTGCGGATTATGCGAACGGTGTTTAAAAAGCTGTCCCACTCTGGCTCTCACGCCCTACCGCCTTTTACCAAAAAAATGTCTTTCTTATCTTACTTCTTCAAAAAAGATTGAGGCTATGAAAAGTTTTTCACTTTACGGATGTGATTTATGCCAGATGGTCTGCCCTTACAATTTAAAAAGAAATTCAAATCCTCTTGAAGATTTTTATTATAATTTTCAGATTAAATTAATCAATCCTGATTTAACAGAAGAAGAATTTAAACATTATACCAAAAATTCACCCTTGAAGTGGATTGGAAGAAAAAAATGGATTACAAACCTTCAAGTTCCTTATCAAAACCCGGAAATGCCTTTAAAACCGGATCAAAAAGAGGATCTCCCAGAATAATTTCCTTGGAAAATTTCTTATAAAGAGCCTGCTTGATAAACTCTTTGGCAAGAAAATAATTATTTGACATCGCATAGACTTGCGCCAGATGATAATAATAAACTCCATAATCCGGCAAAAGTTTGATAGCGATAATATAAGAATCCACCGCTTCCTCATACCTTCCCGAATTGGTATAAATAACAGCCAGACTGATGTATGGATAAGGAAAATCCGGCGTAAGCCTTTTTGACTCCAGATAAACCGCCTCAGCTTTATCAAAAATGCTTTTTTTTTCGTAGAGTTTTCCCATATTGTAATAAAATGAAGCGTCCTTTTCAAGGTCGGAAGATAAGATTTTTTCTCCATATTCAGTGGCTTTATCATAATTTTCAGCCAGAATAGCAAACTGAAAAAGCCAGAGAGTAAACCGGTCTGTTTTGTTCCGGTCATGATAAAACTGAATCACCAGCTCAGCCTGCTGATAGTTTTTAGTCAGATAATAAAGCGAAACCAGATTGGACAAAATATCTTCATCCGGATAAAGCAAAAAAGCACTCTCTAAAAGCATGATAGATTCTGCCTGAAAACCCGCCTGAAAAGCAGCCGCTGCTTTCATTTTATAGTCTTCCTTGGAAACCGGAGGAAGAGGTAAAAAGATTTTCCACGCTTCCTCATATTTTCCTAACTGGTAGAGAACAAAAGCATAGAGTTTGATAAAAAGAGGCACACTTTGATTTTTCTTAAAAACCTCCTCCGCAAATGGGAGTGCTTTATTAAAATCTTTTTTTTGATAAATGAGGATGTATAAAAGATGAAAATAAATATCTTCTTTTGAAGAAGACTGAGGAGAGTTCAAAAGCTTTCCAAATATTTCCTCTGCCTTTGTAGGCTGTGAATTTTCTGAAAGAACCCCTGCATAATTATACCAGAATGGATTGGAAACATCCTGAAAGTTTTTTAAAAGATTGGCAATATTCATAGCCTGATAATTTTTATTATTTCTGAGCGAAACAAAAAAATAGTTTTCATAAACTGAAAGTAGAAAATCATCCGGCATGGATTTAGCTTCCTGAATCAGTTCTTTGATATGAAACTCGGATTGGATATAGTTTTTATCGTTATAATAAAGAACAGAAAGAATAATCCTTAAAAGAGGATTTTTTACTTTGATTTTTTCAAAATAAAAAACAGCTTCCCCGTTTTTATTCTGTTTTAATAAAACAATCCCAAGATTCAGATAAAAACTGTCTTCCAGTTCTTCCTTTGTTTCAATTCCTTTTTTATACCATTGTTCAGCCTCGTCATAGCGTTGTGAAAAGGCGGAAAGGTTTCCCAGATAAAAACAATAAACTGCTTTATGCTCTTTTTCATACATTTGAAAAAAAACAGCATAAGCCTCTTTATTTTTTTCAGCTTTATAAAACTCAAGACCCGATTCCAGATTAACAGGAATTGCTTGTAAAGAAAAAGGGAAAAGAAAAAAAATGAAGAAAAACAGCTTTTTTGTCATAAAATTTAAACCTAACAAGGATTTGAAATGATTATCGGTAGAGCCGAAGACCGGCTTGAAAATTATTTCCCGCTTGCCTGAAATCTTGCGAATGTAGATGCGGTAAATGACGCAATCATCTCATAAATAGGCTGTTCCCAATTTTCCGGTTCTTTTGTTGTCGCTAATACAGAAAGATACCCTTGAGTTTTTCCAAGATAGTTAATCGGCGCAAAGTGATATCTTTCCGTCTCATTAAAATCTTCGAGAGCCAATAATTCTTTCCAGTTATAATCTTTTTTTCTGAGGTTTTTTCCCTCTTTCTGCATAATCAAAGAACGAATTTCTGAAGTAGTCTCAAAAATAAATTTTTTATGGGTCTCTTCTCGGCAGCCGTATCCTTCATAAACTGAAAACTGATTTTTTTCATTTCTCAAGAGAATTAAAAGCTTGTGAATTCCCAGTTTCCGTTCCAGAATTTCAGAAATCAGAAACAACCCTTCGGCCAGATTAGAAGATTTATTCAACAATTCGCCCACTCTTCGGACTACTTCAAAACGGTCAAAAACTTTTTCCACTTTTATTTTTTCAGAATAAGCAGTCCAAGCCATCGCTATACTATTGGCTATTTGTTCATAAATCGGCTGTTCCCAGTTTTCAGACTCTTTTTTCGTACTTAAAATACAAAGATAGCCCTGGGTTTTACCAAGGTAAGCAATCGGCGCGAAATGAAATTTTTCTACTTCGCTGAAATCTTCGGGAGCCATCATATCCTGCCAGCTGTAGTCAGATTTTTTTAAATTTTTTCCCTCTTTTTGCATAATCAGAGATCTGAGTTCTGACATGGATTCAAATTTAAATTTCTTATGGGTCTCTTCGCGGCAGCCGTATCCTTCATAAACCGAAAAAACATTTTCATCATTTTTTGAAAGGATGAGAAGTTTATGAATATTTAATTTTCTTTCCAGAATTTCAGAAATCAGAAAAAGACCTTCATTCAGATCAGAAGATTTATTTAATAATTCACTGACTCTGCGTACTGACTCAAAATATTCAAATACTTTTTCATTTTTCGATTTTTCATTAAAAACAGCCAGAAAAGCGGCTATTACCCCTGCAATCTGTTCATAAACAGGCTGTTCCCATTCTTCTGAAAGTTTTGAATTCTTTAAAGCGACAAAATAACCCTGAGTTCTTCCCTTATCATTGATCGGAGCAAAATTAAACCGTTTGGTTTCTTCATAATCTTCTTTCGCTAAAAGATTTTCCCATGGAAAATCCTCTCTTAAAAGATCTTTTCCTTCTTTTTGCATAATCAGAGAACGAAGAATGGAAGCAGAATCAAAATGAAAAAGTTTATGAGTTTCTTCCCGGCAGCCATAGCTGTCAAAAACGACAAATTGATTGGCTTCATTTTTCATTAAAATAATCAACTTGCTGATATTTAATTTTTTTTCCAGAATATTGGATATTAAAAACAATCCTTCGCTTAAGCTTTCACTTTTATTAAAAAATTCAGAAATTCTTTTGACAGTTTCAAAATATTCATATGTTTTTAGATTTTTCTGATTTTTAGAAATTTTTTCTTTTAAAAGATATCTTTCAATTTTCAAAGAAGACATAAATAAAACAAATTGAATAAACGCTTTTTTAGCCGTAAAATCGCTTTGAGGATTTTCATCCAGCGCAATTAAAGCAATAATCTGATTATTGATATAAAGAGGAAAAACATTGGAAAGAGCATTGATGTAATGATTTTTAAACTCTTCCAGATGTTTTAAATTTTCATTTTGAATTTGAGTTAAAAGCTCTTCCTGAATTCCTTCATGAGCTTTTAAGACAAATGAATTGTTTTCTTTAAAAAGAACAACTCCTTTTCGGCATCCTGAATTTTTCAGGAAAAAATCAAGGAGAAAAGTAAAAATTTCATCTAAACCAGAACATTTTTCAAGAGATTTTGAAAAAAAAAGAATTTGATCAAATAAATTCTCTTTCGAAAGATAAACTTCTTTCAAAAGCTTCATATCATGCCTTCTGTAAAAAAAAGCCTGATCTTTCAACCCTTTATATCTTAATGACTTTGCTCTTAATCCGGATGAAATCATTTAAAAATCCTTTTTTTACAGTCCTAAATCATCAAACATTTTGTTATACAAATCATAATATTTAGATTTTGCAAACTCTTTAATCTTATCTTCCGGCAGATAACCAAAAAGCGAATCCAGATAAGAAAGGATTTCTTTCATATCATCTTTTTTCAGATCTTCTTTTCCCTCTGTTTTTTCTGACAATTCACTTTTTTGAATCTCAAGCTCTTTCTTTTCTTCAGAAGTTTCAATATTTTCAAGCTCTCTTTCCGCTGGAGTTTCTACCGCTGTTTCATCTTCCATTGAAATCTCTATCTCAATATCTTCCACTTCTTCATTGCCTATCACAAGTTCCTGATTAATTTCAAGATTTTCTACTTTTTCTTCTAATTCTTCTTGCTGAATCACAACAGGTTTTTCACCAAAAAAGTTCTCAGGAGTTTCCTCTTCCTCATCTTCTTCAAGTAAAATATCTTCTTCCTCTGGAGAGGTATTTAAGATTCCTTCTTCCGTTATAATGAGTTCTTTTGTTTCTTCCTCTTCCTCGTCTTTTGTATCAATTTCTTTTTCTTCATGCACTTCTTCCAGAATAATACTGTCTTCAGTAATAATAAGCTCTTGAACTGTAGATTTTTCTTCAGTTTTAATAGTCAATTCTTCTGTACTTGGCTCTTCTTCCAGGCTGATTTCATCCTCTGCCTTCACTTCTTCTTCGCTTTCCAGCGTCAGTTCGTCTGTACTTGATTCTTCTTCCAGGCTGATTTCGTCTTCCGCCTTCACTTCTTCTTCACTTTCCAGTGTCAATTCGTCTGTACTTGGCTCTTCTTCCAGGCTGATTTCGTCTTCCGCTTTCACTTCTTCTTCACTTTCCAGTGTCAGTTCGTCTGTACTTGGTTCTTCTTCCAGACTGATTTCATCCTCTGCCTTCACTTCTTCTTCGCTTTCCAGTGTCAGTTCTTCTGTACTTGGTTCTTCTTCCAGACTGATTTCGCCTTCCGCTTTCACTTCTTCTTCGCTTTCCAGCGTCAGTTCTTCTGTACTTGGTTCTTCTTCCAGGCTGATTTCGTCTTCCGCTTTCACTTCTTCTTCACTTTCCAGTGTCAATTCGTCTGTACTCGGCTCTTCTTCCAGGCTGATTTCGTCCTCTGCCTTCACTTCTTCTTCACTTTCCAGTGTCAATTCGTCTGTACTCGGCTCTTCTTCCAGGCTGATTTCGTCTTCTGCCTTCACTTCTTCTTCACTTTCCAGTGTCAGTTCGTCTGTATTTGGTTCTTCTTCTTTAATTTCAATTTCTTCCGATAAGGTTTCTTCATCAATATGGATTTCATCGTGAATCTCGATTTCCTCTACCACCGGTTCAAAGACAGTGTCTGAAACAATTTCTTCTTCCTCTTCCTCGTGATTTTTTTCTTCTACCAGTTTAAATTCTGAAAGAGGTTTTTCAACCTGATTAATTTTCATAAGATAAGCTTTTTCCAATTCTTCACCGGTTGTCATAATCAGACTATTTTCCAGTGATTCAGCCTCTATTTCATTTTCCGGGGCATCTTCTTTTTCCGACCCGGCTTCTTCCACCTCGATAGTCGAAGTATTTAATATATTGTTTAATTCATTTTCAGATAAGGTAATCTCTTCTTCTTCATCAAAAAATCCGTTTGCATTTTTTTCTTCGCTCATTGATGCTCTCCTTGCTTCTTATCTTTAAAGATAAAAAATTTCATTCCATCTTTTAAATAATAATTTTTTTCAGGCATAATTCCAAATGAAGTTATTCCGCCGGCCTTATTTATGAGATCATACACCTGATCTTTCTGATACATTTTATATTTACCGGGCTTTTTTACTTCTCCCAAAATTTCGACAAAAATTATACTCCTATATTTAATCGTAAATTCTTGTCCGTTTTTTAAGTAATAATTTTTTATTTCTTGATTTGCTCCTTCCCGAAACCCGGAAGCAAGTTTTATCAAATCATAAAGCCGTTTTCCTTTTTCAATTTCATAAACTCCTGGATTCTTGACAGCGCCTTGGATTTTCACTGATATTTTCTCAATCTTTTTTGAATTTTTAATAAGATTTATATCATTTTGATTTTTTTTTAAATTGGTTTCTACTGTATTTTCAATTTTTGCAATTTCTTTATTTTTTTCTTCCGGATGAAAAAAATAACCAAAAACTTTTCCCAGCAAAACTCCTGAAAGAATAAAAATTGAAGCTTTGAGGTAGTTTTTATTCTGCATCCTGATCCTCTTCTTCCTGAAGCAATATATTTCTTTTATTCTTAATAATATAATGGATTCCTGAATAAACTGAAAGAATCGTTGATATTCCCAAAAGAAAAGACGGAGTATAAGTGATAAAATAAGCCCATCCTCCAAAATAATTAAACCATATCCGGTCAAAAGGAACCCCGATAATTCCCCCGATTTTCGGAATCACTCCCCGCTCTATCAGATAATCTTTTATAATTAATAACAGAATAATCAGAAGAATAGTTAAAAATTGAGCCATTGTTTTTAATTTTCCAACGAAAAGAGTTTTCACTTTTTCCTTCCCCTGGATTCCTGAAATTCTCAGTCCGGTAATCACAAATTCACGGGTCACAATCATCCACACCATCCAGTAGGGAAAAATAGTGGAATCAATCTGAAGAAAAGTAATCAGAACTGAAATAATGACTAATTTATCTGCCAAAGGATCTAAAAAATTTCCAAAATCGGATACCGCATTCCATTTTCTGGCGAAAAAACCATCCAGATAATCTGTAAGACCGCTCAATCCTAAAAGGAAAAGACAAACTATTTTCTCGCGGTAAGATCCAAAAATAAGAATATTGATGGGAATGATCAGGACAATTCGAAAAAGCGTCAAAGAATTGGGAATATGTTTTTTAAAATTCATACTTCCCTCCCTGAAAGATTATGTTGGTCTGAATCCGTGATTAAAATATTTTTAAAATTATTTTCTGTCTTTTTATCTGATTGAAAATAGACCAATCCGTCAATTTCAGGCGCTTCAAACTCTGTTCTTCCGTAAAACGCCTCTTTTTCAGGATCATACCCTTCCTCTAAAACCTTGTAAATTTTTCCGATTCTTCCTTTTAAAATTTCTTCGCTGATTTCTTCCTGAATAAAGGAAGCCTGAGAAATTCTTTTTTCTTTTTCCTCTTCCTCCACTTTTCCTTCAAGTCGGAAAGAAGCGGTTTCCGGTTCGTCGCTGTACGAAAAAAATCCTACCCGGTTAAACTGAAATTCATCCAGACCGCCAAGAAGCGTTTCATAATCTTTTTGAGTCTCTCCCGGAAATCCCACAATGAAAGAGGTTCGGATAGAACTTTCAGGAATACGGGATCTGATATTTGAAACAATGTTTTTATATTGTTCATAAGAACCCCATCGTTTCATCTTCTTCAGAATCGGATCGCTTAAATGCTGAAAAGGAATATCAATATAATTACAGATATTGGGGCGGGATGCGATTAAATCCAAAATAGAATCAGTCAGGTTTTCAGGATAAAAATACATGACCCTGATCCATGGAAAGTCCATATCGGAAAGATAAGAAAGTAAATCATAAAGCTTGGGAGTTTTATAAGAATCCATTCCATAAAATGAAGTATCCTGACTAACAATAATCAGTTCCTGAACACTGCCCTCCATCTCTTTCGCTTCACTTAAAATATCGTTTAATTCCCGGCTCTTATGGGTTCCTTTAAAAAGGGGAATCGTACAGAAAGCGCATTTCCGGCTGCATCCCTCGGCAATTTTCAGGTAAGAAAAAGCTCTTGTCGTAATCACTCTGCCCTGAGTTAAAAAAATTCCTTTATTGGAAAGAAATTCAGCTTCCGGTATTTCTTTTTCCAGCTCTCCGCCATACTGCTCAAGAAGACAGCCGCTCACAATAACTCTTTTATCAGGAAATTTCTTTTTGTATTCTACAAACTCAAAAATAGTATCAATTGATTCTTCTTTAGCAGGAAGAATAAAAGAACAGGTGTTGATAAAAAAAACATCCGCTTCTTCAGGATTGGTAACAATTAAATAATTTTTAAAATGCTCAAAAAGAATTTTTTCAGTGTCTGCAAGATTTTTCGGACAGCCTAAACTGACCACAAAGATTTTTTCCATCATTCAATCCAAGATTTAACATTTTAAAACACGAAATATATTTATTTATCTTTGAAAATACTAACACTGTTTCATCTTTCAGCATTCATAAAAAAGAATGCTTATTGAGAAACACTCGCCCATTTCAGGGATTTTGTATTATTTTCCTCAACCAGTGAAAAAGAAAGATAGCCTACAGTAGCGTTCTTTTTATCAAATTCAACCTTATTGCCGTTGACCTCAATTTCAGCTGCATTGACATCACTGAAATCAATATTGTCATAATTCAGGATATTGTTTTCTAAAATAGGCACTGTAATCTGCGCGCCCGGTTCGAGTTTTTTGAGTTCTTCTTTCGGATTATCCCCGTTTCGTGTCAGCCAGACTACCATATCATAATCTTTTTTATTTTTAATTACAACAGAAACACTTTTAAATGCTTCTTCCCTGGTTTCCGTTTTTGTTTCAGCAGCCACAGTTTTTTGACTGGTTCCAGTAACGAAACGATCCTGATCTTTCAATCTTATTTCCTTGACTCTGGAAAGAATTACAACCGCTTCCCCATCGGAAATTTTGCTGACATTCATCTGGATATCAAAATATCCGTCATCATTAAAATCCAGTTTAAAAACATCATTTTTTGTGATCACAATGGGTTTCAGGTTTAAATTATTTCCCTCCGGGATCATATGAATCAGAGTTTCATTAATCTGATCCACTTTAAACTGAAGATTCCCATACTCTTCCGGAAAAATGAGGTTTTGATTTTTTTTAATGTTCATTTCTTCTTCAAAAACCATTACTTTTTCTTTTTCATTCGCCAGATTAGACTCTTCAGGAGTTGATGTTTTGACTTTGTAAATAATAATAATCACTAAAAGAATAAAAACAGAAATACTTAAAAAAAACAGGGGATTGACTTTCTTTTTATTTCTTCCCACTTCCTGACTGACATGCATAATTTCATCCAATGGCGGATGCTCTTCAAACCGAAGCTGTTTTGCCAGTTTTTCCATCAAAAAATTTTCTTCCATTTCAAGATAAAAACCGTATAACCGGACAAAACCTGTAATATGAATGCTTCCTGGAAGTTTTTCAAAACAGTCTTCCTCAATAGCAATGATAAATTTTTTCGCAATATTGGTTGCGGAAGCTACTGTATCTAAAGATATTTTTTTTTCTTCCCTTTTTGCCTTTAAAAGTTCACCGATGGTCATTTTTTCAGTATTATCCATTTTTTTCCTCTATTATATATCTTTATCAATGCTTTTATTTTTTACTATTTACAAATACATTTCTCAAAATCTGAATTTCTCCGGATGGTTTTACTTTAAAATCTTTTTCAGTAAAAACAGGATTTTTATTTATATTATAACGGTAAAATGAAATATTTTGACTTTTATTTCCCTGTTTCATTTTTCCCTTCAGAATAGGCACAAAACCTTCCTCGTCGATATAAAGGGTGATTTCTTCATAAGGAAGATTCTTGTTTGGCTTTTTCAGATTCAAAACAATCAGTTTTTTATCGTTTTTTACTTCTTCGGACAATTCCAATTCTTCATAGTTTGAAAGGAAACGGAGCATCCCCATTCCCAGCACGCCGATATCTTTAAAATATTCAGGAATCTCCTGCTCCACCAAAACTTTCTGATAGGGCAGAAAAAGCCATAATGTATTTCCATCTGTTAAAATATAACGGAATTTTTCAGGATCATCGGTTTTTTCAGGTCCAAAAAAAAGCTTGAGCTGGGATGGTCCGTTGAAAAAAAAATAACCTCCGCTCTCCTGCTCATTAATATAGAGTTTAAAATACCCTTTCAGCTTCGGATTTTTATTGTAAAAATTATTGACTTTTTCAATCAGCTGAGTCGCTTTCTCAATCTCTTTCGGCGTCAGTGAAAACAAACCGGATGAAAAAATGGTCAGTAATAAAACGAGCAGTATTTTTTTCAATTCTGTTTCCTTTTCTTTATCATTTCATATCAGCTTATGCCGTTTGAATTATTTTTATTTTAAAGACAGCAATAAAAAATTTACAAAAAAAAATGACAAAAGAAAATAATTAATTCACGATTTCATCTGAAAGATATGAATATTCTAAGTTTAGTTTACAGTTTAATAAAATTTTGATAATTTATTAGAATAAAAGCGGGAAACGGGATTTGAACCCGCGACCTTTTCCTTGGCAAGGAGACGCTCTACCAACTGAGCTATTCCCGCATTTTATGAATTTAAGTGAATTAAAATTTAATTTTTTTTCAAGAAAAAGTCAACCAATTTTTTTTTAAAAATTAGAATCCTGAATTTGGGTAGCAATTTTTTTTTGTGGCAAGGATTAGGAATCTTTGTTCTATCAATCTGTTTGTCAACCCTGAAAAACCCTAAAGATTTTTTACC
>MIAO01000105.1 GCA_001829155.1 Spirochaetes bacterium GWB1_36_13 | reverse complement strand
TCGGGCAGAAGGCGGCAGAAATCGTTAAATTTATTGATAATAATTTTATCCTGATAGACTCTCCAGCGGGAAAGAAAGGATTCGATCCAGTTTTCATTCGCTTTCATGCGCGTATAAGCAATGAAAGTTTTTTCAGGGCACTGGGTCAGAAAAAGATCCAGATTTTCTTCCGCTTTTTCAAAATCATCTGTTCCGTAAAATGCTTTGAAAGATTCCCTGTCGGGAACATCCAGTTTGAAAAACACGGAAAGACCGGGAATAGACTTGATCTGCTCAAGATAAGGCTTGATTAAAATGCCGTTGGTTTCAATAATGAATTGAAAATCAGGGTATTGCGGCAGGATATCCAGAATCTCTTTCATTTCAGAATTGAGAAAAGGTTCTCCAAAACCGGAGAGTTCTACCCATCCTGTTTTAACCCATTCTTTTAAAGACTGCATTATCTTTTTAAAATCAGAAGCTTTTATACAGTCTTCAATTTCAGACTGATATGGAAAATAAACAGGTTTTAAATTATTTTTCCTGCAAAGCTCAATGATCACATAAGAGGGCATAATTCTGAGGATAGAAGGATTGGCGGCAAAAAATGAAGAAAGAGACTCTGCATTGAATGAGTGTCCTGAGGATTCTTCTACCAGCCTGAAACTCCGTTCGTTTTCAAGCACAAAAGAATCCCGGATAAACCTGAAGTCTTCAGGAGCGATCACAATTTCCACATCATAGGAATTAAGATCATTATGAATCAGTTTTTCAAAAGATTTATAAGTATAAGTTTCATTGTTGCCGGAAGATAAAAGCTGAATTTTTTTAAAAGTAGCGCGGCTGACCATAAAAGGGGCAAACCCCGGCGGATAATGCTCCGCAAAGGTGTAATCCGCTATATTGTCATTATGGGTATCGATTATTTTTTTTGTCAGCGCCAAATCGATTAAAGGCATATTGGAGTGAAAAAAAATCAGGTGTTCATAGGAAGAGAGTTTTTGTTCAACCGCGTTTAAAAGTGAAAACAAGTCTCCTTGAAAGCTTGTGGAATCTTCTTCCTTTTCAGGGGAAGAAGAAAAAATGGAAACAGGCAGCTCAAGAGAATGAGCTTTCTCAAGAGCCAGAGTATAGGAATTTTTATTTAAAGCAGTCAGTTCACGCCGGGTGAAAGAATATTCATAATCAACAAAAACAACTGCTGTTTTTTCCATTTATTTTTCCATTTGACAGGTTCCGTTTAAAACCGCCCCTTTTTCTACCATAATCGATTTTACTTTAATTTTTCCATCTATTTTGCTGCCGGAAAACAAAGTACAGTCTTTATAAATTTCAGCGTCTCCTTTGAACAATCCATGGTTTTCAAATACTTCGGATTTCATCATTCCTTCAATACTGCCTTCATTTTCGACTATTACTTTTCCATTCTGGCTTTCAACCACTCCTTCTATCTTGCCTTTGACAGAAAGAATCGTGTCTTTAAACTTCAGTTTCCCTTTAAAAAGAACATCCTGTTCTAAATTAGTAATGGACATTTTCTCTTCTTTCATTATTGTTTTCCGACCTCAATTCCAAAAAGTTTATTGATATTTTCCCAGTTAAATTGAGTTTCCTTTGCTTTGATTTCATCTGTCAGAAAGTCATAATAACTGCCTTCTTTTTCTCTTTGCTCAAGAGACTGTATAATTTCCTCTTTTTTCTTGGCAGGAATTGGAAATACAGGCTTGGTGATTTTGACAACTTTCACTCTGTATAAAACATCTTCCCATTCTAAGATTCCGCTGAATGTCCCTTCTTTCTGGAAAGCGGCTTTAAAAAAGGCTTTGTTTTTGGCAGGGAAAAGGTCAATCGGTTTCTCAGTTTTTGAATCTTTCGGGTTGCTATCCGCCTCAATTGAGAAATCAAGGGTTTTTCCATAGACCCATTTTTCTTTTTTAGCAATTTCAGAAAGATTGTCTTCCGCTTTTAAAGATTCCAGTTTTTTGGTCAGGTTTTCTTTATACTCTTTTAAAAGCTTTTCTTTTTCCTGAGCCAGTGCGGATTCTTTTAATTGGTTCAATTCTTCTTTCTTAAGTTTTTCAAAAGGAATATAGTTGTTTTTTTCTATCTGGGCAATTGCGAATTTTCCATTGATTTCAAAAGGTTCGCTGACACCGCCCATAGCGGCGGCGGCAATCATATAATATTGATCGATTTCAGAAGATTTAAAAACTTTTGGTTGAGCGTCTTTAAAAGAAATTTTCTGGACTTCAGGATTTTTTCTGGCTTTTTCAAGTTCTTTTTCAGCCTTTTCTTTTGTTTTAAATTCCAGAATTTTAGTTTCAATAGAATCTAAAAACATTTCTTTTCCTTTATCATAGGCTTCTTTCAGTTTTGCAGGATCAACATTGACATCTTTTAACTGGTCTTTATAATTGACTGCGACAAATTCCACCTGGGAGAAAAAGTTTTTAAAAGAATATTCTCTGGCAATCGAAACTTCGTCAATAAAATTAGCGGTTCGAAGGCTTAATTCTGTAACCTCTTTCTGATACTGGGCTTCATTCTGCTCAACGAAGCTTTTGAAAGAATAAGGGAAAATTTCATTTTTCTCCGCTTCATAGGCTCTTTTTTCCTGATCATATTTAGGCTGGAAATAGGCAATCAGACCGTTCAAATCAGGCTGCAATTTCTGCTCTCTTGCCTTTGTAATAAAAACTTCCTGATTAATCAGGCTCTGAACAATTCTCATCACACTGTACTGTCTTTCATAAGGATTTTTCAAATCCTTGATCTGCTCGGCAATATAACCTGCAATATTATTATTTAAAACTTCATTTCCGTTAAATTTTACATAACTCCTCTCATCGCCCCCAAACATTGCAGGGACGCCTCCGATCATGGATAATACAAAAAATGACACCATACCGAATGCGATCACCATAAACATGATCTTGCCTTGTCTTGCAGTTTTTTTATTCAAAGTCCAACCCCTTTTTTTTATTCCAAAAATCATTCTAAACCATATAAAATTAACAATGTTTTATCCCAATAACAAATCGATTTCTTTCTTTTTTAAAGAAATTTCAGGCAGTAATTTTTTTTGCGGCAATGATTAGGAATCTTCGTTCTATCAATCAGTGCGGAGTCAATTCTGTAAAACTCTCATTTCAAATCAAAAAACTCTCTCCTAAAGGAAAGTTTAGAAATTTCGATTTTTTTTAAGGATTTCAGTCATAACTTCAATTGTTTTGAAGGCATCATAGACAGAAGAGACAGGTTTTTTCTTTTTATCTTGAAATACCTTGACTGCGTCTTTCATCATGCCGGAAAAATAATTGGTTTTTTCGAAAACAGGAGACTCGGTTTTTGAAAGTGAGTTGAAATTTTCATAATAGGGGCTTTTGCCGCTTTTATATTCTTCATAAATTCCATTGCCGATTTTAATCAGACCTTTTGAAAAATTAAGCTCCATTTCAAACGAAAGGTAATCTTTATTTGAGGCAATTTCGATGAATAAAGGGATTTCACCCAATAAAGCATGAACAGAAATAAAACTGGATTTCTTATCAGGATATCCAAAAGACTTTATCCTGCAAAAATCTCTTCCGGTCAAAAACCTCAAAATATCAAACATGTGGGTAGCATCATCCCAGAGAACATCTCGAGGTATTCTATTTTTCCCCATATAAACTTTTGCCTGAATAGAATTGAGGATTCCAAAATCGCAAGCCTCTATTTTTTTTTTAGCATGAATATAATCTAAAGAATAACGCCTTTCATGATTGACAAGAATAATCGAATCAAATTTTGATGCAAGACGGGTGATTTTTTTTGCGGTTTTGAGGTTTTCTGCAAGGGGTTTTTCACAAATAATGACAGGAATTTTAAATTTGAGGGCTTTTTCTATAATTTGAAAATGTGTTTCAGGCGGAGTGGCAATGTGTAGAATATCGGGAAGTGTTTTTTGAAAAAGCTCTTCTGGATTTTCAGAAACGAGAGGACAGTTCCAGCGCTTTTGAAAAATTTCCCGTTTTGTTTGATCAATATCGCATCCTCCAGCTAAAACACAATCCGGATTAGAAGTAATGGCTCCTGTATGAGAAGCGGGTTTTTCACGGAGTTTATCGTCTTCCAAAGATGATCCGATTCTCCCAAGTCCGATAATCGCGCATTTTATTTTATTCATGATAAACCCTATTATAAAAAAAGAACAAGAGCTTTAAGCTCTTGTTCTTAAAAATCAATTAGATTATTTTGATTCTTCTTTGATTTTAATATCTCGGTAATCAAAGTATTCTTTTCTGATTGGTTTTAAATCAGGAGTTACAAAAATGACGATTCTGTAATATCCTTTGGATTTTAATACTTTGTTGGTGTAAACTGATTCTACTTTATAAACTTCATTGTCACGATAGAAAGTCATCCGTTTATAGTAGCCTTTCTTATCGGCAAATTCATCTGAATAAAGAGTTTCAAGTTTCAGCTTTTTATCAAAACTTCCCGCATAATAGGTGATTCTGATATTGTAGCCTTCCTTTTTAGCAAAGCCGTCTGTGTAGTATCTTTCAGCCTGTGTTACACCGCCGTCTGTGTTATAGTAAACAATTGTCTTATAGTATCCTGTATTCTGAATCGCTTCTTCAGCCAGATAAAACTCATCCTTAATTTTTTTACCTTTAGAATCTTTAAAAGGAATGATTTTTTTATAGGTTCCCTTGCTTTTAAAGTCAGAAGAAACATAATCAGTAGCGCCTTCTTTATAGCTGTTTTCAGAAACTTTCTGTGATTTTGATTTTTTAGTGTCGCTTGCCATACTGCTTGCGTTTCCGTTTTTATAGTCGGTGTATTCGCTGAATCCGGCTATATTCGCAGAGCAGAGGATGTAATAGTAGCTGGTATCTGGAATAACATTTTTATCTGTGAAAGTGTTTTGTTTTGTATTCACCAGTTCTTCCCAGACCTGAGCATCGGCATTCCATTTTAAAACCCAGTAAGATTCCGCATTGGGAGCAGAAGCCCATTTGATTTCTACTTTATCGGTGAAATCGCCCTGAGAAACTTCAAAATCTTTAGGCGTTTCGGGTAAAACTTCTTTTTTGCTTTCAGGAATATCCACGCTCACACCATCGCTGGTCGGGCTGATTTTTTTACCGCTGACGGCAAAAACAACATACCAGTAATTCTCGCCGGATTTTACTTTACTGTCAGTAAAAGTACTTGATTTGCTGGAGCCTATTTTTTCATAGTCTTTTGCATTTTCGTCAAATTTCATAACTGAATAATTATCAGCTCCGTCCACTAAATTCCATGAAAGAACAACTTTCCCGCTGTCATAAGAAGCGCTCAGGTTTTGAGGCTGTCCAAGATTGTCGCTTTTTTTACTTTCTTCTTTCAAAAATCCTTCTGCAATATCACTGTAATCGCTTTCTCCGCTTCTATTGACGGCTTTGACAGCGTAGCGGTAAGATTTTCCGGATTTGATTTCTGTGTCAATGTATTCATTGTCAGCAGAATCTGAAATTTTCTTAAAATTATCGCTTTCTGCGTCTGCTCTATAAATAATATACGAATCAATATTTTCTACTTTAGCCCACATAATACGAATTTGATCTGTATAAGTTCCCTGAGAAGCGGAAACATTTTGAGGAATTTCAGCTTTTTTCTCTTCAGGCTGATTGGCAATGTCATCATACATAACATAAACAGCATTGCAGTCTTTTTCAAAAAGACTATAGTCGAGCCAGAGAAATCCTTTTTCTCCCCAGTTGGTTCCCCATGAATTCATGACTTTATAGGCTTTTTTAGAGTCGTCATATCCGACCAGAAGCATCGCGTGCCCGCCAAGGTATCCGCCGCTTTGAGTCTTATAAACTCCGCCGCTGTAGTTATAAAAGCTTTCTTTGAGGTTTAATCCGAAGACAACAGGATTTTCCCCTGCCAGTTCTTTTTTAATCGCTTCTGAATCTGAAGAACGGAGCTGTTTCCAGTCTTTTGCCTTGTACTGGGATGCTTCCTGTCTTGCTTTTGCGCTTGGCTGGGTATTGTCTCTCTCTATATTTGGATTATAAGACATGGTTGATAAAGTAGCCGCGCCTTGATTTTTGAGCACATCCAAAGCTTCGTGGAAATAAGAACCTCCTCCCGGAAGCTGAATTTGATTATAAACGAAAGCGGGAGAAAAAAGGTGTTTTTCTGTATCAATGTCCCATTTCCGCTCTACTTTTTCATGGTAGCTTTTATAAGCATAAGTTGTTGCCCATGCAACGCAGCTTCCCTGATACCCCTGATTGCCGGGTTTCGGAAGATTGGCGGAAAGATCAGCCTTATCAGGGAGACCGGAAGCTTTCATAGGAGTGGAAGTCCTGAAAGTCTTTTTTAAATTTGGATTTGTTTCTTCAAGCCCTGTATTCAGTTTCTTGCCTTTTTTTGATTCAGCTGTGTTGGTCAGGCTGAAGCTGAAAAAGACAGCCAGTATTAATACGATTGTATAGATTCTTTGATTCATTTTTTCGTCCTCCTTTAGGATCTTTAATCAATTTTAATTTTAAACTCTTTTACATCGACAGCAGATTTTTCTCCTTCCCAATCACGGTAGTATTTAAAAGAAATAACTGCTTCGCCTTTTGTTAATGCCTTGAATTTCCAGAGAGCTTTGACAGGATAACCTACTTTTTGAATATTTTCAGGTTTATCTTTTTCTAAATCAAATATCTTCTCTTCTTCCAAGGCAATGACGGCGGGATCTGAAATTTTGTAAAACCATTTAAATCCAGTAGATGCATTTAAATCTAAATCAACAATCAGCAGAGAGCCTGCCGCAAATTTATTTTCTTTGTCAGCAGACAAAAGGCTTCCTGTTTTTCTGTAATTATCGTACTGTACAATAGCAGAAGGATTTTTGGAAGCAGCATAAGAGTCAGGTTTTGACTGTTCTTCCGAGCAAGAGGCAAAAACAAGTGAAATAATAAGAAAACAAAATAAAGATAATGCTTTTTTCATATTTTCTCCTTATTCTTCTTCGTCAAAAAGAGCGTCAACTTTCTTTTCAAGTTCTTCTTCTTTAACAGCTTGTTCTTCCATAGAATTTAATTTCTTTTTATCCCAGAATTCAATTTCAAAACCGGGTTCAGTGCCTTGAAATCCTGTGATTTCTCCCTGGTCATTGTAAATTACTTTTAGTTTACCGATTTTAGAAACTTTTCCTGCCAGAGGAACTCCTTTAACATCTTTTTTAAAGTATTCAATTCTTATTTTTCCGATATGAGAGAGTTTTCCATAATAGGGAAGGGTCTGGTAAGCATGATATCTTAAAATAGTATTTCCGATTCTCATTACTTTTCCGTAGCCTGCTTTGTTTTCAGATTTATCGTAATATTTAATTGGAATACCGCCGATTGTTCGGGGTTGTCCCATGAGTACCGGGTGGTCAACGGCGTATCGGTCAATTTTAATATCACCGATTTTAGAGATTTTCCCTTCAAAGACTTTGTGCATGTATTCAGGGATTTTTTTTAGGTTTACAAACTTAACTTCAGCATTTTGCGGATCCTTGATCTGAAGATCCCATTTCCCGATTTCGTCGAGAACTGCCATAAGCCCCATCTTTTCAGATGAGAAATCTATGACAAGCGAAATTTGACCATAATATAAAACGGCAAGGTATATTTTACCTTTTGTTTTTTCTGCGTGAAGGGGTCGTGCAGAAAAAAATAAAACTGTTAAGAGAGAAAGAGCAGCGATAAAAATATTTTTTTTCATAAATCATCCTCCTGATGTTTTTAAACAAAGTTATTTAAATTATAATAATGAATAATTTTTTTTTGTCAAAAACAATTTATATTATTTTTAATCAGAGTAAAAAAAAATTTCTTTTGGCAGAGTATTTCGTTTTTTCGGTTTTTGAATATTAACTTTTATAAAATAAATTTCAATTTTAAAATAAAGGAGTTTCAAAGTTGAAAAAATCATTCATTATTTTCTTTTTTTTCCTTCTGAATCAATTTTTGTTTTCGTATGAATTTTTTTATCAAAATGATTTTGAAGCGGGCGCGGATATTTTTTTAAACTCAAGTGAATGTCACGCTATTAATGGAGAATATCATGTCTATAAGGCAGTGAATGCTTATTATTGCTGGGAGTCGGGAAAAATTCCTGAAAAAAACAATTATATTATCAGGGCGAAATTGATTTCAGTCGATCCTACGCTCAATGCAAAGGATAAAGAAAACGGGATACTTTTTCGTCTGACGGATGTGGATAATACAATGATAGCTTCAGTCTATCCTGAGTTAAACAAGGTTGAGATTTCCAGATGGAAAAATGAAAAACAGCGCTTTATCAAGAAAAGCAAATGGAAGCTGATTCAAGAAGCAAAGGTGACGAATATACATCCGGATGTCAATTATCTGGATGTTCTTGTTCAGGAGACGAAAACAACGCTTTATTTAAACGGAGTAAAAGTAGTAGAAGGCATAGAAGAAGATGTTTTGGGACTCCCTTTATCAGGAAAGATAGGGTTTCACAGCTCGAAGAATTTTCATTCACATTTTGATAATCTTGAAATTGCGTATGTGGATGAAAATTTTCAGTACACACCGCCGGAAAAAATGGATTTTAAACTGAAAGAACCAGTTGAAGATATTCCTGAAGCCTTGCCCGATTATGTAAATCCAGGTGAAAAAACAGCTTCTTTTTCTTTTAATTCTTCGATCGACAGTCCTTTTAGTTCGCATGAATATTATGTTCATACCGAAAGAGGGCAGTTTGTGATATGGGACGATGAAACTGGACGGCGTTTATGGTCTGAGGATCTGGAAGTATCTGATTTTGTTCTTGAAACGGCTGTGGAAAAAATAACACAGGATAATTTGTGGGCAGGTTTGATGGTCAGAGCGGACAAGAATAATTATTATGCTTTTGAAATCAATCCCAAGTCAAGCCGGATCAGGCTGGTGAAAGTTGAAAACAGAAAAGAAACGCTTCTTCTTGAAAACTTTAGTCCCTTAATTAAAACAGAGTTAAAAAGTAAAAATACGCTTGTTTTGAAGATAAAGGAAAATAAATTAAATTTGTTTGTTAATGGTCAACATTATCAGGATTATACGATTGACAATACTTTTTATTCCAATACTTATGGATTGATCCTGGATAACAAAGGCGCTATTGCTTTCGACTTTATCAGGGTTTTTAAAGTGAAGGTGGGTTTATGGGAAAGGATGAAAGGTTTCTTTATATTCGGAGTACTGGTATTTGCGGCGGTTGTATTGGTTCGGTATAAAAAAAGAAAAAAAGCGGTTGAAAATACGACTCTTTTTGTCAGCAAGATGGTGAAAGAAGTGTTGAAGGAAATGAAGCAGGATAAAAAGAAAAAAGTATTTGAAACAGATCTGATTCTCCGTTATCAGATTACAAAAAAAGAAGCGAATGAAATAATGGACAGCCTGGTTTTAAAATATGGGGCGGAATTGACTTCGGATGACGAAGGGCGTCTTTTTGTTCAGTACCGGTAATTTTTTAAACTAAATTGGACACCGAGCGAAGCCGAGGTGTCACTTCGGCTTTCCTCAGTGACCGTACCCCTCTAATGAATAACCAAAACAAAGCGATGAAAGATTGCATCAGAAAAGACAACTACCTTTTCTAATAAACTTACAAATATCAATGATAATAAAGTATAGTTTTCAATAATCACCACCCTGATTAAAAAATAAAATTAATTTTTAAAATTTTGTCAAACCATATGTAGGAAAATAGGTACATTTAATATTTTAAAGGCGATTAAAAGTTTTGTTTTTAAAGGGATTCCTCTGTTATTAGTAAATTGGCACGCAAATTGCTTTTTAATTAGTGGGTTAAGAAAAGGAGGACGCTATGATAAAAAAAATACTCGCAGTGGTTTTTGCAGGATTATTCGCACTGGCATGTGCAAAACAGCAGTTGGGAGATATGGAAAGCGCGGACGCTTCAAAAAATGGAAAGCCTTTGACTAAAAGCTGTACAGCGACTGATCCTGGTGTAGGTTCAGACGGGGCAGCAGCCTATGGAAGCGATTTTGCTTCATGGCTCAATAATAACGGTTATTCAGCTTTGGCTTCTACTGAAGGCTGGGGTGGAAAACAGTATTCTTCAGATTGCGCGGCATACTGGGAACCGGTTATCTTTATCCACGGAAATGCGGACTATGCTCAGGGATGGAGCGATATCAGAGATGATTTTATTACTTACGGATATTATCCTTCTGAGGTTTATGCAATCGGTTATGGTCTGAAAGGAACTTTAAACGCTTCCTATAATCACCATAAAGCGGAATATATGCAGAGAATCAGAAGCTTTATCACAGCTGTGAAAGCTTATACTGGAAAATCTAAAGTAGATGTGATTGCTCATTCTCTGGGAGTAACTTTGAGCAGAAAAGCAATTAAAGGCGGAAATGCCTATAATACAGCAGATCGAAGCGGTGCAGCCGTTGCTCTGGGATCAAGCATGCAGTCCAGCGTGGATACTTTTGTGGGAATCGCAGGAGGAAACAGAGGTCTTTTGTCATGCGGATGGTATCCTAATAATATGCCTGCTGACACTTGCCGTGCAAACGGGCTTTCTGTTGATAATCCATTTATTAACGATCTTGGATGGGGAGGAGACGAGGGAAGCTATACCTATGCTATTTACAGCTGGGTGGATGAGGTAGTCTGTTCCACTGGAACCTGTTATGTCTGGTATTCTCACAGCAGTTATATCAGCGGACAGGATGGATCCAGCCAGTATTACAGTGTGCCTTACGGACACTTTGGCGTAAGAAATTATACTGCTTCTACTCAGATCGATATGGTTCTAAACCACACCTATTAACATAAAAATCGCCTGAAAGGGAAGAGGATTCTTCTTCTTCCCTTTTAAAATCAAAATGATCTTTTCTCTGTTCAAATAATATAAAATTTCTTACAAACCATCTATCAGAAAATAAAAACTATTTTTAATAAATATTGATCCAGAATATACTGAAATTTAATTTTTTAATGACACGGCAATCTATCCGATAGTTTAGTATATATATTAAATTAATTATTTAAAATAATCTTGAAAAATTTTCAATTTTTATTTTATTTAATCATGGAAAATCTTGTTTCATGAGCTTTGGAGGAAGTATGGAAGTAAAA
>MIAO01000104.1 GCA_001829155.1 Spirochaetes bacterium GWB1_36_13 | reverse complement strand
CAGTATGGTCACTGAGCGGAGTCGAAGTGACACCTCGGCTCCGCTCGGTGTCCGTGTTAATTAAATAACAATCGACAGCCTGATTAAGTCTATTTTTTAAACATCTAAAACTTTTATTATATTTTGTATTAATTTCTAAATAAATTTTAAAAAAATCATTCTTCAAAGGGAAGGGGTAATGAACGAACAGCAATATCAAAACCTGATTCAAAACGCACCTTTTGCCTTTGCGTATCATAAAATTATTCTTGATTCCCAGGATAATCCCGTTGATTATATTTTTATTGAAATGAATAAAGCCTTTGAAAGTTTGACCGGAATCAAAGTTTCAGACGCCCTCAATCGCCCTATTACAGAAGTGCTCCCCGATATTGTCAAAGATACTTTTAAATGGATTCAGTTTTATGGAAAGATAGCTTTAAACGGAGGAGAAGAATCCTTTGAACAGTATTCCGAAACTTTAAAACGCTGGTATAAAGTCCAGGTTTACTCGCCTGAAAAATATTATTTTTCCACTACTTTTATGGATATTACAAAAGAAAAAAAACAATCTGAAGATTTAGAAGGTTTTTTTCAGGTGAATCTGGATTTATTGTGTATTGCTGATATAGAGGGCAATTTTATTAAAACGAATCAGGCTTGGGCAGAAATCCTCGGTTACAGCACTGATGAGCTAAATCGGAAAAGATTTCTGGACTTTGTTCACCCCGATGATTTGGAGTCGACTTTAAATGCAGTCTCGCAACTGGCAAGACAGGAAAAAGTCATTAATTTTGTCAATCGTTACCGTTGTAAAGACGGAACTTACCGTTATATCGAATGGAGATCCCATCCAAAGGGAAATTTAATCTATGCTGCTGCAAGAGATATTTCAGAAAGAATCAAAATCGAAATGGTCTTGCAGGAAACTCTCAAGGATCTGAAGAGAAGTCAAAAGATTGCCAAAATAGGGAGCTGGAAACTGGAACTTCAAAACGAGACTTTCACTGCTTCCGATGAAGGACTGAGGCTTTTTGGGTTTTCTGACAATGAACCTCATCCCAGTTTAGCAGAAATTTCACAATTAATTCATCCTGATGATAGAGAAAAAGCAGGTCTGGCACTCAAAAACTGTATTCAAAACGGAGAACCTTATCTGGTTGAAATACGGATTTTTCAAAAAAACACAGGTGAAATGAAAATCATTCAATCGATTGGAGAAATTTTAAAAAATGAGGAAGGAATCCCAATAGCTGTTATCGGCACCAATCAAGATATCACAGAAGAAGCAAAATCTCACGCCTTAATTCAGGAGAGTGAAGAAAAATACAGGCTCCTTACTGAATTTACCTCAGATGTGATCTGGGTTTTAAATCTCAACCGGAAGCGGTTTACCTATATCAGTCCTTCAATTAAAGAACTCCGGGGATTGACCGTTGAAGAAGCGATGGTGGAAACATTGGAAGAAGCGCTGGAAGAAAAATCCAGAAAAACCGTCAAACAAGCCATTTCAAAAAATATAGAAGTCTTTTTAAAAAATCCTCAAACCCCGAATTATTATTTCAACGAAATCCAACAGCCGCATAAAGACGGAAGGCTCATCTGGATAGAAGTGAATACAAAATTCAGGTTTAACAAATCCAATGAAATTGAAATTATCGGGGTCAGCCGGAATATCGAAAATAGAAAGAAGCTTGAAGCTGAACTGATTTTAGCTAAAGAACAAGCGGAAAATGCCAATCAGACCAAATCCTTATTTATCGCAAATATGAGTCATGAGATCAGGACTCCTCTCAATGGGATTATCGGATTTGCCGATTTACTTTTACAGACTCCTCTCAATGCCATCCAGAAACAGTATGCTGAAAATGTCACCAACTCCGCCCATTCTCTATTGGAAATTCTCAACGATATTCTTGATTTTTCTAAAATTGAAGCCGGCAAACTAGAACTTGAAGTGATTGAAACAGATATGATTGAACTCCTTGAACAAGCATCCGACATTATCCAATACCCTGCGTCCAAAAAGAATCTAGAACTTCTTCTCAATATACCTCCGGATTTCCCTCCTTTCGCAAAAGTTGATCCAGTCAGATTAAAACAAATTTTAATTAATCTTTTGAGCAATGCGGTGAAATTTACCCAATCCGGCGAAATAGAAATAAAACTCGATTTTCAATCTAAAAATTCTCAGAGAGGATTATTCACTTTTTCTGTACGCGATACAGGCATCGGCATCAGCGAGGAACAGCAGAAAAAGCTCTTCAAAGCCTTTTCTCAGGCAGACAGCTCTATGACCCGCCGTTTTGGAGGAACCGGACTGGGATTAACGATTTCCAATATGCTGGCTAAAAAGATGGGGAGCCAAATCCAAATTAAAAGTGAAGAAACGAAAGGCTCTACTTTTTTCTTTACTTTAGAGACTGACTACAGAAGAAGTGAACGCTTTGATACAGATAATATCAATAAAATCAAACGGATTCTGATTGTCGATGACAATAAAAACAGTTCACAGATCATAGAAACCCTGTTAAAAAAACACCGGATTGAATCCATGAGTGTGGACAATGGCTTATCGGCTCTCAAACTCCTCCAGTCAAAAGAATTTTTTGACGCTGTTTTGATAGATTTTTCCATGCCTTATCTGGACGGTCCGGATACGATTCGACTCATTCGGGAGCAGCTCAATCTCTCCCCTTTCGAGCAGCCCGTCATCCTCATGGAAAACTCATTAAACAGCCTCGACCTTCAAAACAAATATTCTTCACTTGGAATCAATTTTTCTATCACAAAACCGGTCAAAGAAGAAAAATTAATCTCCTGCTTAAAAAGCATGGGGCAAAATTCAGATCAAAGCATAGGAATTGAGAAAAAACAGCCCGAAAAAAACCCGATCTTAAACCGGTCTCACCCCGTCGTCCTGGTGGCAGAAGATATCGAGATGAATATGATTTTGATTCAGAAAATGATTCAGCAAATCCTGCCCAATGCGGTTATTTTAGAAGCAGTCAACGGACAAGAAGCAGTCAATACAGCTTTATCAAAAAAACCCGACATTATTTTGATGGATATTCAAATGCCGGAAATGGATGGGACAGAAGCGGCAAAACTCATCAGAACTCACTGGGATCAAAAAAATATTCATATTCCCATCATTGCCTTGACAGCCGGCGCTACAATCTATGAAAAGGAAAAATGTCTGGCAGCCGGAATGGACGATTTTATCACTAAACCTATTATTAAAAATGTTTTAGAATCTGTTTTTAAAAAATATTTCAACTCTTCTCAGAATAAATTTTATAACAATGAGATTAGTTTTGATCAAAACAGTCTGATGGGAAAGCTTCAAAATAATGATGCTGATTTTAAAGAATTACTCTCGATGGTTCCTCCTCTCTTTTCAAAATACATGGATGATCTGGCTCACGCGATCTATCAAAAAAATACTGACAGCATACAAAAAATTTGCCATTCTATCAAAGGCTCATCTCTTAATATGTGTTTCAACCGCCTGGCAAAGCTGGCAGAAATGATAGAAATCAAAATCCAAGACGGACAGCCCATAGAAGAAATCTTTCAAGCAATGCTTTCGGAATGGGAAAAAGTTTTATGGAGCGTGAATCAAAAACTGCAGGGATAGAATAAGAAAAGCGGGTCATTGAGGCTTTTTGAAAAGAAAGACTATTTTATCTGTAAAAAGCGTTCAATGTCTCTTATTTTAAAAGGCTTGGCAAGATAATGATCCATTCCGGCATTCAGGCATTTTTCCTTATCTTCATTGGATGCATACGCAGTTACTGCAATAATTTGAGACTGAAATGATTTTTTATTTAAAATTGTTTTCATTTCCTCTAAAGCTTCAAATCCGTTCATAACAGGCATTTGAAGGTCTAAAAAAACGATTTCAGGCTGGACCTTATCAAACCATTCGACCGCGTCCTTTCCGTTTTTTGCCTGAAAAATCTCATAACTTCCAATCTGTTTCAGCATGCTGACTAAGGAGAGCATATTAATTTCATTGTCTTCAGCGACTAAAATTTTCAGCCGCTGAACTGCTTTTTCATTTATAACCGGAGAAATTGAATCATTATTTTGATTTTGATGACGGTCAAGCGTTTTATGAATTTTAGCAAGAAGCTCTTTTCTTCGGACAGGTTTAATAAGATAGTCATTAACGCCTAATTCTTTCATTTTAAGAAGACTGTCTCTTATATCAACCGAAGTAAACATTAAAATAGCAAAACGGCTGCCGTATTTTTCCTGAATCATTGAAGCAGTCTGAAATCCGTCAATTTTAGGCATATGAACATCCAGAAGAATAAACTGGATTTCATTATTTTGAGAAAGAATCTCCATCCCCTGATATCCGTCTTCAGCAAGGTAAACCTTTATCCCCTCTCTGACCAGTATTTTTTGGACAATCAGCCGGTTCATCTCGTTGTCATCGATGAAAAGGACGGAAATCCCTTCAAGATGATAAGCTTCATGTTTTAAAAGCTTTTCTCTGGTTTTTCTGATTCCAAGGTTGAAATAAAAACGGCTGCCTCTTCCTTCTTCGGTTTCAAAACCGATACTTCCTCCCATCAGTTCCACCATTCTTTTTGAAATAGCTAAACCCAGACCCGTGCCCTGATATTTTTTAGTATAGCTTAAATCACCCTGGACAAAAGGCTGGAAGAGAAGCTGCCGGGCATCTTTTGAAATTCCTACTCCTGTATCCGACACAGAAAACTCTAATTCTACATAATCAACTGTTTCATTTATTTTTTTAATTTCAAAAAGAATATTTCCTTCTTCTGTAAATTTCACCGCATTGCTCACAAGATTCAATAAAACCTGCCTGATTTTACCCTCGTCTCCATAGAGAGTTTCAGGTATTTCACTGTCAATATCAATCAAAAGTTCCAGATTCTTCTTGTGTGCTTTGTAAACGGTTACATTTAAAACTGCTTCGATAATTTTTTCCAAATGAAAATTCTGGGCATCCAAATCAACTTTTCCTGATTCAATTTTAGAAATATCAAGAATATCGTTTAAAATTCCCAAAAGATTGTTTGCTGAAGAATTGACAGCATCGAGAAATTGCTTTTGATCTTCTTTAATATCTGAAAGAAGAAGCAGTTCAGTCATTCCTAAAATTCCATTCATCGGCGTCCTGATTTCATGGCTCATATTAGCTAAAAACAGGCTTTTTGCCCTGTTGGCATCTTCTGCTTTTATTTTAGCTGTTTTCAACTCGTTTTCTGTTTTTTTCCTTCCTGAAATATCTCTATAAAAAGCAACCGCCAATTTTTCTTTTCCTGCTTGAAAACTCTTTGCCGTAGAAATTTCAACAGGAACGGGTTTCCCATTTTTGTCTTTTATGCTGCTTTCCGAAAAAAACAATTCTTCAGTTGAATTTTCTTGTGAAAATATTTTCACAAGAGTTTCCATAGATTCAAGATGATAGAGATTAAAATGATTCATTCCAATCAATTCATGGATCGGATAGCCGAATAATTTTTCTGCTTGAGAGTTTGCGTTGACAATTTTTCCTGTTTCTGAATCGATAATCAGAACGGCATCGCTTGCGGTTTCAAATAAAAGCCTGTATTTTCTTTCACTATTTTGAAGTTTCTTATTCATATTTTTCAATTTAAAAAAATAAATCACAAAACTTCCTAAAATGACTGTTATTAAAAGCAGGCTCATCGCTAAAAAAACTCTTGCTGCATTCCAGAAAGGCTCTTCTTTCCCATACCATTTGATATAATCATTGAGAAAAGCCCCTGATGTTCTATAGTCTTCAATAGCAAGGTTGATTTTTGACAAGAGCGGGGAGTCAGATTTTTTCAGCAAAAATCCTCTTTTGAGTTCAATGACAGGTTCGCCCGCAGTCTGGATAAGATTTTCAATTTTCATTTCCCGTAATTTTTTCAAGAGAACAGGCTCAGGAAAAACAAAAGCATCAACATCTCCAGAAAGAAGGTGCCCGACAGCTGTTTCAAGATTCGGAAATCGGACAAGCTGGATTTCCTTGTCTTTTAAAAGTGTATTTTCCACACCCGCTTTTTCTATAATAGCCACTCGATGATTTTTTAAATCATTCCGCCCCTTTATTTCGTTGTTTTTAGAACGGATAAAAATAGACACAGGAATAGTTTCAATTTCTTTTGAAAAAATAAAATCATCAAATCGATCTTCACTCATCCCGACAGCGGGGCTCAAATCTGCTTTTCCGCTTTGTACAGCTTTCAAGAGTTCCGCCCAATTTTCAGTCTGAAGATAAACAATTTCAAAATCACATCTTAAAGCAATGTTTTCTAAAATATCAATTGCAAGCCCGTAAGACATTCCCTTTGCATCAGTCATATAAAGAGGCGGAAAATCTTTTAAGACAGCTGCTTTAATTTTTTGCCTGCCTTGAAGCGGAATTGTAAAACTGAAAGCGGATATGAAAAATACTAAGAGAAAATAATAAAATTTATGATTTGAAGTCATTTTAACCTCATATTTTGTAATTATTTAAAAATAATTAATATTCTCTTAAATTTTCAATCCTTATCTTAATTTTTTTTATTTGATTTCTAACCCCGATTTCAAGTATTTTAAAGAGTTAAAAACTTTTTCTTACGAATAAGATGGATTTGTTTGTAACAATCAGGCTGTCGATTATTGAAAACCATTTCCATCAATCAGCTTCTTATCATTGATATTTGTCAGTTGATCAGAAAGTGTCATTGTCTTTTCTGATGCAATCTTTCATCGCTTTGTTTTGGTCATTAATCGAAGCCGTACGGTCACTGAGCACAGCCGAAGTGACACCTCGACTCCGCTCGGTGTCCGAGTTCATTTCAATAATAATCGACAGCCTGAATATTTATTATTCGGGTTACCATAAAATCCCGATAAAAATATCGATCCAATTCATGCTCCATTTTAAGTCATCTTTTGAACCGGAAAGAGTGTGGAATTTAACTCCTGCAATACAGCTCGAATCCATACGGTTGAGTTCCCATGAATAACCTATTCCGAAAGATGCATGCAAGCCGCTCGGTTCGGCGGTAGATTTTGATTGAGGAATGCTGTAAGCGTAATAATCAAGAGTATATAATAAAGAAAAAAGAGAGTAATTGAGTGAAAAATCAAAAAAAATGCCTTCTAAAATTTGCTGATAGAAATACTTGGCACTCAGACCTATTTGATAGGTTTTTATTGTATAGCTTGCTGTGTAAACAGAATTGACAATTTTATAATTTGTATAAAACAGGGATGAATTTCCTCCTATCAGAAGGTTTTGATCCAGAGGAAAATAGATTCCAGTCTGGAAAAAAATAGAAATTTTCTTATCCCAATTATTTTTTAATGTTTCAAATCGATCCTGATACTGAAAAAAAATAGGAAGAGCGGTTTGAATTTCCAGATAGAAGGAATTATATCTGGAAGGATCGTCAATTTTCAAATTCTTTGAAAGAACCAATGCTTTATTGTCTTTTTCTTCCAGTTGAATTTTCAGAATGCTGTCTTTAGCATAGTCAAACTGGAATCCGCTGACTTCCACCGTCAGATGGGTAGGGTTTTCTTTGATAATTTTTCCATTCACCTGAGATCCGTCTTTAAAAAAAACAGTCGCAGGATAAACAGAAGAGAGGGTGATGAAAGTAAAAAATAAAGCCAGTAAAAATATTTTTTTCATAAATTATTCCTTTTTTCAGCTTCCGTTGACCCAGAGGTCTTCGACACAGCTGATTTTTCTTATTTTTTCAAGTATGGTGTCTGTGATAGTAATGTTAAATTCTTTTCCTGCCTTAATATTGACTTTCTTATGCTCAACCAGATCATAAAGATGAAAAACAATCGGACAGGTGCCCAGGTGTCCTTGAAATATTTTTTTGAGATAATCAATATTGTCCTGGCGGATGTTTTTTTCATCCAGGCGGATGTTGAGAATCTTTGTTTTGATAATGTCCGGCAGATCGTCCAAAAACTCAACCGATTCAGCGCGAAGCTGGAGTTCCTGGGAATCAAAATCCACTTTTCCTTTCACTAGAAGGGGGATGTCTTCAGAAAAACGGGATAAAATGGACTGATAAACTTTCGGGAAAAAAACGACTTTAATTTCTGCTTCCAAATCTTCCAGATATCCGATCATCATCGGCTCATTTTTTTTAGTCATTTTAATTTCATGGCGGATTACGATTCCGGCTATCTGAATGCTTTCAGGGATTTCAAACCCTGTATTGTCCTCGTTTTGCATCGCTTCCTGAATTTCTTTCAGATCCCTGGATGATTTTGTTGTATAGGCCTTGATTTTTTCTTCGTATTTTGCCAGCGGATGCCCAGTGACATACAGACCGAGATTGGCTTTCTCCATTTTTAAAATCTGGTTTTCCTTGTATTCCGCTACCACACTCAGGTGAAACTCTTCTTCTTTTGCCTGTGAGTCTCCGCCCATATCAAAAAGATCCAGCATTCCGCTGTCCCTGTCTTTTTTTTTCATCGAGCTGAAACGGGTAATATCTTCCATGCCGCTGATCACAGATGCCCGGTTTGGAATCAGTCCGTCCAGCGCGCCTGCCAGAGTGAGTGTTTCCAGCACCCTTTTGTTGATACTGGTCCGTGATATTAAATCGGTGAGCGATTGAAAGGTTCCGTTTGTTTCTCTTTCTTCCAGAAGTTCTGATACATTCGCTTCGCCCACATTTTTTACTGCTGAGAGCCCGAAGCGGATGCTTTTTTCATCTTCAATCGAAAAATCCATCTGGCTTTGATTGACATGGGGGGGCTTGATATCGATTTCCATCTCTCTGGCTTCTTTTAGGTATTTCATCAGGTCTTCGATTTTTCCGTCTTTTTCAGCGTTCAGCGTAGCGGTAATGTATTCAATCGGATAGTATGTTTTCAGATAGGCGTTTTGATAGGCGATAAAAGCATAAGCGGTACTGTGAGATTTATTAAACCCGTATTCCGCAAATTTTTCCATCTGTTCAAAAAGCGTTTCGGCAAAATCGTTTTTATGACCTTTTGAAACAGCCCCGCTGACAAACTGTTCTTTCATCTTTGCCATTTTTTCTTTATCTTTTTTTCCCATCGCTTTGCGCAGATTGTCCGCATCTTTTAATTCAAATCCAGCGATAATTCTTGAAATCAGCATAACCTGTTCCTGATAAACGATGACACCATAGGTATCCTGTAAAACTTCCTTCAAGTCTTTGTGGGGGTATTTGATTAAAGCAGGATTTTTCTTTCTTTTGACAAAGTCGTCCGCCATCCCGGAATTGAGAGGTCCCGGACGGTAGAGAGCAATCAAGGCGATCACATCTTCAATAGAAGAAGGAGTGATTTTTTTCATCAGTTCACGAATCCCCGGACTTTCACACTGAAATATCCCGATGGTTCTCCCTTCCTGAAAAATTTTATAGACTTTCTTATCATTCAGGGGAAAAGAAGAGGTCTCAATTGTCTTTCCCTGTCTTTTTTGAATCAGCTCAAGCGTTTTTGCCATGATCCGGAGGTTTTTGATCCCCAGAAAGTCCATTTTCATCAGCCCGAATTCTTCCAGATATTTTCCGTCAAACTGTGTAATAATGGCTTCGGTTTTTGAATCCCGGTAAAGGGGGATTGCAGAGGTAAGTCTTTCTTTTCCAATCACCACTCCGGCGGCATGAATAGAGGAGTTTCGGATCAGTCCTTCCAGACGGAGCCCATAGTGCCAAAGCTCCTGAAATCTTTTTTCAGACTCTATTTTTGTTTTAAGTTCAGTGTTTTCCTTGATTGATTTTTCAAGCGTGGATTCTGTCACCATTTTATTGATTGCATTGACTTCATTTAAAGGGATGTCTAATACCCGTCCCACATCCTTGATCACGGCTTTGGCTTTTAAAGTATTGTAAGTGATGATCTGGGCTACTTTCTCTTCGCCGTATTTATTTTTGACATAGTCAATGACCCGTCCCCGTCCAAAGTCGTCAAAGTCAATGTCAATATCAGGCATCGAGATACGGCCCGGGTTTAAAAAGCGTTCAAAAAGAAGCTGATAGTCCAAAGGATTGATTTCGGTGATTCCCAATAGATAAGAAACCAGCGAACCTGCCGCACTCCCTCTCCCCGGACCTACACTGATTCCTGCGCTCCTGGCATAGTTGATAAAATCCTGAACAATCAGAAAATACGCCGGAAATCCCATCCGGTTGATAGTATCAAGCTCAAAATCAAGTCGTTTGGTTACTTCTTCATCAACCTTATTTATTTTTTTAGGAAGCATTTCATAGCATTGATCTTTCAGATAAATTTCCGGGGTCATCCCCTCGGGAAGGTCGTAGTGGGGGAGTTTGTACTCGCCGAGTTCAGGATAAAATGAACAGTTGTCAGCAACCCAGGAGGTATTGGAGATCGATTCCATGGAAAGTTTTCCGATGCCTTCTTTCATTTCTTCATAGGATTTAAAATAAAATTGATCGGATTCGTAGCGTTTCCTCTTTTCATCCGTTACTTTTTTGCCTTCCAGAATACAGAGAAAAACATCGTGAGCCTTGTCGTCTCCCTTGTTGGGATAATGGACATCGTTGGTGGCAACTAAAGGGATTCCTGTTTTTTTTGAAATTTTTAAGATTTCCTCATTGACCAGTCTTTGTTTTTCCATCCCATTGTCCATGATTTCCAGAAAAAAATTGTCTTTTCCGAATACATCCTGATAATAGAGGCTTCTTTCTTCAGCCTTCTGAAAATTTCCAGCCTGAACCAGACGGGGAATTTCCCCCGCAAGACAGGCGGAAAGGGCGATTAACCCCTTGCTTCTTTCCTGAAGCACTTCAAAGTCGATTCTGGGACGGTAGTAAAACCCTTCCAGATAGCCGATCGAAACCAGTTCCACCAGATTTCTGTATCCTTCGCTGTCTTTGGCTAAAAGAACCAGATGATAATATTTGCTTTCTCCTTCCGCCGCTTTTTTTTCTTTCCGGCTGAAAGGGGTGATATACATTTCGCATCCGATAATAGGTTTCACGCCCGGTACGGATTTGATAAAAAACTCGGCTGCTCCAAAAAGGTTGCCGTGATCGGTCAAGGCTACGGCTTTCATGCCGAATTCTTTGGCTTTCCCGTAAATATCTGAAACTTTATTAATCGCATCTCCGATCGAATAATGAGAATGGACATGAAGATGAACAAATTGACCGCTATGAGGCATAAATACTCCCGAAATAGAAAATAGACTGTCTTAAAAATAAAACAGAGAGAGGAAAAATCCAATAAAAATGCTTATCTTTTTTCAGAAATACAAGAAGCAATGACTGTTCCAATGAAAATCAGCAGGAAGGCGAAAAAAAGATTGATGAACAAATGCTCTAAACTGACTTCTCCTAAAAAAATACCGGGAAGGGTCAATGCAGTTCCTACAATTAGAAAAATCAGCCAGTTTCCCTTTCATTTTTTTCGAAACTTCGCTACAAAAAACCCTTCCATTTTTTCGTCGGGAATAATGCGGAGTATTTTTTTCTCCAGTTCCTTATTACCCACATCAAAACGGCAGGGTTCTTCAAAGTTTTTAATTTTTAATGGATTTTCCAATATTTCCACAGACAGATTCTCTAGCGCCCACTTGACCACTTCTTCATTTTCTTCTTCATTGAGGGTACAGGTAGAGTAAACTAAAATTCCCCCCTCTTTCAAAGCTTCGACTGCAAGCTGAAATAATTTTTTTTGAAGCGAAGCCAGTTTATTCACTTCCTTCACCGACCACCAGCGGTATGTCCCAGCGCTTCCCGCCTGAAAAAGCCCCTCTCCGCTGCATGGAACATCCAAAAGAACCCGATCGTAGAATAGAGGCGGCAGATCTTTATTTCTTTCATATTTATCCTGAATCACTTCTACAATATCCGCTCCCTGTTTATCCAGATTAAACTTCAGTTTCTCGATCCTTAGAGGGTTAATATCATGAGCGCTGATCAGTCCCTGATTTTTCATCATCGAAACCATCTGGGTTGTTTTACTTCCGGGTGCCGCTGCAATATCCAGAATTTTTTCTTCCGGCTTCGGATCCAGCGCCAGCGGCGGAATCATACTGGAAAGGCTTTGAAGGTAAATCTTTCCTTCCTGATAATGGTTTGTTTTTTCAAGCTCCCTTTCTGTTTTGTTTTTAATCACAAGAGCATCAGGATACCATGAAACTCTTTCAAATTTGATATTCAGTTTTTTAAAATCATTCATAAGACTTTGAATATCATACTTCAAAGAATTGACCCGAAGCGTAGTCAGACGCTCAACGCACATTCCCCTTAAAATCAAATCAGCCGTATGAACACTGAATTGTTTTTGAAGTCTTTCAATAAAATGTTCCGGCAGTTTTCTTTTTGCCTCGCTGATAGAAATCATTCATTTTCCTCTTTTTCTGTTAAATATTTCCAGTATCTTTTCGGCATAAATTGTTTTTGAAGTCTTAAATTTTTTCTTTCACGAATAGCTGTCGATTGAAAATACTCTTTCCACAGATTCTCAATATCTTTTTCTTTTTCCGAAAGAAGCTCTTTTTTTATTTCATCCATTTGAAACAATTCCCACTTCCCATCATTGAAATAAATACAGGTATTTCTCTTTACATCATGAATCAGCCATTGTATCGCTGAAAACCTCTTCGCAAAATGAGGCGCCAAAAACTGGATAATATTAAAATCAGGGCTGAGTTCAGCATAAAAAAGACTGTTTTTAAGTTCCTTAAAACGGAGAAATCCTTTCAACCGGTGAATTTCTATGATGACTTTTCTGGAAACCGCGTGGATTTTATGAATGAGAGGATGAGTCAGATTTGAATCAATTTTTTCTCCCTCGCAAAACCCTTTTACCAGATAATCGTAAATTGATTTTTCAATTCCCTCCTCTTCTGAATAGAAACAAAACACACAGTGACGGAAAGCTTCCCATGATATTTTCTCAGAAACTCCTTTTAAGACCCGTTCAGACTGACTTAAATCAGTCTGAATCTGCCTCCCTTCTGTAAAAAGCGTATTTCTGCCGGTCGGATAAAAAAAATCCGGCTGTTCTTTTTTTTCATATGCCGTAAAAACAGCCGAAAGAAACCCTTCTAAACTTCCGTCATAAAAATAAGTCATTAATACTCTGGATGTTTTAAAACACAGTCATGGTAAACTACAGATATCCCATTTCTTTCACAAAATTCGACCGCTTTTTCAGACTCTGCTCCCGGCTGCATCCATACTTTCTTGATCCCAAGCGCAAGGCACTCTTCTACTATTTTTTCGGTCACACCCGGAGAAACAATAATATCGACCGCTTCCACCTTGTCTTTCAGTTCAGCAAGAGTCTTATAAACCTTAACCCCTTCAATTTCATCAATTGCGGGATGAATCGGATAAACAGTCTTTCCAAGCTTCTGAAGCCTTTTAAAAACCTTATACCCCCACTTATCTGTCCTGTTGGTCGCTCCTACCACGGCAAAAGAACCGCTTTTAAAAAAATCTTCTACTGGATTCATTCAAATGCTCCTTTTTTTTCTTTATCAATACTTCTCATCTATTATAAAATATAACAATTATTATATATATATCAAATTCTACATATAAAGGAGCTTTAAAAAAATTATCCGCCCCTGATTTTTTTTATTTTTGAATCAGCGATAAAAGAGTGCGGGTAGACCTATGAAGCTTTTCTTCCCATTTCAGCCCGATGATCGGCTCACCTGTGAGCGAGTCCTTAAAACCGATTTCATACCCTTCGGCTAGAATCAGGCGGTAGTCAATCAAAAGCTCTTCTTTTGCTTCTATATCCCGTCCGGCAAAAACAAATCCCAGATGCCAGAGTCCGTTTGGCTCAAAGGAATGATTGATATAACACTCGTCTGTCCATTCTGGAGTGCTGGTGTAAAAATTTTCAAACCAGCGGATACTGCTGTGAACCTCAGGAGATTCCGGATGAAAACGGTGAAGTTCTTCTTCGGATAGAACCCGGTTAATTTTATCGGGCGCGACAATCACGCTCCCCTGCCTGACTTTTTCTTTTAAAAACAAACCTTTCCCCGCAGAGGGAACCAAAGATTCTTTTATTTCATGCTGATAGACAATCATATTTCCTCTTTATATTAAAATGATTCCCATATCATAAATATAGCTGGTATGAATATGGTGATGGATAAGCGAATCGGCAAACACGGATATTGAAAACTCTTCTTCGTATTCTACTCCGTTGATTTCCAATTTAAAATAGACTGTTTCTTTCCCGATATTTTTCTGATCCTCTGCTTTTTTGGCATTGGGCCAAAAAGTAAAATATCCGCTAAACTGATCGGGAACCTGATACGGGTTGGTCCAGTTCGGCTCTTTCATCGGGCACAGCACATATTTATCGTTTTGAAAAATCATCAGCTGTACCTTGAGATCCCCTTTAGGTTTCAGGTAGGATGAGTCAAGAATCCGACCTACTATATAAGGAAAATTGAGGTAAAAATCACTGACAATTTCATTTTCCTTTCTGGATAAAAGGAGGAGTCCGTCATCGTTTTTTGTATGAACATTGCTTTTTCTTCTTTTGTTGATAATATCAATTGCCTGAAGAACAAGGGTATAAATATCCGCCTGATCCTGAATAAAAGGCTCAATATCTTTTTCCATGTGGAGAATTCCTCTGCCGCTGGAAATATAGTAGGGGCTGACCCGGTTTAAGACATAAGTGGTGATATCTTCAATACAGATAGAACATTTACAGACATCCGGCAGATCGCTCAAAACATCCTGCACAACCTTAATCACATGATCCTCAGCTAAATTTTTAAGAAACATAGCTCCTCCTCGTTAATTTTTCACAACTGTAAAATCAATTTTAATTTCAGGATAGTCAAACCGGATGCTTCCCCCGGCTTTATAGTATTTCTCCAGCATTTTTTTTATAATCGGAGAAAGATTGGCTACAGGCAGGTGTCCATAACTCAGATCCACATAAAAGTGAATATGGGCATTCTGATCCGTGTTTTGTTTGACAATCTCATAGCTTTTGTCAGAGTTCAGCTTGACCTGATGAGAAAGATTTAAAAAATTTTCAATTTCTTTAGGATTATTTGCTATAATTAAATACTTATCATCAAAAACCGTAAAATATGGGAGTTCGATAGAAGGTGCAAATATGTTTTTAATAAAATTAAAAAGTCCCGGAAGGTCAATTTTGTATATTTCATATTCACCCGACTCTTTTGCTTTTTCACCGATAAAGGGTTTAAAAGAATCAAAAAATACTGCCTTGTCTTTGATTTCGATAAAAAGTACAGGTTCTTTCGAGTTTGAAAGAGTGAGACTTCCCATTTCATTTCCCGTCCATGAAAAAAAGAGTTCCCGAATACCTTTGTCGGTTACGAATTTCAAGGCATCGTTCCCCATTTTGAGATCTGAAAATACCTTTTTATTGTTTTTTAAAAGAAGAATCAGGTATTGATAAACTTTTTCCAGATCTTCTGTGGAAAAAGAAGCAAAACTGCTGGTGCGCAGAGGCACTTTTTCATAAAACGATGAAATCCAGCTGTCCATCTGAAGAAATTTCTCAATCACTTTTTCCTGATAGGTCTCAGGTTTTTTCAATTTTAAAACAATTTCTGTCTTAATGCTGTTATCCTGAAAGTAGATCTTGGCATTTCCGCTTTCATGTTTATCCAGTATCTCTTTCATAAATTCAAGCTGAGGATAAAGGGATAAAAATTTCTTAATTTGAGCCGTGGGTCTGAAAAAAATAGAAATATCACCCGATTTTTCTATTTTTGGAGGTGTTTCGACACTGTCATAATTACCCAAAGCAATTTTAATAGTCTGGTGATAAGGGCTGACAATCAGAATATTTCGCCGGTGAGCCACAAAACCAAGGGTTTCGGTTCCGTCTTTTAAAATAAAGACATCTTTTTCCAAAAGAGGATTTTCTTCCAGATAAATCCCTTCTCCCGCTTTAAAAAACCAGTCTTTCAGGAAAAAAGCAGCACCCATAAGCCCCCGCCAGTATCCTGAATCAACAATCAGAATAGGCCCCGAAGAAAGATTGACTATATAGATTTGAAGATTGGGGACAAAAGGCAAAAACTTTTTAATCGGCTTAAACTCTTCATATTCATCGAGTAAAAAGCTGTACTCATTTAAAATTTTCTTGGGCTGATTGACCGATACTACCGCCTGAGGAAAAGGGGGAAGAAATTTTTCAGGGGAATAATTGGTTATAAGACAAAAAATAAAATAAGCCGATGAGAAAAGAAAAAAGAGTATGAGGATGAATTTAAAAAACTTTTTTATTTTCATGATAAACTCCTTGATAAATCTGCTTCTCTTCCAGATACTTTTCAAAAAGACTGAGAGAGCTTTCTTTTAAATCTAACTCAGGCGCTATCAAAAAAGAAGAAGGAGTGAATCCAAAAAGCCGCTGAATAACAATATCGGGGGAAAGAAGCGCAAGAGAATCGGCTAAAACATCCATATACTGGTCTATTGAAAGAAGAGTAATTTTTTTTTCCTGATACCATTTTTCAAAAAGAGTTCCCCTGACAATTTCAAGCTGATGAAATTTTACCGCATCAGGTTTCAGTTGGTTTATTTTCCTGACCGTATCCAGCATCATTTCTTTGCTTTCTCCGGGAAGCCCATGAATCAGATGAATGCAGATAAAAAGATTTTTGATTTTTCTCGCTTTTTCATAAGACTCCAGAAATTCTTCATAGGTATGCCCCCGGTTGATTTTTGAGAGAGTTTGATTGAAAGAGGTTTCCAGACCGATTTCAAGCCAGAAATGAGTTTTTTGAGCCAGAGTTTTTATCACTTCCAGTTTGTCGTCTTCCAGACAGTCCGGGCGGGTTCCTACGGCAATCCCCGCAATATCTGGAATTTCCAGAGCGCTTTCATAAAGTTTTTCAAGTTTCTCGCTGGGCGCATAAGTATTCGAAAAAGATTGGAAATAGGCAATAAATTTTTTGATTTTTTTTCTTTTGCGCTGAAAGCGTTCTATGCCCGTTTCCAGCTGTTTTTGAATGGAAAGATTTTGATAAGCAATGGCTGGTGAAAAAGCTTCATTATTGCAGAAAGCACAACCGTTGATTCCTTTTGTTCCATCCCGGTTTGGGCAGCTCACCCCAGCATTCAAACTAATTTTATAGACCGCTTCCCCAAACTTTTTCTGTAAAAAATCTGAAAAGGGATAATATCTTTTTTTCAATCTTTTGCAATCTGTTTTTTTGATAATCCCGTAAGTTTAACAATCGTTTCTATTGCGAATCCTTCTTCCAGCATTTTTTTCGCTGTTTCCAGCTTGCCTTCCAGCTTGCCTTCCAGTTTACCCTCCAGCTTGCCTTCTTTTTTAATTTTTGTTGCGAGTGTCATGGAAAATTCACCTCCTTCTTCCGATATTGCTTGAATCGTTTTAATGATTTTTTCGCTCTCTATTTGCTGTGTTGTATTAAATAGATAAAGAATCACAGACTTAAGAAAATCAAGTCCTTTTTCTTTTTTAAAATACAATTCGCCAATCTGCAATATGTCTTTTAAATGTTTGACCAGTTCATCTTCATCAAAAATTGTTTTATGCATCAGTGTCATGATCTTTGTGCTGATAGAGTGAAATAAATTATCTTTCAATTCTTCGTTGGTGTAAAATGACAAATCCAGTAATCCATAGTTGATATCTGGAATAAATTGGATAAGATGCTGATCTAATCCTTTAAATTCATCATAAAAACTTTTTTTAACCCATTTTTCTTTTCCATGATAATAAATCAGAGGAATAACCGGCATCAAAACTTCTTTTTGTCTTTTGTTTTTCTCCCATATTTTCAATTGATATCTCAGTAGTTGAAGATGGATATATTGAGGAAGAAAACTTTTATGTTCAAATAAAAAAACAATCTTAATTTTATTTTTTCCAGAATAAGTACAGTTATAAACAACATCTGAAAAGTGTTTTGAGAGTTCTTCATCTATATACGAAGAATCATCCAGTTGAAGAGAATTCAAATCTAAATGAACAAGGAGTTCTTTTGAAAAAGAAGCCTGAATAATATCTATCGCAGATTCTTTTTCTTTGACAGTATGGATAAAAAAAGCATCATGCGGGTTGGTAATTCTTCTTTTCATTTTTTAAATTTAACGAATTCTTTCATCAGCATAAAGAAATTTCAATTTTTATTCTTCCTGAAAATGAACCTTGTTCCAATAAACTAAAAGCCTTTCTTTAAGAAAAAGATCCACTGCTTTTAAAAGAGCCTTGACCTCGGCTTCCTGTCCTTTCTGTTTAATCTGATCCAATGTCATAGTACTTTCAATCTGGAACGCTTCCTGGGCAATGATAGGTCCCTGATCCAGATCCATGGTTACAAAATGCGCCGTAACTCCCGCAATTTTCACTCCTTTTTCAAACGCCTGGCGGTATGCCTCGGCTCCCGGGAAAGCAGGGAGGAGAGAAGGGTGAATATTGATAATTTTATTTTCATATCTCCAGACAAAATCAGGAGAAAGGATTCTCATATAGCGTGCTAATACAATCAGATCAATATCAAAATTTTTTAAAAATTCCAGCATAGCAATCTCATTGTTTTTTCTAACCGGATTATCAAAAACATAAAAAGGAATACCGTAGTGATCAGCTAAATATTTCAGTTCTTTGGAACTCCCGATAATAAGGGGAATATTGACCTCAAATTCATTTTTTGCCCATTTTTCTAAAATAGCTTCGGGACAGTGTTTTTCTTTGGTCATCATTAAAAGAAGATTGGGTTTGCTTTTTTCAGAATAAAACTCAACCTTGATTTCCATGTTGAGTTTTTTTTCAAGTTTTTTAAGTCCTTCTCTAAACTCATCTTTTGAAACCTTCAACTCTGAAATATCGATTTTCATAATCATCTGAAAAAGATGACGGATCACTTTCTGATCGATATCTTCAATATTGGAGCCGTGTTCAAAAACAAAATTGGTAATTTGGGCAATAACGCCTTTTTTATCATCGCCGATAACGGTGATTTTGGCTATATTCTGATGCATTCCATCCCCCCCCCCCTTACAATGAAAAAAGTTTCAGACTGTAAAAATAGATGGGGGCAGTAAAAATAAGCGCATCGAACACATCCAGAATCCCTCCGTGCCCTGGCACCATACGGCTGGAATCTTTTACGCCCGTGAATCTTTTCAATAAACTTTCGAGAAGATCGCCGACAATGGTTGCAAAAGGAATAACCACAAGCCAGGGATAAAAATCAAGGTGAGTCAGCCTGACTGCAATAAAACCGGCAATCAGAGAAAATAAAATCCCTCCGATAAACCCTTCCAGAGTTTTTCCTGGACTAGTCACAATCCCCATTTTGTGTTTTCCAATTGTTTTTCCAGTAAAATAAGCTCCAATATCGCAAAACCAAGTCATAGCGATTAAAACTAAAAGGTGTTTGAGCCCGTTATCCAGCTCTTTGAGTTTAATCAGCGTACCCCACATCAAGCCGATGTAAATCAGTCCCATCAGCATCAAAGAAAGGTTGATAAAGCTTTTTTCCAGATCTTTTTTAAAAACAACCATAAATGAAGTAATCAGAATCAATGATAAAATAAGCCCGATCAGGATTTCCGGTTTTTGAAATCCGGGATAAAAAAAATAATACGCATAGACTCCCAGAGTGAGAGGTACAAGAAGAGGAAGATAAAAAGAATATCCCTTTTTTTTCAGCATCGCATAGATTTCAAAAAGCCCTAAAACCCCGATAATTGAAATCAAAAGCGTAAAATATAGATGGTTTTCCAGAATCAGCGTGAGAATGAGCACCGGAGTAAAAAGAACTGCCGATAGAATCCTTAAAAGAGTTTCTTTCATTTTGCATCTCCAAATCGTCTTTGTCTATTCTGATAGTCTTTCAAAGCTTTGAACAATTCTTCTTCATTGAAATCCGGCCAGAGAGTATCGGTAAACCAAAACTCCGAATAAGCATTTTTCCAGAGAAGAAAATCACTCAACCGAAGTTCGCCGCTGGTACGGATCATCAAATCCACATCCGGCACTTCCGGATGAAACAGGTAGTTTGAAAAAAACTTTGAATCAATCTCTTCTTCTTTCACTTTTCCCGTTTTAATATCCTGGAAAAGTTTTTTTATCCCTTCCACAATTTCGAGTCTTCCGCCGTAATTCAGACAAAGATTTAAAGTTCCGGCTGTATTATGGACCGTTTCTTCTTCAATGTTTTTCAAAATCTGAATCACTTTTTTGGGGAGATTGTCATAGATACCGCTGTGAATCACACGGATCCCGTGTTTTTTAAAATCAGAAAACTCCTCCTGATAAAACTTTCCGATCAGTTTCATCAAAAATGAAGTTTCTTCCATTTCTCTTTTCCAGTTGTCCACAGAAAAAACATACAGCGAGAGAAAAGGAATTTTCAGGCTGAAAACGCTCTTGACAATTTTTTTCAAAACCCTTGAACCTTCCTGATGTCCCAAAACCCTTTTCTTCCCCTGTTTCCGGGCCCAGCGGCCGTTCCCATCCATAATGATTCCCACATGGCGGGGAAGCAGTTTCTCATCTAAGCCCTCAATCTGCATTTATACCTCAAGGATCTCTTTTTCTTTTTTCACTAAAAGAGCTTCCAGATCTTTAATAAATTTATCTGTCATTTTTTGAATTTCATCGTTGGCTTTTTTTACCTGATCTTCTGAAACGCCCGCGTCTTTTTCTAATTTTTTAACCTGTTCGTTGATATCTCTTCTGATATTCCGGATCGCTATTTTTGCGTCTTCCGTTTTTTTCTTCGCCAGTTTGACCATTTCCTTTCTTCTTTCTTCATTGAGCTGAGGAATAGGAACACGGATCATGCTTCCGTCATTTGAAGGATTCAATCCGAGATTGGCTGTTTCTATCGCTTTCTGAATTGCCTGAATGCTGGATTTATCCCAGGGTGCGATGACAATGGTATGCGCATCCGGCGTACTGAGAGCGCCCAATTGGTTTAAAGGCATTTTCTGTCCATAGGAATCCACCATTACATTATCCAAAAGAGTCACATTCGCTCTTCCTGTTTTAATGGTTTTATAATCTTCCAGCAAGTGGTCAATCGCTTTTTTCATTTTCGATTCAGCATTTTTCTTAACCGAATTTAAATCACCCTCACTCATTTTACAGTTCCTCCTTTTATTAAATTAATATTTTGCTCAGAAGTAACCAATGTTCCCATCAATTCACCCTGAACTACTCTTTTAATATTGCCTCTTTCAAAAAGGTCAAAAACAATAATCGGCAGATTATTATCCATACACATGGTAATAGCTGTTGAATCCATAACCTTGAGTTTTCGGATAATCGCTTCCTCAAAACTGATGAGGGGAAATTTGACCGCATCCTGATGCTGCATCGGATCTTTATCATAAATTCCGTCCACTTTCGTGGCTTTTAAAACAGCTCCTGCTGAAATCTCCACCGCTCTTAAAACAGCGGCTGTATCTGTCGTAAAAAACGGGTTTCCTGTCCCTGCTGCAAAAATCACCACTCTTCCTTTCTCAAGGTGGCGGGCAGCTTTTCTTCCAATAAACGGTTCTGAGATTTCATTGATTGCAATTGCGCTTTGCACCCGTGTCGGAACCCCGATTTTTTCAATCGCATCCTGAAGAGCTAAAGAGTTCATCACCGTTGCCAGCATGCCCATATAGTCTGCAGTCGTTCTATTGATCCCTTTCGCAGCAATTTTAACACCGCGGAAAATATTGCCTCCGCCGATCACAATGGCAACATCGACCCCAAGTTCTCTAATTTCTTTGATTTCATTTGCTATCAGATTGACAGCATCCACATTAATTGAATCTTCCGAAGAAGGCCCCATAAGAGCCTCTCCTGAAAGTTTCAGACAAATTCGTTTCAGAGGAATTTGATGCTTCAAATTATTCTCCTATTGCAGTCTTGATAAATCCTACAATTTTTAGTACAGCTCCAGTTTCTTTTGCAACTGATTTGACGAATTCCTCAACCGTGATATCTTCATTTTTGAGGAAAGGCTGCGCCAGTAAAGTTTCTTCTTTGTAAAATTTATTCATTTTACCGTCAACAATTTTCTGAATAATGTTTTCAGGTTTTCCCTGACCCTTCAATTCTTCAGTATATTCAGCCAGTTTTTTATCAATAATAGCTTTTTCAATATCATCCTTGCTGACACCGGCAATCTGATTGGCTGTAGCATGAACAGCAACATCATTTCCCATTTCATCAATTTTAGGGCTAGCCATGTTGGTTTCAACGCTAATCATGGTTCCGAGTTTTAAATTCGTGTGGATGTAAGCAAAAACTTTTCCATTAACACTCATTTTCTTGATTGAGTTGACAAGGATGTTTTCACCAAATTTAGCGATTCCTTCTTTGATTGCGTTAGAAGTTTCTTCATCAAACCCTTCTTGAGAATCAAACCCTTTATTAAAGACCATTTCAGCTGTCTTTTTTGCGAAAGCTTTAAATTCATCTGTTTTTGCAACAAAGTCTGTTTCGCAGTTTACTTCAATCAGCGCGCCTTTTTTGCCGTCATTGGAAACAACTGCCACAAGAACGCCTTCGCTTGCTTCTCTTCCGCTTTTTTTACTTGCCTTGCTGATTCCCCATTCTTTTAACAGTTCGATTGCTTTATCAAAATCACCGTTTGCTTCGGTCAAAGCTTTTTTAGAATCCATCAAACCAGCGCCGGTTCTTCTTCTGACTTCCTGTATGTCTTTTACACTGATACTCAAAATTAGCCTCCTTATTCAGACTTAGTTATATTCATAGTGGTGGGTTGAAAAGAGCAGATAAAGAATTCTTTATCTGTCTTTTTTATGAAAAAAGCGAATAGAATACTCTTATTCTTCGCCTGTTGTTTCTTCTTCCGTTTGAATCATATCTTCTTCTTTCATCTGGTTTTCTCCTGCTTCTCCGCCGGTTGCTTCTGAAAGCCCTTCGTTGACAGACTGAGACATTTTATCTGAAAAAAGTTTAATCGCACGGATTGCATCATCATTGGCAGGAATCGGATGGTCAATCAGGTCTGGGTCTGAGTTGGTGTCAACCATTGCAATAATGGTCATTCCCAGTCTTTTTGCCTCAATAATACCATTTTTTTCTCTGACAGTGTCAATCACAAACATTGCATCTGGAATATTGGACAATTCTTTTAAACCGCCTAAGAGAGAATCAATTTTTTCTTTTTTCTTGATCATTTTGTTTCTTTCTTTTTTGGTCAGCTTTTCAAGACTTCCGTCTGCTTCCATCCGCTCAATTCTTTTCATTTTATTAATGCTTTCTTTGACAGTGATGAAGTTGGTCAAAAGACCGCCCGGCCATCTTTTGTTGATAAAAGGCATTCCGCATTTTACGGCTGCTTCTTTGATCGATTCTTGTCCTTGTTTTTTAGTACAGACAAAAAGGATTTTTTTATTGGCTGCTGCCAATTGTTTCATGACTTCATAAGCCTTGTTTGCCAGTTCGGCGGTTTTTTGAAGGTCGATGATGTGGATTCCGTTTCTTTTGGTGTAGATGAATTTTTTCATCTTTGGATTCCATCTTCTGATTTGGTGACCGAAGTGCACCCCAGCTTCTAAGAGCTCTTTCATAGTAAAAGCTTCTGACATAGTGAGTTTTCCTCCACTTTGATTTCACGAATCCCTATGGGACCGGATATTTTTTTTGTAATTGTTAAACAATTGGATTTAAATTTACCCAAAAAGATTGAAAATCTGAAATAATTGTTTTATTATTCATTCTCTCATTTTATTATTTTTTCGATTATTTGTTTTGAAAGCCACATCCCTTTTTCCCGCAATTCCATTAAAAATGGCTTCACAGATTGAATCAACCCTTTTTTCTTGGCTATCCTCAAGAGTCCAATGGTTCCGATAGGGTTCAAAGACAGGGATTCAGCAAAATTCCTTGCTGCAATTTCGTCAATAATGACATAATCTGCCTGAAGCTCAAGACCAGCAATAACAACAGATAATTCTCCCTTATGCATTTTCCCGTACAAATCATCTATCATGCTTTTTTTAGCAACACTATACTTTTTTAATTTTCCGATTGCAATAGAATCCTTGATAAAATTACTCATCCGTCCTGGTTTGGAATCGATTTCACCGATCACTTCATCTGTAATAAAAACCTTTTCAAATAATTCAAAAAGAATGTTTTCAACACCTATTTTACAAAGACTAATAATAGGACTGGCATTAATAACGGCTTTTTTCATATTGAATCATGAAAGTATTTACTGATACTCAGGTTATCCTGTTTCAAATGCTCTTCTGAATATTCTGCCCACGGAATTCCTTTCAGTTCCAGTATTTCAATGAAATCAGGAAGGTTTTTTTCCGCAAGTTCAGCCGCTCTTGCCAAAGTAATTTCTTTTTCCACAAATAACCCAACAGACAAAACAAATTTCATCTTTTTATCCAGTGTTTCTCCAAATGGAATTCTTTCAATGATCGGTAAATAATTTTTTATTTGCTCGAGAGAAAACGCTTCCATAAATAAAACCCCTTTACCCAACTTCAAATATTTTCATCACTACTGTTGTTTATCTTTAATTTACCCAAAAAGATTCGAAATCTGAAATAATTGTTTATAGTTCATCGAAAAACTTCGACCCATTGATTCCCTTTCTTCATTTCCACCAGAAAAGGCTTTTTGTCTTTCAATATTTTTTCCCATGGAAAGAACTCAGGATTTTTTTCTCGAAAATTGCTGTACCACCATTTTAAAACTATTTTCAGGCTTCCGGGATAATGAAAATACATTCTATAGATTCCATCATTCATATTCATATAACTTAGAGGATCATGAAAGAAAATGTAAATATATTTTTTCATTCCTTTTCTGATCGAGAAATTTTCAAGGTTAAGCCATTCTTTTGACCCATCAAGAATCAACAGGTCATTATTTAAAAGATTTCCGTATTCTTCCTGAATGATTTTTTTTGCAGCTATTACCGGAGATGGATATAGAAATAGATTTTTGCCGGAAATATTTTGCAACGCTATAAAAAACAAAGAATTATTTTCAGATTCAATATTTTCTACAATTTCGTTCAATACAAAATCCCGGTAAGCTAAGTGATAAGTTAACAAGAGAAAAAAATAACCTTTTTTCAGCCAAAAGTTAGGATTTTTTTTCATTATTGACAAATAAGCTTTGCCTTGTGTTGAAAAAAAGCCATAATTATCAAAGAGAATAAATTTCTCTACTTCAAAAACTGATTGTTCTGCTTGAGGAAGCGTAGAAAAAACAAGTTGAACTTTAAACATCAAGATAATAAAAACAATTATTTTCATCATTCTTCCGGTTTGTGCCTAAAAAGCCGGGAAAAAATTTCCATACCGCTATAAATTTTTTTCTCGCATAAATCTTGTACCTCAACCACTTTATTGAAAAACCACCTGACTTCTTCATCATCAGAATTTTTGTATAAAATCTGTTTTTCTCTGCCGGTTTTTATGGCTTTTTTTAAAGCTTCTTCTTGATTTTCGGCAGAGATTAAAACAATTGTTTCTTCAAACAGATCATTTTTTTGACCATCTATTTCGGAAGAATATAACAATTTGACAGAATACCACAATTTAATAACCTTCTTTTTTATCTTTAAATATCTTTCAATCAAAATATTCACCATCATTTTTCCATTTCAAAGGGTTCTCCCTGATGTATTGGCGGATTCTCAATAAAGACACCTCGTTTCGGATGATGTGTTCATAATATCCGCTTTGCCAGACAGGGATGCCTGACAATCCTCGGATTGCGTTGATTCGTCTGGCAGAAAAGGTCTTGAATTGACGGATAATTTCGGGCAATCCTTGTTTTTTCATTTTTCTTGTTCCCATTCCCATTTCCGCCGCCGTCGTCCCCGTTCCCGCCGTCGTCCCCGTAGAGACGGGTTCTGAACCCGTCTCTACATTTTCATTTTCATTTTCATTTTCGTTATCATTTTCATCAATATTATCATCATTATTAAAATTTACATTTTTATTAATATCGATATTATCATTAACATCCACAAGGATTTCTACATCATCAAGAATGACAATAATCCCATGAACATGATTGGGCATAATAATGAATTCATCCAATGCGACATTTGCGTTGTGATTGGGCAAATCCCGCCAGGTGGTTTCCACCTCTTTTCCCATTGCATTCAAAAACATTTTCCCTTTTGTAATATTTCCAAAAAGGCATTCTCTATTTTTAACCACCGTGGTAAAAAAATATGCGCCGGGAGAAGAATAATCAAAATTTTTTAACCGGATGGAATCAATTCGGTATTGATTTTTATAAAGCATTTCAAGTCTCACACATTCAAAAATTTTTCCCGTTCAAAAAATTCTAAAAGCCTTATTTCTCAAGCCCTTCTCACTTTTTATCCATCCTCTCCAGAGTGGGTCTGTATTCTTCTTCGTAGATTTCCAGAATCAGCACGAAAATGGAGATAATGATTGGACCCAAAAGGATTCCGACAAATCCGAAAAACTGAATTCCGCCCAGAATCGAGAAAAAAATGAGGAGAGGATGAAGCCCTGATTTACCTTTAATCAAAATCGGTTTGATAAAGTTTTCCACTCCGATGCTCACCAGAAAACACCAGATCATGAGAAAAACTGCGCTTCCGGTCTGCCCCATTGCAATCAAAACAATGCCTGCCGGGAGCCAGATCACAGCAGTGCCCACAATAGGTATAATGCTGGCAAAGGCGAGGAAAATAGCCCAGAGCCAGGGACTGATCCCGACTATGGCAAAGGCGATTCCGTCCAGAAATCCTTGAAGAATCGCGGTAAAAAAGACTCCGATAAAAATCGAGCGGCTCACCGAGGTAAATTTTTCAGCGATGCGGTTTTCATAGGAAGTGGGCATAGGAGAGAGATGGGTGAGAATTTTGACGAATTTAGTACCGTCTTTATAGAGAAAAAACATGGTGAAAACCATCAGAAAGAGGCTTGCGATGAAGGAGCCGATATTGGAGAGCACTTTGGCGGTGTTATTCACCAAAGTAGAGCTGAAAGACTTTACAAATTCAATCACTTCTGCTTTTATATTAATCACGGTTTGATCTTTAAAAGGAGAATACTGGTTGATAAATGTCTGGATAAATCCCGACTGTTCCAGATTAAAATACTCATCCAGAGCGCCCGACTGAAGTTTCTCTGAGAGCAGAAAATAAGTTTCTTTAGACTGGTCAGCTATGATAAGAGTGAGTACCAGCATAGGAATTAAGACTGCCAGAATAACAAAAACACAGGTAAGAACTGCCGCCAGTGTGTTTTTATGTTTTGTAATTTTCAAGAAAAACCTGAAAACCGGATAGGTGATCCCTGTGAGAATCACGGCAATGATAAGAACCGTCATATAAGGCATAAAGACTCGGAACGCAAAATAAAACACAAAGAGAAAAAAAACAAAAATAAATATTTTATAAAACCGCTTGTCTTTGATTTCGTCACGAGTCATAAATCATCCTTTTTTTTTAAAATTATCAAATCAATTTCTCTATCTACTTAAAAATAACAAGTTTTTTAATCGTCTCTAAGAAAATGAATGAAAATGATTAAATTTAAATTTAGAAAATTCGTTTCAAGGAGAAGTTGGTGAAGAAAATAAAAACGGAAATCAGGGTGCGTTTCGGAGAATGCGACTATTACCAGCATGTCAACAATACAGTGTATATGACCTACATCAATATAGGACTTTCTGACTATTTAAGGAGTATTTGGAAGGATTTAAAAAACCTTCCCTACCAGATTCATATTGTGCATGTCGGAATTGATTTCAAAGCTTCGGCTACTTTTGACGACACCCTGATTGTAGAAACATGGGTTTCAAAAGTAGGAGAATCCAGTATCCATTTTCAGCATACTATTTCCAATAAAGAAACAGGGGTTATGATTGTGGAAGCCAAGAAAATATGCGTTCTCTTGGATACAAAAACCGGAATAAAAATCTCTGTACCGGAAGAATTAAGAAAAGAGGCAGCATGAAAGAATTGAATGGAAAAACAGCGCTGGTGACCGGCGGCGCGTCAGGAATCGGAAAAGAAACGGTTATTTTGTTTTCTGAAAAAGGAGCAAATGTGGTCATTGCCGACATGGATGAGAAAAACGGGAAATGTCTGGAAAAAGAAATTAAAGCAGCCGGAGGAAAAGCGGTTTTTATCAAAACAGATGTAACCAAAAGCTCTGATCTTGAAAATATGGTTCAAATGATCAAAAAAGAGTTTGGAAAGCTGGATTTCGCTTTCAACAACGCAGGGATTGAATCTTCTTTTTCAGGGCTGAGTGCCGACTATCCCGAAGAAATGTGGATGAAAGTCATTGATGTCAATTTAAACGGTGTCTGGCGCTCGATGAAAGCTGAAATCCCTTTCATGCTGGAAAATGGGGGAGGAGTTGTTGTCAACAACGCTTCCGTTTTGGGACATGTAGGCTTTAAAACCGCTTCTCCCTATTCCGCCTCAAAGCACGCAGTGATCGGACTCACCCAAACTGCCGCTATCGAATACGCTGAAAAAGGAATCCGTATCAACGCGGTTTGCCCCGGTTTTATTGAGACACCGATGCTTTCAAGAATGGGCATGGAAAAAAATGAAAAGATGAAAAAATACATCACCAGCCTTCATCCTATGAACCGTCTGGGAAAAGCAAAGGAAATTGCACAGGCGGTAATCTGGCTTTGCCGGGAGGAGTCTTCATTTATGACGGGCTCCAGCTTGGTCATAGACGGCGGATATCTTGCCAGATAAACTGACAGAATCTTCTCTTTGCTTACTGCCTCTGGAAATAAAAGACCTTCCTCTCTTGACACAGCTCTCAAAGGAGTGTTTCGATTTTGATAAACACTATTTTAAATACGACACTCCTTCCGGCTACGACCATATTCTATGGCACAAAAAAATGCTGGAAACAGGTTCTTATTATAAAATTATTTATAATAAACAAATGATCGGCGGAATACTCATTTTTTCCTGCCTCAATCAGGTCTATAACATTGGCAGGATTTTCCTTTCCCCCGGTTTTCAAAATCGGGGAATCGGAAAAAAAGTCCTTCTCCTGGTTGAAAAGCTTTATCCGGATGCTCAGAAATGGGTTTTAGACACTCCGGAATGGGCTTTGAAAAATCAAAATTTTTACGAGAAAAACGGCTATTCCAAAACCCGAATAATTCTTGCGAAAGACCAGAGTCATAAATTATTGATTTATGAGAAAAAAGTAAAATTTTAATCAAAGTGTTTTTCGGATAAAATACTCAGCGATATCCTGATGCCCGTTTCTTAGCGCCATCTCATAAGGTGTCATTTCGTTATTTGATTTCACATTGATGCAAGCTCCTTGTTCAACCAAAAATCGGCTCAAAGCAAACTCTCCGCTGTAGGCTAAAAAATGAAGAAGAGTCCTTCCGTCCTTATCAGAATGATTGACATCCGCACCAAAAGAAATCAAAATTCTGACAATTTCTTCATATTCTTTTACCGCCGCCCAGAAAAGAGGAGTCCAGCCTGTTTTGTCTTCCTGATTTACTTGACTCCCATTTTTAAGAAGAAACAAGATAACGCTTTGCCTCCCTTTTGCACAGGCAGTATGCAGAGGAGTTTTTCCAGACCAGTCCCTTTGATCAAGATTTGCCCCATGCGAAACAAGAATCGAAGCAATCCCTTCAAATCCGCTGTCTGATGCGAAATGAAGGGCTGTCCATGCATCATCATCCAACGCATTGATCTGCGCCCCGTTTTCAAGGAGAAAAGATACGGCTTCTTCTTTCCCTTCCCCAGCTGCCCAATGAAGAGGAGTTCTATTCAATAAATCCCGCGAATCAATGGATGCGCCTTCTGATAAAAGTTTTTGAATTTTTAAAATATCTCCCCGCAGCGCGGCATCGATCATTTCTTGACTGATTGAACATTTATGAAACATTTCTTCTCCTGAAATATGAAATAAAAAAATAACAAAAAAATAAAATTTCTCAAAAACATCTTAAAAAAATCCCTCTAAATTAAAGCTTGACTTTTTAAGTCAAAAATTTTATTTTTTATATGTTATAAATCAGGCTTTATTCATATCTATAAACTGTTAAATACTTAATTTTGTTAATAAAGAATTTCTATATAAACCACAAGGAGGAAAAAAATGAAAGTAAAACCTTTAGGAGACAGAATCCTGATCAAAGTATCCGCAGCAGAAGAGAAAACTGCTTCAGGGCTGGTTATCCCGCCGACTGCTCAGGAAAAAACAAACCAAGGTTCAGTCGTTTCTGTTGGGGAAGACGAAGTCATCAAAGTAAAATCTGGGGATAAAGTAATTTATGACAAATATGCCGGCACTCAAATGAAAATCGATGGAGAAGATTATCTTCTTTTAAATTACGGGGATGTTCTGGCAGTGATCAATTAGTTTTTTACCCTTTTTAATCGGGCAGTAGCGCAGCTTGGTAGCGCACACGTCTGGGGGGCGTGTGGTCGGTGGTTCAAATCCACTTTGCCCGATTTCTTAAAAAAGGGGCGGTTAGCTCAACTGGGAGAGCATCTGCCTTACAAGCAGGAGGTCACAGGTTCGATCCCTGTACCGCCCATTTCTTAATTTTTTCTTCACATCCATTTGATTTTTCTCATAAAATAAATTATCTTTTTTATTCTTATTAAAATTATATCGAATAAAACGGAAGAAATTATGAAATATCTTATTTTAAGCGATGTTCATCAAAATCATAACAGTCTCGAAGCGGTTTTACGAAAAGAAGGTGTTCATATCCATGGGATTATTTTTTTAGGAGACGGACTTGCTCTTTTAAAAAAAATTACCGGCAGTCAATATCCTTTATTCGCCGTTTCAGGTAATATGGATGGGGGGCATAAAGATATAGAAAGAACTTTTTCTATTGAACAATACCGGATTTTTATCACCCATGGACATTTTTTTGATGTCAAAAGCGGAATGTTTCTTCTGTATGCTTACGCAGCCAAAAACAATTTTGATTTTATTTTATTCGGACATACCCACACTTCTTTTTATTATAAAAAAAATAATACGGTTTTTATTAATCCCGGTGCTTTGATGAATGGGCTTTACGGACTTTTAGAATTGGAAAAAGACTTTTTTCACTACGAAGCCTGTCAGTTATAAAAATATTCCTGATGATTTTATACGATTATTTTTTTTTGTCTTTATTTTTAGTTATAGATTAAAACACTGTTTTGTAAAAAGTGAGAAAAAAAGGTTAATTCTTTAAAAATCACAATTTTTTCATAATTTTTTTTTTATTCTCAGATAAATTTCAAAAAAATCTTGACTCAAAATTCGAAATTTTCTATATTATTCATAGAAGAGAATTTTAAAAAATGTATTCGGAGGTTTTTTATGAAGAAATTACTTACCCTCATGTCTGCTTTGCTGTTCGTCTTCACAGCGACATTCTTGTCAGCAGATCAGGGAATCGAAGGCAACACAATTAAAATCGGAAGCTTTCTTCCTCTTTCGGGAGCATTGGGAGGAATCGGATCAGGTCTTAAAGTTGGTATGGAAACTTATATCAAATATTTTAATGCTGAATTATCCGGTGAAGTCGGGGGCAAAAAAATCGACTCAATTTTCTTGGACGACCAGTTTGTTCCTGAAAAAAGCTATCAGGCAGTTAAAAAATTAGTTGAAAGCGATAAAGTCTTTGCTCTGGTCGGAGCAGTCGGAACTCCTGGAATTTCCGCTTCTATGGACTATATTGTTCAAAAAGGGATTCCTTTCGTTTATCAGGGAAGCGGGGCGCCAGTTCTTTACGCTCCTCCAAAAAGAAATGTATTCCCAGTTCAGCCTTCTTATATTTTTGAAGGAAGAGTCATGGTAAAATTTATCGCTGACCACCTGAACGGAAAAAAAATCTTTGTTGTTTACCAAAATGACGAAGCAGGAGAGGGAGTAAGAGAAGGTATCAAAGAAATCCTCCCTGACTATAAAAGAAAAAATGTTACTGTTGTAAAAGAAGTACCTGTTGACAGAAGTATGACTGACTTCTCGCCAGTTGCGACTCAGATCAAACAAGAGCAGCCAGATGCAGTTATCGTATTTGCATTCGGCGGACTTGCAGTTGGTGTTGTTAAAGCGGCAAGAGAAGCGGGAATCGATTTCCAAAAAATCAAATTCCTGACTACTTATGTCAACTCTGACCCAATCTGGTTCTTAATGGCTGGAAATATGTGGAACGACATTTACTGCGGAGCTTGGGCATCTCCTACAACTGGAGACTACTACAAAAACTTCATGAGAGTCTGGAAACAGTATTCAGGACAGAAAAAAGACCCGTCTCCTTACAACATCGCAGGATGGATCGCTGCTGAAACTTTCGTAGAAGGATTAAAAAGAACTCAAAAACTTTTCGGAAGCATCACTTGGAACAACTTCATCAAAGCAATGGAGACTTTCAATGAAAAAGGCGGATGGTCTGGAGGAATGGCTTACAAACTCGCTTTTAAACCATTCAACGCAAACGATAAAACCTGCCGATTCCCACAAGAATACCTTTACTTCGTAGTGGGTGTTAAAAAACAATACCAGCTTTACAAACAAGCTAAAACCTTAGAAGAACTTTTTATCAAAGCTTACTAAGATTTCTTAAATGAAAAAGAACGGAAGACTTCGGTCTTCCCTCTTTTTTCTTAATATTTAAACTTTTTCTTTCAGCTCATCCACTAAAATAGGCAGTATTTCTTCTGTTTTCCCCTGAATAAACACATCCGATATTCTTGATGTCATGGAAGTTTTTTCAAGATTAATCTCAATAACCGCTAATCCATTGCGTTTTGCGAGAAAAGGAATCTGCGCCGCCGGATAAACTTGAAGAGACGCCCCCACCAATATGATAAAATGATTTTTTAAAGTAAGACTGAGCGCTTCCTCAAATATTTTTTCAGGAAGAGCTTCTCCAAAAAAAACGACTCCCGGTTTTAATATTTCTCCGCATTCACAATAAGGAAACATATTTTCTCTTTTTACTAACGCAGAGGAAGAAGAGTATCTTTTTTTACAGACAAGGCAAACCATCTCATCTAAACTTCCATGAATTTCATAAATAGCACGGCTCCCTGCCCTTTTATGAAGCCCGTCAATGTTTTGAGTAACAACCGCTTCCAAATGCCCCAGTTTTTCCATTTCCGCCAATGCGAAATGCCCGGGATTAGGACTTGTTTTTAAAAAACTTTTTTCTATTTCAGAAAAAAACTTCCAGACCTTTTCAGGGTTTTCTTTAAAGCTGTCTATCGATCCGTATTCCCTGATGTCAAATCGGCTCCAGATTCCTTTTGAAGACCTGAAATCAGGAATCCCGCTTCCTGTTGAAATACCTGCCCCGGTAAATACGGTCCCTGTTTTTTTTTCACGGATCATCCGGGCTGCCTGTTTGATTTGATTTAATTCCATAACATAATCCTTTTGAGTCATTCGGAAATAAAATATAAATGATTTGAAGATGAAAAAAAAGGGGAGGTTTTTACGCTATGCCTCCCAAACCTAAAAACACACATGGAGAGTGTACTATATTTATATCGGCAGAGGATAAAATTGTTTAAAGCTATTTTTATCAGTATTTTTAATAATAATTTTTTCAGGAGTAAATAATGAATACCAAAGAAGAACAATATGTTCTTTCTCTTGAATCTCTTATAGATATTGCATCCAGCATGATCAGAGAAAAAGACTTAAAAAAAATAATGGAAACAGCACTTATCAGCTGTATGGGGGAATTAAATATTAAAAATGGATTTTTTTATTTAAAAAAACTCTTTTCAGGAAGTTACGAGATGGTTTTTTCGAAGGCTCCTGAAAACAAAGAACTGGAAGATGATCTTCAGGCTATCGGCTTTGAAGACAATATAGTGCGTTTTATCTCAGAAAAAAATTCTTCTTTTATCTACGAACCGGTTATTTTTCCTCTTTTTTCTTCTGTGGGTACAAGAGTAATTCTTCCTCTGAAAGTAAGAGGTCTTTTAATCGGATTTGTCCTTCTTGGAGAAAAATATTTCGGAAATTTTCAAAAAGACGATTTTGCTTTTCTCGATCAATTTTCTCAATTTGTCTCTTACGCACTCGAAAACGCCATGCTTTATTCTCTTATCACCCATGATATTGAAACAGGCTTATACCATTCAGAATACTTTAAAAAAAGAATCAATGAAGCGATTTATGAAGCAAAACGCTATGACCGTGTTTTTTCTCTGGCTCTGATAGAAATCGATGATTTTTCTGAAGCTGTCAAAACTCATGGAGATTCCTATCAAACCCAGATTCTTTCTCAGCTTTCTTCTTTTATTCAAAGAAACTTAAGAATTACAGACCTGATTTTCAGACTGAAAGACAACCGTTTGGCCATTATTCTCCCCGATACAACAGAACAAGACGGTTCTTTTCTATGTGAAAGACTCCGTAACAGAATAGAAAAAGAAGATTTTATGTTTCTGGGAAGAAAATCTAAAATCACTGCCAGTGTGGGCATTGCAGAGTTTAATGAAAATATTGAAGAGATTGAATTTATGGAATGCGCTGTAAAAGCTCTCCAGCTTGCAAAAGACAACCCCGATAGTCAGACTGTCAGTTATTCGGATTATCTGCGGGAAAGTGAGTAAAAAATGAATCAGCTTGATTTTTGCCACCTGAAAATTACCGATATCGGATTTGATGAATTAATGGGAATGGTTCAGGAAAACATTAAAGAGCGCCGTTTTCTTTCGATCACGAAACTAACAGTCAAACTTTTTATAAAATCTCTTTTTAATAAAAAATTAAGAGCCTATTTAAATCAGATCGATATTGTGATCCCAAAAAGCCGGCTGCTTTACAATCTAATCAAAAAAACCTATCCTTCCTACCAGTTTACACTGAATGACGGAAAAGATTTCATGACGCCTCTTTTTAAAGAATACCATATGTTTTCGGTTCATTTTATATTGCTTGGCGGAAGCTCAATCGGGCTTAATAAACTTTTGGTCAATTTAAGAAACAGCTTTCATGAACTGAAAATTATAGGCACTTATCCAAAAGTCCTTCTTAAAAACAGGCCTGAAGAAACAAAGACTGTGATCAAAAAAAGCTCTCCCCATGTTCTTTTTATAGGCTTGGAAGAAGGTAAAGAGGAAGAATGGGTACTCGAAAACCGCGATATTTTATCAAAAACTGTTGTGTTTTGTGTCAATCATCAGATTGAAGTCATGTGCAATGACAAAAAAGACATTCCTTTCCGCTATAAAATGAAAAATCAGGAATATCTCTACCATTTAAAAGAAAAACCTTACCGTATTTTTGATATTTTTGTGTGGGGTCTGGTTTATCTTAAATGGCTTTTTTTTAATATTAAAAAAAACAAAAAGGAAAAACATGAAAAAGCTTAAAATTCAATCCATCGAAAATCTTTATCAAGATAAATACATAGAACTTAAAAAAAGCATTTATCTGGATAAATCTTTGAATCAAAATCAGTGGGTATATATTGAAAGAACCAATCATACAAAAGCCGCTGTGGTTATCCCTCTTTTAAAAGAAACCGGTGAAGTCATTCTGATCAAACAATATCGCGTTCCTTTAAATCAATATGTTATTGAATTTCCTGCAGGACTGATCGAAGGAAATGAAGCTCCCGGATTTGCAGGACTCCGTGAACTGGAAGAAGAAACAGGCTATACCGGAAAAGTGGTTTCAGTCAGCCCTTCTTTATCTACCAGCGCAGGTCTGACTTCTGAAAATATTTATCTGGTTATAGTTGAAGTCTCTCCCGACATCAAAGAACAGATGCTTGAAGATTCAGAAGATATTGAAGTCTTGAAAATCAAGATAAGCGAAGCATTCCCGCTTTTTGAAAAATGGGCATCGCAGGGTTTTTCAATCGACTCAAAAGTCTGGGCTTTTTTCAGCATGAGATAAAAGATTTGAAAGTAATTGCAGATGCGCAGCTTCCTCTGGCAGCTTTAGAAAAGCTTTCCCAATTTGCTGAAATTATTCCGTTTTCTACACAAAAAATTGTTTATCCTGCCATCAGTGGACATCCTGACATATTTTTCTCACAGACAGATGAAAATCTTTTGATAACAGCCCCCAATCTTCCTGAAAAATATTACCAGATTCTTCAGGAATCCGCGATATCCTATATCAAGGGAAAAACTCCTTTAGGCATGAAATATCCTGAAACAGCTCTTTACTGCGCCCTTTCAGGAAAAGATTTTATCATTCATAATTTTAAAATAACAGATGAAGTTTTAAAAAACCAGTCTCTTGATAAAAAAAAATATTCTATCCATCAAGGATATACCCGATGCAGTCTTTTTCATTTTAGCAACCGTGCTCTGATCCTTTCAGACCGGAAAGCGTTAAAAATACTTTCTGAAAATTTTGATACTTTTTATATCTCCCCTGATTCCATCATTCTTCCTGGAATGCCCCACGGTTTTATCGGAGGAGCTTTGGGCAGTTTCGAGGACAAAGTCTTTTTAACAGGCTCTCTCCAGTTTTTAAAAGAAGGGCAGGAGCTTAAACGATGGATTCACAAAAAAGGGTTTGAATTGATTGAACTGTATCAGGGACCTATTTTTGACGGCGGAAGTCTTTTATTTATCAGAAAAAATTAAATTTATAACACATATCAACATGATAATATTCATTTTCACTTTTAAAAGTATCATGGCTGTCTCCAGTCGGGTTCCCGATCACTCCATACCAGAAAACAGCTGAAATGTTTTTTACTTTCAAGGTAAGAATCACTTCATCCTTAAAATGAATCAGCTCTGGGAAAACAAAAGTAACAGGAGTATATTCAATACTGATCCGGCTGAAATTCGGTTTTAATGAAAAAGATTTATAGGTCTTTCCCTGAACCTGAAGCTCCAGCCAGAATTCACCAAACTGGTTGATTTCAAGAAAATAAAGCGGAAGAGTAACAGAATACCCTTTTTTTGTTTTCTCAAAATAGAGTTTCTGACTGAGAGGTTCTTTTTCCGTTACTTCCATATCTATTTTAAGAGGATTGCTGAAAACACCAAATTCTGAGGGAAAAAATTCATTGAAAAAAACATTTTTTTTGGTCGGTTTTTCTTCAGAAACAAGCGGGGGAGTAATCAAGAGGTTTTCAGAACCCAAAACAGCTTGAATAGTCAGTTTTTCCTCAGATTTTGTTTTTTCAGAAAAAACACTATGACTAAACGACATATCTTTCGGATACTTGGGATAGACATAGATTTTATCCTGATTGCTGTTAAAATAAAACGAATTTGTTTTTCTGATCAGATTGTGCGGAACAAAAAACAGCGTGTCATTAAAAGGATCCAGTGGAATCCAGCCGATTCCGTCAAAATAAAATTCAATCCAGTGGTAAAGCCCGTGTGGATAAGTAAAAATAAATTTATTTTTGTTTTCTTTTAAAATCAAAGAAAAAGGAAGTGAATAGCCGTGAATAATCCGGGCAGGAATTTTAGCGACCCGCAAGGCATAAATCCAGATATTCAGAATTTCCTCAAGATTGGCTTCTTTCTTTTTATAAACTTCTTTTATCGCAGAAGACTCGGTTTTTAAGGAAAATATAAAATAGTTTTTGATCCAGCTGTAAATCGAAAGGACAACATCTGAATTTTTTTTCTTGTTTTTAACCAGTTCTTCGATTGTTTTGATAAACTCTTCCGGAATATCTTCATAAAACCGGAGAAATGGATTTTCAGGATTATTTTTTGGCTGATAAAAGCTGTCATAAGAAGAATAGTTTAAAGAAAGCTGGGTTTTGATTTTATAGCTTTTATTAATAAAAAAATAGTCTTTATCTAAAAATTTGATAATAAAACGATTTAGCTCACTATCTTCTGAAATAATTTTATTAAGAACATACTTTTCACCTTTAATGGTAGAGGAAAGCGCCGTAATTTCCTGAGCATTCATCATATTGGAATAATTGATCGGATCAAAAAAATCTAAAATAGTCACAATATTGTGGTTTTTCGTTTTTATTTCAGAGGTAACTTCTACTCTCCATTCCTCATTATACTTCCCATTGACCAGAAACCACTCTGGGAAAAGGTTGAGAGGGATAATCAAGAGAAATAAGAATTGAAAAAATAAAAATCTGTTTTTCATCATTTTTACTGTTATATTATCATTTTTTTGTAATTAAAAAATATTCATAAGGTTTTTTAAAATGAAATATTTAAGAAAAATATAATAAATTTTTAATGTAAACTCAAAAGGAAATGAATTTTTGACGCAAAAAATCGGGAGGAATCTTTTTTGCGGCAATATTTTCCGCTCCAATCAGGCTGCCGATTATTGAAAACCATTTCTATCAATCAGCTTCTTATCATTGATATTTTAAATTGATCAGAAAATAATGGATCCCATTATCTGAACAACTCAAATAATAAAGATGTACTGGGATATTGGAGAAATGATTTATCTAAGGCAGCAGAAAGAAGGCTGGGGAGCAGGAGTGATCCCGAAGCTTGCCCATGATTTAAAAAATGAAATTCCTGATGTAAAAGGTTTTTCAGAAAGAAATATTGGAAGAATGATTGCTTTTTTCAGAGAGTATAGTCGTGAAGATGAATTTTTGCCACAGGCTGTGGCAAAATTAGAAACAAGAAAACAGATTGTTTCTCAGATTCCTTGGGGACATAATATTCTGCTCATAAAAAAATAAAAGATGTCTCAATAAGGTTTTGGTATATAGAACAAATTATCAATAACGGCTGGAATAGAGATACCTTAGTTTAAATGATAAAAAGCAGAATCCATAAAAGACTAGGAAATTCAACGACCAATTTTGAAACAACCTTAATCAAAAAACAGTCGGAGATTGCAAAACAGACTTTAAAAGACCCTTATATATTTGACTTTCTAACTTTAACACAACCGTTCCAAGAAAGAGAACTTGATGAAGAAAAATAACCGGCTTTATCAAAAAAATGGACAATGCCAATTAAAAATTGGGGGTTGGCTTTAATCCAATTTAGTATTATTTTTGAGAGTAGATTTTAAATGGAAAAACAACTCACACACAGTTTATTGAACACACTCGACTTTTGTAAAAAAAGCGGGAAATTTAAATCGGTGATGACTTTAGTATTAAAAATAAAAATAGGGAGTGAGAAGAATGGAAGCAATAAGAGAAATAATTGACAGCAGTTTAATAGAAGGGGTTATTAACCTTCCTGAGAATTTTAGGAATCATAAGCTTGAAATAACAATAATACCAATTTCTGAAAAAACAAACATAAAAAAGGAAGATTTAGTTATCAGTGACTCTGTAAAAGCCATATCGGGAATAATAGACCTGAAAGGAATAGACTACCAAGATTTTATAGCTGAAGAGAGGTTGAAAGATTATGAAAATATTCGTTGATACAAATATTTTGTTGGATGTTTTGCTGAAAAGAGAACCGTTTTATGAAAAGTCAGCATTATTATGGAGTGCTGTAAAAAATAATATTGTAAAAGGATATATTTCTGCTGTTTCTACAACAAATATTTTTTACATTGCAAAAAAGACTTTAGGAAATGAAAAGGCAATGGAATTAGTAAAAATAATATTAAATACTTTTAAAATATCAAAAGTAGATTTTAGTATATTAAATTCAGCAGAAAAATTTAAAATGAAAGATTACGAAGATGCTGTACAATATGCTTGTGCAGTAGAATCAGATTGTGAGTATATGATAACAAGAAACAAAAAAGACTTTAGGATAAACGGAATAAAAATTATAGATTCTGAGGAATTCTATGATTTGATAATAAAAGATTAAAAAAACTGATAGGAATACTCATTTTTTTCACAGACTCGACTTTGATAAAAGCCTTGTCCTGTTTAGATGTTTTTTTAGTGCTATTCAATTCAAATAACTTTAAGAAATTGAAGCTGAATTTTAAAAAAGAAGAGCTTGAAACTATGGATGAAGAAAAAATAACCGGCTTTATCAAAAAAAATGGACAATGCCGATCAATAACTTGGGTTTGGCATTAAATCAATTTAGTATTATACTAAAATTGTCCGTTTTTATATTTACTTTGTCATTCCCGCCCTTCATGTTTATTCAGGATAAACTCGGCGGGAATCTATTGACAATAAGTGTTTTAAGTAACAGATTCCGGTCTTTTGCAAGCAAAAACCGGAATGACAGGCGGTCATTTTATAAT